>NZ_BAAGSB010000037.1:0-531 GCF_054782655.1 Nocardioides montaniterrae | reverse complement strand
TAACTAGAAGCAATATTCAGATTGCAGTCTACCTGCACAATTTCTTGTCCATCAGCAAAAGCACTTTTTTCACGCCTTAAGACGGATATCAAGCTGAGTTTCGATGTGATCACTTTGTAAATATCATGATTAAATGCGGAAGCACTGTTTCTACCTATGGGTAAGCTTGTCATATAGGTAGAACAAGAATTCGGCTTGTAATCCTTCCTAGTAGCATAATGTCCGTCCGACCAGGGGGTTTTTTCGTCTTTAAAGGCCTGTATCTCCCTGTGTGTTACAGTGAGAGGTCTATAAATACCACCATTGGATTGGAAGAAATTATTCGCATTCATTGCGGTGCCGGATGCTGATGTTGTACAAATATTGGTAGAGTAATCCCTCCGCATCGTTTTTGTGGGATTAGCTCAAAAGAGGTTTTTTCGTGTTGCAAGCGCCATATCTACCTGAGTTTAAACGTGACTGCCTCGAAAGTGACACCATTCGATGCGGAACAATTATTTGCGTCGATTGCTGTAATTGGTATCTATGTAG
>NZ_BAAGSB010000036.1:0-531 GCF_054782655.1 Nocardioides montaniterrae | reverse complement strand
AGGCAAGACCCGACGCGACGCCCTCCGCCTCCTCAAACGAGCCATCATCCGCGAGCTCTACCCCGCCTTGACTCAATAGGAGCTTCGAAACCAACTCGCTCTACGTGGCCGGTCGCTCCGTGGTCGGTGCTCCGCGTCCTCGACTGGCGGCCGCGCTTATCCGACCGTCCCCCGCCGTCAAGGATCCTCGCTTCGCTCGGCCCGCTCCGCGGCGCCTACGGCGTCCTTGACCGCGGGTCCCGGACGTTCGGATCGCGGCGCGGATGGGCGGCGGCTCGCTTCGCTCGCGCCGCCGCCAAGCGGCCGCCTCCGGCGGATTCCGCTGGCAGCGAAAAGCGGCTCTGACCTGCACGTTTGGTCGAATCTTGCATTGAGGAATCGTTCGAACACATGTATGATGAAGGTACGAATCAAGCCTCATCTCTCGGGAGTCGCCATGACCGCAGCATCGGTGTCAGAGCACCCGATGCTGCGTGCGGTGAACACCTCCCGCCTCGCCTTCGCGGGTGTCGTGTCAGTCGAGCCGATCTA
>NZ_BAAGSB010000035.1:0-555 GCF_054782655.1 Nocardioides montaniterrae | reverse complement strand
TTGGGACTAGGATTTGTAGCTCTATTTACAATTGGAGGACTAACAGGAGTAGTACTAGCAAACGCTTCAATGGACGTAGCAATGCATGATACCTACTATGTAGTGGCCCATTTCCACTACGTACTTTCAATGGGTGCTGTGTTCTCTATCTTCGCTGGATTCTACTACTGGGCACCTAAGATCTTCGGTAAGATGTACAACGAACGACTAGCACAAATCCACTTCTGGACTCTATTCATTGGTGTAAATACTACATTCATGCCACAACACTTCCTAGGACTACCTGGAATGCCTCGACGAATTCCTGACTATCCTGATGCTTACGAAGGATGGAACTACATTAGCTCTATTGGATCAATGATTTCAGTTGTAGCTACAGTTCTATTTCTATACGTAATTTACGATATGTTAGTATCACAACCAGTTGCATCTATGAACCCCTGGGGAACACCAGGATACTTTATGAGCACACCATCATATCTAACAGAATCTTCATACAGTACATCTCTAGAATGGACAATCCCAAGTCCAACACCATACCACGCATATCTTATG
>NZ_BAAGSB010000034.1:0-589 GCF_054782655.1 Nocardioides montaniterrae | reverse complement strand
AGTCCTACTACAGTACCAATTACTAGTGATAGTAGTGATGATACTAGTAGCAGATTTGTCCATACTGTAAATGATTGTCCTACACCTGCTTGTACTTCAAGTAGTAGAATTAGAATTGATAGCTTTGGCATAATTGTTAGCCATGTTGTCACAATTGTTGGTACTCCATCATATACATCAGGAGCCCAATTATGGAATGGAGCAGCTGAAATCTTAAATAGGAAACCAATAACAAAAATAAATAGACCAATAGCACATAGATTCATTTCATTTGTTTCTGATACTGATAGTAGTGTATAAATATTTTCTAGATTTGTTAGACCTGTATATCCATAAATTAGTGCTGATCCTAGTAGAATTAGAGCTGATGATAGTCCTCCTAGTAGGAAATACTTTAGACCAGCTGCTGTAGCAGAATCTGAATCTCGATAAAGAGTAGCTAGAATATATACTGCAAATGATTGTAGTTCAATACTTAGATATACTGATACTAGATCTGCACTTGAGACTAGGAATGAAGCACCACAAGTTGTAAATAGAATAATAATAGGATATGTTGTAATAGTTGGTACTGCTGTAAATACTGTAG
>NZ_BAAGSB010000033.1:0-631 GCF_054782655.1 Nocardioides montaniterrae | reverse complement strand
AGCCATGTCGTTCTGTGAGCCAAGGAGTTGACGTCGGATCTTGTCTTCCTAAGACCGCTTGGCCTCCGACTTCTCGAGCTTACTTTACAGCAGCTTCTATGATCATCGCAGTACCAACAGGTATTAAGGTATTCTCATGGCTAAACGAAGTGCTAGGCCCACTTCATATACTGGCCAACTATATTATTACTGTTTTTAATATTATCACAGTACCTCTTAGCTATCTATACCCTCGTGCGACCAAGTATAAGATTCTACCTAATAATACTTGTACTAGTATTGTACCATATGGTACCAATCATGGTTCGACTGTAGGGTACCCTCAATTCAATATTATTATTCGAAATATGGTAGGTATCCCTTTCAATACTCTTTGTATTCTGGTTGGCATGATCCTTTCTGATGCTTGGATGATGAAGCACAAGCAGGGTAACTCTAATGCTCGACTAGCAATCAAGCAGTCCATTCATAATTTTGGCTTTATCTGGCATTGTTTTCAGGTGCTAGCTCATTATTGCTCAAGTATGCCCTCTCTGGTACAATCGACTCTTCCTTCTGGTATTCACTATGGAGTTAGTGTTGTGACACGAACTCTACCTTGCTTTACTATTCTTTATCATATGTTCCATAC
>NZ_BAAGSB010000032.1:0-632 GCF_054782655.1 Nocardioides montaniterrae | reverse complement strand
GGAGTTTTGAATAGGTGTACAGGGTACGTAGCTTGATCATATTATTGATCTAGAGTCATATAGGGGTAGAACCAACACTTGGAGGAGGGCTAATATTCTTTGATACCAAGGGGTGTACTAAAGGCGTAAGCATTCTACTAAGTATTGACTGACTGTAAGGTACGAAAGCAAGAGCATGGAACCGGATTCGATACCCGGATACTTCTTGCCGTAAACGATGCAGACTATGAGATCAGTGGATTAACTATTGGTTTTCGTTGCTAACGCTAAAGTCTGCCACCTGCATAGTACAGTCGAAAGACCGAAACGTCAATGATTAGACCGTTCTTAGGCACATGGAGTGAAGCATGCCGTTTAATCCGATAGCCCGCGTAAAATCTTACCACTTCTTGCATCTTAGACAGGTGTTGCATGGCTGTCGTCAGTTAGTGTTCGTGAGACCTATGGTTGATTCCGTATAACTAACGCAATCCTCACTATGAATCTATATGTTTTATAGTCTAGATTTTATAAAAATCTAGTTTAGGAGGACTATGACAAGTCTTCATGACCCTTATGGAGTGGGCTACACGCGTGCCACTAGAATATCGACAGTATGATGCAATTCTGAAAAGAGGAGCTAACCATCAACC
>NZ_BAAGSB010000031.1:0-639 GCF_054782655.1 Nocardioides montaniterrae | reverse complement strand
TATCTGACGCCGCTGGCTGTCTTGGTTTCGAAGTGTCGGCTGCGGCCGGGCGTCATCTGAATGATCGCGCCGGGCCGGCCTGCATGACTTGATAGGAGCCTGCGGCAACAGACTGCCCTTCACTGATTTGTCTGCCCGCCGACCCGACGCACCCCAAACGAAGGGATGTGTCCATCATGAGCGACAGATCAAGAACGGGCATCTATGTCGGTGTCGACACCCACTTGCTGGTCCACCACGTAGCAGCCATCGACCAGGCAGGCCGCCCGGTCGATGACCGTGCGTTCCCAGCGGACGCAGCTGGCTATAACGCTGTCGTGGCCTGGGCTGAAGCCCTTGGCACGGTCCGGGTCGCCGCGGTCGAGGGCACCAACTCCTACGGCGCCGGACTCAAACGAGTACTGCATGCTGCGGGTTGGCGACTCCAAGAGACGACCCCCGGCGACAAGGTCGACCGTCGGCTGAACGGCAAGAGCGATGCTGCTGACGCCTACACCGCGGCCCGTGCCGCTCTGTCGGGTCGTGCATCGGCGATACCCAAGCGTGATGACGGAACCGCGGAAATAGTGCGGATCCTGCAGGTCAATCGGCAGATGCTGGTCACTCAACAGACCCAGACCATCAACCAGATCAAGGCGC
>NZ_BAAGSB010000030.1:0-700 GCF_054782655.1 Nocardioides montaniterrae | reverse complement strand
CTCTCGCTCTCTCTCTCTTTTCCCGTTCTTCTCACCTTTTCTGCAGACCTGCCTTTCCTTTATCCTCCCTTTTACTCTTCCTCTTTAAGATGATGATGATGTAACAGGCAAAAAGCAAAAAGAGAAGAACCACGGCACCCGGGATTCCCACGTGGTCCCCCACCGTGGTACTAACCGAGCGCTCTTCAGCTTAACTTCCTGGATCGGACGGGGCAGGGTGCTGTATGAAGGCTATGGCCGTGGATAAGATTATAACACTAACCTCCCTACTTGTCTTGTCCTACTTTATCTTGTTTCCTTCCTAAGACGAGTTGAAAGACGAAAGGGAACGAAGGAAACACCAGCCTGTCGATAAGATTGACAGCGACAAGCCGCTTGGCCCTAGCGCCGCTTCCAATGGGTACATTTTTTTGACGTGCAAGAGTGCCCGTGTTCTCAAGCTGATAATGGGGACAGGGTTATATGACTGCCTCTGATCTTCAAGCGTGTGCCAGTGAGGCCGAAGATAAAAGGCTGAGTCTGCTCATGCATCCTGACACACCCTCAAGTCGGTTCAGGGTGCTTACCAAATTTTTTTGTTGGTGATTGCATCTTCGCCAACAGGATGGGGTACCATCCTTCTCACATCACATACTCACCCAGGTGGCTATTGACACCACCCCATTTTTTGTCACCCAAGGTCAACTCCAAAGTCTTGCTC
>NZ_BAAGSB010000029.1:0-1167 GCF_054782655.1 Nocardioides montaniterrae | reverse complement strand
ATTGTTATTGGATCATGGATTGATTCAGAATTTATGCTTGTACAATGGGGATTCCTATTTGATAGTCTTACTGTTTCAATGCTACTACCTGTACTTATTGTATCATCACTAGTACACCTTTACTCAATTTCTTACATGGCAGGAGATCCACATAACCAACGATTCTTTTCATATCTATCTATGTTTACTTTCTTTATGCTTGTTCTTGTAACAGGTGATAATTACTTTATTATGTTTGTAGGTTGGGAAGGTATTGGAATTTCATCATATCTACTAATTAACTTCTGGTATACTCGAATGCAAGCAAATAAGGCAGGTATGAAGGCTCTAACAGTTAACCGAGTAGGTGATATGTTCCTATCAGTAGGATTCTTTGCAATTTTCTGGGTATTTGGTAATGTAGATTATGCTTCAGTATTTTCAGTAGCTCCTTACATTAACGAAACAGCTATTACTATTATTGGACTACTACTACTAGTTGGTGCTATGGCTAAGTCTGCTAATATTCCTCTACATACATGGCTACCGGATGCTATGGAAGGTCCTACTCCAGTATCAGCTCTAATTCACGCTGCTACTCTTGTAACAGCAGGAGTATATCTAATGCTACGATCATCACCAATTATTGAATATGGTCCTACAGTACTTGTAGTAATTACATGGGTAGGGGCTCTAACAGCATTCTTTGCAGCAACAACAGGTCTACTACAAAATGATCTAAAGCGAGTAATTGCATATAGTACATGTTCACAAATGGGATATCTATTTATGGCAGTAGGACTATCACAATATAATGTAGCACTATTTCATCTAGTAAATCACGCTTTCTTTAAGGCTCTACTATTCCTAGCAGCAGGTGCAGTAATTCATGGTATGGCAGATCAACAAGATCTACGACGACTAGGAGGTCTAGTAAATTTCCTACCATTTACATATACAGCAATTCTAATTGGATCACTATCACTAATGGCACTACCATTTATGACAGGATTCTATAGTAAGGATCTAATTCTAGAAGTAGCACTAGGACAATATGAAGTATCAGGAACAATTGCTTATTGGCTTGGTACAATTTCAGCTGTCTTTACTGCTTTCTATTCATTCCGACTAGTATCTCTAACATTCTTTACAACGCCTAATGCACCTAAGGGTGATTATCTACATGCA
>NZ_BAAGSB010000028.1:0-1214 GCF_054782655.1 Nocardioides montaniterrae | reverse complement strand
TCCAGGGTAGGGCGTGGCCTCTGGTTCAGGGTGTCGGCGATCCGCTGGAGGTCCTCGGCGGTGTGCACGGACAGGTCAGTGCCTTTCTCCAGCCAGAACCGCAACAACCGGTTGGTGTTCTCGTTCGTGCCGCGCTGCCAAGGCGAGTGTGGGTCGCAGAAGTAGACCGGGGTGCCGAGCTCGAGCTGGATGCGTTCGTAGGCAGCCAACTCGCTGCCCCGGTCCCAGGTGATCGAGCGCCGCAGATGCTCGGGCAGCCGGCTCATCTCCCGGATCATCGCCTCCGCGACGGACTCCGCGTCATGGCGTCCGGGCAGGTGGAGCAGGATCGTGAACCGGGTCGAGCGTTCCACCAGGGTGCCCACCGCGGACCCGCAGGCGGTGCCGAGGATCAGGTCGCCCTCCCAGTGCCCGGGCACCGCGCGGTCCTCGGCCTCAGCAGGACGCTCGCTGATCTTGAACGCGTTGACGTAGGCAGACCCGCCGGGCTTGCCGCCGCGGTGCTCACCGCCGCGGTGCTTGCGTACCGAGCGCTTCAGGCTGAGCTGTTTATGCAGGTCGGCGCGCAACTTGCCGCGGGTCTGCACGTACAGCGCCTGGTAGATCGTCTCTGCCGCCACACGCCCCATGCTCCCGCGCGGATGGTCGGCAGCGAGCACCAGCGCGATCAGCTTCGGCGACCAGCCCTGGTCCATCCACTCCTCGATCCGGCGGCACAGACCCGGGTTGTCCACGAGTTTGAACCCCTTGGGCCGCCGTCGCCGCTCGTGTGCGGCACGATGCGCGACCGCGCCCACGTAAGAACCGTCCGGCCCGCGGTTACGGGCGACCTCTCGGCAGACCACCGACTTGTCCCGGCCGATCGCCTGCCCGATCTGCCTGTAGGACCAGCGGGCACGCAGCCCGGCGGCGATCACAGCACGGTCCTCGCCAGTCAGCGCGCGCCTCTCAGTGCCGCTCCCAGGCTTCGAAAGCGGCACCGACCCGGGCAGCCCACCACACGCTCCCGTCTGAGGACTCAGATCCATCACGCCAGACTCACGCCACCACCGCTCAGCAGTCGGCCTGCACACGCCGAGGAGCCCGGCCGATCTCGCCAGCGGCATGCCCGCGCACACCAGCTCCAGTAGCTCTTCACGTGTCTCGTACGGGATCGCTCTACGCACCACAACGCTCCTTGCGGGTCAGCGTTGCTTAGACCGATGGATTCCGCG
>NZ_BAAGSB010000027.1:0-1224 GCF_054782655.1 Nocardioides montaniterrae | reverse complement strand
CCGAGCTGAGGCTGGCAGAGGCGATCGACGAACGGTGGCGCCAGGTCGGCGCAGGCATGCGCAAAGGTTCCGTGAACCGCGCCCAGGCGCAGGTGATCGTCGCGGCGTTGGAGAAGCTGCCGCCCGAGATCGACCAGGTCACGAGGCGCCGGGCCGAGAAGCACCTCGTGGAGCTCGCCGGTCAGTTCGGGCCGCGTGAGCTCCGCACCCTGGGCGACCGGATCCTCTCGGTAGTCGCGCCCGACATCGCCGACGAGGCCGACGCGAAGGCACTCGAACGCGAAGAACGCTCCGCTCGGGTCAACACCTCGATCCGGTTCAAGCGCCTCGGCGACGGCATCACCCGGATCATCGGCCAGGTCCCCGATGCGGTCGCTGCACGCCTCGAGACCTACCTCGACGCCTACACGTCTCCCAGGCAGGACGCAGAAGTGCTGCCCCGCCACCGCAAGCTCGGTCAAGCGTTCTGTGCGCTGCTCGAGCACCTCGACCCGAGCAAGCTGCCCGACCACGGCGGCGACGCCACGACCGTGATGGTCACCGTGACGCTCGACGACCTGCGTCGCGACCTCGCCACTGCCGGCGTCATCGGCTCTATCGACGGCGACCTCCGCATCAGCGCCAACGAGGCCCGGCGCCTGGCCTGCACCGCCAAGATCATCCCCGTCGTCCTCGGTGGCAAGGGCGAGATCCTCGACCTCGGCCGAACTCAACGCCTCTTCAATGCCGCCCAGCGCAAAGCCCTCCGACTCCGCGACAAGCAGTGCCGCGCCGAAGGCTGCTCGATCCCCGCCACCTGGTGCGAAGCACATCATTCACATCCATGGTCAGCCGGCGGGAAGACCGACCTCGAGGACGGCGTCCTGCTCTGCAGCCATCACCACCACATCGGCCACGACCCCCGGATGACCCATGAAGTCATGCCGACCGGCGCCTGGCGGTTCCACCGCCGGCCCTAGACCCAGATCGTGGAGTCCCAGAGCCACCCGGTGACCCCAGCACTCCACAATGTCGAACACGGCCCAACGAACGCACCGATGTGGCCGCCGAAGGCGGCCGCATCGCGTCGGCGCGAGCGAAGCGAGCCGCCGACACCCGCGCCACCAGCGCGCCGCCAGAGACCCGCAGTCAAGGACGCCGAAGGCGCCGCGAAGCGGGCCGAGCGCAGCGAGGATCCTTGACTGTGAGGCTTCTCTTCGCAGCCTGATGCTGATGGGCTGTTTG
>NZ_BAAGSB010000026.1:0-1246 GCF_054782655.1 Nocardioides montaniterrae | reverse complement strand
ATGCAGGGCGGATTCGTGGGGTCATCGCAACACCTGAGGTGAGGGTGGTGTGTGGTGCCGCACGGTGTGAGGGTGTCGCGAGAGGTACGTCGGGGGTTCTGGGACGGGGTCCGCGGGGGCGCAAGTCCCTCGGATGCCGCGGTGGCGGTTGGTGCGTCGGACTCGGCTGGTCGCCGGTGGATCAACCACGCTGGCGGGGTGATGGAACGGTGTGAGACCCCCTCGGGGTTCCGGTTGACGTTGGCGGATCGGCGCTCGATCGAGAACGGTTGCCGTGGCGGGTTGAGCTTCACGGTGATCGCGACGGTGATCGGAAAAACGTGCTCGACGGTCAGCCGCGAGGTCGGCGGCAAGGAGGGACGGTCCGCCTACCGGGCTGATCGCGCTCAGCTGCTGGCCGAGGACCAGGCTCGTCGTCCCAAGGAAACCAAGCTCGAAACGAACCCGGTGCTGTGCAGGCGGGTCGCGGTGGGGCTGGAGGCGTTGTTGTCCCCGGAGCAGATCGCGGGACAGTTACGTCGAGAGTTCCCCGATGATCCGGAGATGCAGGTGCACCACGAGACGATCTACCGCGAGCTGTTCGTCCAAGGACGCGGCGCGCTGCGCGATGAGCTCAAGGCGTGCCTGCGCAGTGGCCGCGCCCGCCGGGTCACCCGTGCCGAGGCCCGCCAACGGCGATCTGATGGCCGCGGCCGGATCCCGGACATGGTCAACATCGTCGAGCGTGAGGAAGAGGTCGCCGAGCGTCGCGTGCCGGGCCACTGGGAGGGCGACCTGATCACCGGCAAGAACAACGCCTCAGCGATCGGGACACTGGTCGAACGTGTCACCGGCTACACGCTGTTGCTGCACCTGCCAGATGGGCACGGCGCCGAGCAGGTCACCGCTGCGATCACCGAGGCCATGACCGCGCTACCGGCCAAGCTCCGCAAGACCCTGACCTGGGACCAGGGCAAGGAGCTGTCACGCCACCGCGAGATCGCCGAGATCACCGGCCTGCGGGTCTACTTCTGTGACCCCCACTCGCCCTGGCAACGCGCGACCAACGAGAACACCAACGGCCTGCTCCGGCAGTACTTCCCCAAAGGCACCGACCTGTCGGTCCACTCCAAGGAAGACCTCGCCTGGGTCCAGGACCAGTTCAACGACCGCCCACGCAAACGCCTTGACTACGCTGCACCCTCAGAGCTGATCAACGGACTGTTGTTGCGATGACCCTGCGAGCCCGCCCAGGGAAACCTGCACT
>NZ_BAAGSB010000025.1:0-1253 GCF_054782655.1 Nocardioides montaniterrae | reverse complement strand
CCGAGCTGAGGCTGGCAGAGGCGATCGACGAACGGTGGCGCCAGGTCGGCGCAGGCATGCGCAAAGGTTCCGTGAACCGCGCCCAGGCGCAGGTGATTGTCGCCGGCCTCGAGAAGCTCCCGCCCGAGATCGACCAGGTCACCCGCCGTCGTGCCGAGAAGCACCTCGTGGAGCTGGCCGGCCAGTTCGGGCCGCGTGAGCTCCGCACCCTGGGCGACCGGATCCTTTCGGTGGTCGCGCCCGAGATCGCAGATGAGGCCGACGCCCGCGCGTTGGAGCGCGAGGAACGCTCCGCGCGGGTCAAGACCTCGATCCGGTTCAAGCGCCTCGGCGACGGGATCACCCGGATCGTCGGCCAAGTGCCCGACGCCGTCGCGGCGCGCCTCGAGACCTACCTGGATGCGTTCTCCTCGCCGCGGGTCTCGACCGGTGAGCGCCTCCCGCGGAGTCGTCGTCTTGGCGAAGCGTTCTGTGCGTTGTTGGAGCACCTCGACCCCAAGAAGCTCCCGGATCACGGCGGCGACGCCACGACCGTGATGGTGACGATCCCGCTCGACGACCTTCGTCGCGATCTCGCCACCGCCGGGATCATCGGCTCCTTGGAGGGCGATCTCCAGATCACCGCTGACGAAGCCCGGCGGCTGGCCTGCACCGCCAAGATCATCCCCGTCGTCCTCGGCGGCAAGAGCGAGATCCTCGACCTCGGCCGAGCACGACGCCTCTACTCACCGGCCCAGCACAAGGCCCTCCGTCTCCGAGACAAGCAATGCCGCGCCGAAGGCTGCACGGTCCCCGCCACCTGGTGCGAAGCACATCATTCGCATCCGTGGAGTCAGGGCGGGAAGACCGACCTCGCTGATGGCGTGCTCCTCTGCAGCCATCACCACCACATCGGCCACGACCCCCGGATGACCCATGAAGTCATGCCGACCGGCGCCTGGCGGTTCCACCGTCGGCCCTAGACCCAGATCGTGGAGTCCCAGAGCCACCTGGTGACCCCAGAACTCCACAATGTCGAACACGGCCCAACGAACACCTCGATGGGGCCGCCGAAGGCGGCCGCATCGCGTCGGCGCGGCCGAAGGCCGTGCCGACCTCCGCGCCACCAGCGCGCCGCCAGGGACCCGCAGTCAAGGACGGCCGAAGGCCGCCGCGAAGCGGGCCGAGCGAAGCGAGGATCCTTGACTGTGAGGCTTCTCTTCGCAGCCTGATGCTGATGGGCTGTTTGCCGGTAGTCGCGGGCGTGACCCAAT
>NZ_BAAGSB010000024.1:0-1347 GCF_054782655.1 Nocardioides montaniterrae | reverse complement strand
AGCGAGGATCCTTGACTGTGAGGCTTCTCTTCGCAGCCTGATGCTGATGGGCTGTTTGCCGGTAGTCGCGGGCGTGACCCAATCCTTGACTGGCTTCGTGCCCTTCCGCGGACTTGTCCGCCCGTGGCTGCCGGCCCCGGCCCGGTCGGAGTAGCTGGCCTGATCAGGAGCTTGACCGTCCGGTGTTCGCGCACCGGCCGTGTCTCATCACAGTCCTGCCGAATCTCCGCCCCGGACCGGAACCACATCCACTCCCAGGCAAGGAGAGAACGCATGACCAGTGTGACCGATCTACGCGAAGTGGTCGATGTCGTGATTGGTGTCGACACCCACGTCCACACCCACTCCGCCGCGGTGGTCGACGCCGCGACCGGCGGTGTGCTCGACGAGATCACCGTCGAAGCCACCTCGGATGGCTACGCCCAGCTGGTGGAGTTCGCCGACCAGCACGCGGCGCTGCGGGCGTGGGCGATCGAGGGCACCGGTGGGCACGGCGCCGGCCTGGCCCGGCACCTTGAGCGCGGTGAGGAGGTCGTGATCGAACTCGACCGCCCGGAGCGAGCCAAGCGACGCAACGGCGCCAAGTCCGACCCGCTGGACGCGATCCGCGCTGCCCACGAAGCGCTCTCCCGAGCCAAGCTGGGCACCCCGCGTGGCGGCGGCGACCGTCAAGCACTGTCGGTTCTGCTGGCCGCGCGCCGATCAGCAGTCCAGGCCGCGGGCGATGCACACCGGCAGGTCTTCAGCCTGGTGATCGCCGCACCTGAGCCGATCCGCGAACGGTTCCGCGACAAGAAGGGCCCGGCGATGATCCGGACCGCCGCAAGCATGCGGGTGAACCCCCGCTGGGACGTGGAAACCACGGCAACCGTCGTCGCACTGCGGTCCCTGGCCCGCCGTGCTCACACCCTCACCGAGGAAGCAGCCGAGCACGAGAAGGCCATCTTGAGCGTCGTCCGCTCGTGGCGGCCCGACCTCCTCGACCAACCCGGCATCGGGCCCATCGTGGCCGCGACAGTGCTGTGCGCCTGGTCCCACCCCGGCCGGATCCACTCCGAAGCAGCCTTCGCGATGCTTGCGGGCACTGCTCCAATCCCAGCCAACAGCGGCCAAGTCACCACCCGCCACCGACTCAATCGCTACGGCGACCGTCAGCTCAACCGCGCCCTGCACACCATCGCCCTGTCCCGCATCCGCTACGACGAGACCACCCGCGCCTACGCCGCCCGACGCACCACCGAGGGCAAGACGAACCGGGAGATCAAGCGCTGCCTGAAGCGCTACATCGCCCGCGACCTCTACCGACTACTCGAACACGGCCCGATCACCACTTGACAGACCATAGGA
>NZ_BAAGSB010000023.1:0-1388 GCF_054782655.1 Nocardioides montaniterrae | reverse complement strand
CCTGAAGCTCCTATAGATCGTCAAGCGGCAATGTGGATGTCGGGCGCTGGTGCCGTGTCGCCTAGTGCTTCTCGGATGAGGGGCAATAGTTCGCGGGCGACGTAGCGTTTGAGGCAGCGCATGATCTCTCGTTTGGTGAGGCCCTGCTCGGTGCGTCTGGCCACGTAGTCGCGGGTGCGTTGGTCGTAGCGCATGCGGACCATGACGACTGTGTAGAGCGCGCAGTTGGCTGCTCGGTCACCGCCGCGGTTGAGGCGATGTCGGTCGGTTCGGCCCGAGGACGCGGGAAGTGGGCTCACGCCGCACAGGGCTGCGAACGCGGCCTCGGAGCGGAGCCGGTGGGGGTTGTCGCCAGCGGTGATCAGGAGTTGTCCGGCGACCTCGGTGCCGACGCCGATCTGGTCGACTAGGTCGGGTGCGGTGGCGGTGATCAGGGTCTTGAGGTCGTGATCGGCATCGGTGATCTCTTCGCTGAGGTGCTGGCAGCGCCGTGCGATCCGGCGCAGCGCGGTCTTGATCCCTTGCGCGGGGTCGCGCAGGTCCGGTGTCGGACGCAGTCGCGCGCAGGTCGCGATCAGCTCAGCCTGTCCGAGTCCGGCCATCTGTTCGCGGAGCTCGGCTGGCGCGGTGATGAGGGTCTGCCGCAGCGCGTTGATCGAGGCTGTGCGTGCCTTGATCGCGCCGCTACGTGCGACGCGTAGCGCCCGGATCGACTCCACGACCCCGTCATGGGTCTTGGGCGTTCCAGTGGCGGTACCGGCCTGGACGGCCCGGGCAGCTGCGACCGCGTCGGCGGGGTCGGACTTGCCGTGCTTGCGGCGGGCGCGGCGATCCGGGCGGTCGACCTCGATGAGCTTCACGCGGTGGTTGGTGAGGAACCGAGCCAGGCCAGCACCGTAGGAGCCGGTTCCCTCGATCCCGACCACGGTGATCCGCCCATGATCTTGGAGCCAGCCGAGGAGTGCGCCGTAGCCGGCGGATGTGGCTGGGAAGGTTGCGTGGCCCAGTTGGCGTCCGAGCTGGTCCAGCGCGGCGACGGTGTGGGTATCGGCGTGCGTGTCCACTCCGCCAGTGATCTCGTGCTCGTCGCGGTGTCTATCTAGCATTGGTGCCGTTCCGTTCTCTTCGTACCGATGGGGCCGGCACGCACCGCCGGTCGGGCGGACAACACAGTGACGAGGACGCGGCCAAGCTCCTATCAGGTCACGCTCCGTCCGGCCGGTACGTGCGCCCCCGGATGCCGACGGATCAGGCCAAAGGCACGAAGCCGGTGGATAACTGGGTCAGACGCCCGGGGACTTCCACTTCATCCTCGGCACCGACCTCGGCAGCCGAAGCCGCACACGCCGTACCTGTGGATGAAGCAGCCCTCGGATCATCACTGTGGA
>NZ_BAAGSB010000022.1:0-5407 GCF_054782655.1 Nocardioides montaniterrae | reverse complement strand
TTTCGGCAATTGATGAATTCTAGACAACGTGATGTTGTCGGGGTTTGTCTTTGTTGGGTTTGAATTTTCTTATGGAGAGTTTGATCCTGGCTCAGGACGAACGCTGGCGGCGTGCTTAACACATGCAAGTCGAGCGGAAAGGCCACTTCGGTGGTACTCGAGCGGCGAACGGGTGAGTAACACGTGAGTAATCTGCCCTGGACTCTGGGATAGCCACCGGAAACGGTGATTAATACCGGATATGACTACTACCCGCATGGGTTGGTGGTGGAAAGTTTTTTCGGTTCAGGATGTGCTCGCGGCCTATCAGCTTGTTGGTGAGGTAATGGCTCACCAAGGCTTTGACGGGTAACCGGCCTGAGAGGGTGACCGGTCACACTGGGACTGAGACACGGCCCAGACTCCTACGGGAGGCAGCAGTGGGGAATATTGGACAATGGGCGGAAGCCTGATCCAGCAACGCCGCGTGAGGGATGAAGGCCTTCGGGTTGTAAACCTCTTTCACCTGTGACGAAGCGAAAGTGACGGTAGCAGGAGAAGAAGGACCGGCCAACTACGTGCCAGCAGCCGCGGTAATACGTAGGGTCCGAGCGTTGTCCGGAATTATTGGGCGTAAAGGGCTCGTAGGCGGTTTGTTGCGTCGGGAGTGAAAACACCGGGCTTAACTCGGTGCTTGCTTTCGATACGGGCAGACTTGAGGTATTCAGGGGAGAATGGAATTCCTGGTGTAGCGGTGAAATGCGCAGATATCAGGAGGAACACCGGTGGCGAAGGCGGTTCTCTGGGAATTACCTGACGCTGAGGAGCGAAAGTGTGGGGAGCGAACAGGATTAGATACCCTGGTAGTCCACACCGTAAACGTTGGGCGCTAGGTGTGGGGTTCATTCCACGAACTCCGTGCCGTAGCTAACGCATTAAGCGCCCCGCCTGGGGAGTACGGCCGCAAGGCTAAAACTCAAAGGAATTGACGGGGGCCCGCACAAGCGGCGGAGCATGCGGATTAATTCGATGCAACGCGAAGAACCTTACCTGGGTTTGACATACACCAGAAGCCTCTAGAGATAGAGGTCTCTTTGATACTGGTGTACAGGTGGTGCATGGCTGTCGTCAGCTCGTGTCGTGAGATGTTGGGTTAAGTCCCGCAACGAGCGCAACCCTCGTTCTATGTTGCCAGCACGTAATGGTGGGGACTCATAGGAGACTGCCGGGGTCAACTCGGAGGAAGGTGGGGATGACGTCAAGTCATCATGCCCCTTATGTCCAGGGCTTCACGCATGCTACAATGGCCGGTACAAAGGGCTGCGATCCCGTGAGGGGGAGCGAATCCCAAAAAGCCGGTCTCAGTTCGGATTGGGGTCTGCAACTCGACCCCATGAAGTCGGAGTCGCTAGTAATCGCAGATCAGCAACGCTGCGGTGAATACGTTCCCGGGCCTTGTACACACCGCCCGTCACGTCACGAAAGTCGGCAACACCCGAAGCCGGTGGCCTAACCCTTGTGGGAGGAGCCGTCGAAGGTGGGGCTGGCGATTGGGACGAAGTCGTAACAAGGTAGCCGTACCGGAAGGTGCGGCTGGATCACCTCCTTTCTAAGGAGCACACCTCAGATGTCAGCCGAACGTGTTGACGCGTATGGGGGTGTTCACTAGTGGAACACAATGATCTTTGCTCATCTGGCTCGACAGCTTTGGTTGTGGGGTGTGGGTGGGGGATGTGTGGCACGCTGTTGGGTGTCTGAGACATCAGACACCAGCATTCCTTGTGTGGGGTGTTGGGCTGGTCGGTTTCTTGGTGTTTGATTTCTGGATAGTGGACGCGAGCAATACCTACACGTATGTGTGGGTGCTTGTTTAGTGTTGTTTCGTTTGATTGTTTTGTGTGTTCTTTAACTGAACTTGGGTTATGTATCCCATGATTGAGCTGCTGCATGCATGGCGCACTGTTGGGCCCTTTGGGGGTTCGTGCTGACGGATGTCGGTGTGGGTGTTTGTTGTGTGTGTTGGTGGTTTGTTGTGGGCAAGTTGTTAAGGGCGCATGGTGGATGCCTTGGCATCGAGAGCCGATGAAGGACGTACCAGCCTGCGATAAGCCCTGGGGAGTTGGCAAGGAAGCGTTGATCCGGGGATGTCCGAATGGGGAAACCCAGCACGAGTTATGTCGTGTTACCTGCACCTGAATAAAATAGGGTGTTTGGAGGGAACGAGGGGAAGTGAAACATCTCAGTACCCTCAGGAAGAGAAAACAAAAGTGATTCCGAGAGTAGTGGCGAGCGAAATCGGATGAGGCTAAACTCCACGCGTGTGATAGCCGGCAGGCGTTGCGTGTGGAGGGTTGTGGGAATGTTCTTTCAGCTGCTGCCGTGGTTGAGCACAGTAAGAAACCGTATGTGAGGTCGAAGTCCGTTGGAAAGCGGTGCCGTAGCGGGTGATAGCCCCGTAGACGAAAATGTGCGGCTGTGTTGGGCATCTCCCAAGTAACACGCCACTCCTGGAATGGTGTGTGAATCTGGCAGGACCACCTGTTAAGCCTAAATACTCCTCGATGACCGATAGCGGACAAGTACCGTGAGGGAAAGGTGAAAAGTACCCCTGGCGGGGAGTGAAATAGTACCTGAAACCATGCGCCTACAATCCGTCAAAGCCTTATTTGGGTGATGGCGTGCCTTTTGAAGAATGAGCCTGCGAGTTTGCGGTGTGTGGCGAGGTTAACCCGTGTGGGGTAGCCGTAGCGAAAGCGAGTCTGAATAGGGCGATTAAGTCGCACGCTCAAGACCCGAAGCGGAGTGATCTATCCATGGGCAGGTTGAAGCGCCGGTAAGACGGCGTGGAGGACCGAACCCACTTAGGTTGAAAACTGAGGGGATGACCTGTGGATAGGGGTGAAAGGCCAATCAAACTCCGTGATAGCTGGTTCTCCCCGAAATGCATTTAGGTGCAGCGTTGCGTGTTTCTTGCCGGAGGTAGAGCACTGGATAGCCGATGGGCCCTACAAGGTTACTGACGTTAGCCAAACTCCGAATGCCGGTAAGTGTAAGCGTGGCAGTGAGACTGCGGGCGATAAGGTTCGTAGTCGAGAGGGAAACAGCCCAGACCATCAGCTAAGGCCCCTAAGAGGCGGCTAAGTGGAAAAGGATGTGGAGTCGCAGTGACAACCAGGAGGTTGGCTTGGAAGCAGCCACCCTTGAAAGAGTGCGTAATAGCTCACTGGTCAAGTGATTCCGCGCCGACAATGTAGCGGGGCTCAAGCCGCCCGCCGAAGCTATGGCAGCGATATGTAACTTAGGCCTTCGTGGTCCAGAGGTATCGCTGGGTAGGGGAGCGTCGTGTCACCAGAGAAGGGCCGGAGTGATCCAGGTCTGGAGGTGACACGAGTGAGAATGCAGGCATGAGTAGCGAATGAAGAGTGAGAAACTCTTCCGCCGGATGATCAAGGGTTCCAGGGTCAAGCTAATCTGCCCTGGGTAAGTCGGGACCTAAGGCGAGGCCGACAGGCGTAGTCGATGGACAACGGGTTGATATTCCCGTACCGGCGAAATGGCGCCCATGACGAACCCGGTGATGCTAACCAACCGAAGCACCGCGACCGATCCCTTCGGGGTGAGGAGTGTGTGTGGAGCTTGGGAACCGACCCGGTAGTAGTCAAGCGATGGGGTGACACAGGAAGGTAGCCCAGCCGCGGCGATGGTAGTCCGCGGGTAAGTGCGTAGGGCGAGTGGTAGGCAAATCCGCCACTCATGTGCCTGAGACATGATGCCGACCCCGTAGGGGGGAAGTGGGTGATCCTATGCTGTCGAGAAAAACCTCTAGCGAGCCATGAGCCGCCCGTACCCCAAACCGACTCAGGTGATCAGGTAGAGAATACCAAGGCGATCGAGACAACCATGGTTAAGGAACTCGGCAAAATGCCCCCGTAACTTCGGGAGAAGGGGGACCCGGATCGTGAACACCCAAGCGGTGGGAAGCGTGAAGGGTCGCAGAGACCAGGGGAAAGCGACTGTTTACTAAAAACACAGGTCCGTGCGAAGTTGTAAGACGATGTATACGGACTGACTCCTGCCCGGTGCTGGAAGGTTAAGAGGACGGGTTAGATCGCAAGATCGAAGCTCAGAATTTAAGCCCCAGTAAACGGCGGTGGTAACTATAACCATCCTAAGGTAGCGAAATTCCTTGTCGGGTAAGTTCCGACCTGCACGAATGGAGTAACGACTTTCCTACTGTCTCAACCATGGACTCGGCGAAATTGCACTACGAGTAAAGATGCTCGTTACGCGCGGCAGGACGGAAAGACCCCGGGACCTTTACTATAGTTTGGTATTGGTGTTTGGTTCGGCTTGTGTAGGATAGGTGGGAGACTGTGAAGCGGCCACGCCAGTGGTTGTGGAGTCATCGTTGAAATACCACTCTGGTCGTACTAGATGTCTAACCTCGGACCGTGATCCGGTTCAGGGACAGTGCCTGATGGGTAGTTTAACTGGGGCGGTTGCCTCCCAAAATGTAACGGAGGCGCTCAAAGGTTCTCTCAGCCTGGTTGGCAATCAGGTTTCGAGTGTAAGTGCACAAGAGAGCTTGACTGTGAGACAGACATGTCGAGCAGGGACGAAAGTCGGAACTAGTGATCCGGCCACTCCTCGTGGAAGGGTGGTCGCTCAACGGATAAAAGGTACCCCGGGGATAACAGGCTGATCTTCCCCAAGAGTCCATATCGACGGGATGGTTTGGCACCTCGATGTCGGCTCGTCGCATCCTGGGGCTGGAGTAGGTCCCAAGGGTTGGGCTGTTCGCCCATTAAAGCGGCACGCGAGCTGGGTTTAGAACGTCGTGAGACAGTTCGGTCCCTATCCGCCGCGCGCGTTGGAAACTTGAGAAAGGCTGTCCCTAGTACGAGAGGACCGGGATGGACGAACCTCTGGTGTGCCAGTTGTACCGCCAGGTGCATGGCTGGTTAGCTACGTTCGGAAGTGATAACCGCTGAACGCATCTAAGCGGGAAGCACGTTTCAAGATGAGGTTTCCCCACCCCTTTGAGGGTGTAAGGCCCCCAACAGACTATTGGGTTGATAGGCCGGAGGTGTACAGCAGCAATGCCTAGCCGACCGGTACTAATAGGCCGAAAACTTGCCACAACAAATCCCCAACACAACCAACAAACACACCAGTGTTTGTATGCGAGTGCGAAGAACACACACGTGAACTTCAAACGGGACAAGCGCTAAACAACAAATTCGCGTCCACGAAACCAGAACCACCCTCGACCACAACCACGGTTGGAACAGAGGGTCATAGAGTTACGGCGGCCATAGCGGCAGGGAAACACCCGGTCCCATCCCGAACCCGGAAGTTAAGCCTGCCAGCGCCGATGGTACTGCACTGGAGACGGTGTGGGAGAGTAGGACGCCGCCGGACAAATATT
>NZ_BAAGSB010000021.1:0-8830 GCF_054782655.1 Nocardioides montaniterrae | reverse complement strand
CCGGGGACTTCCACTTCATCCTCGGCACCGACCTCGGCAGCCGAAGCCGCACACGCCGTACCTGTGGATGAAGCAGCCCTCGGATCATCACTGTGGAGAACGCGCCCGCATTGTCGGTGGGCGCGGGGAGCCTCGCTGTCATGAGCTCTCGCGACCCCTTCGACCCCGGACGGACCCTGAACACGCGCGAGGACGCGCTGACGTCGCTCATCGCGCTGCACGCCACCGGTGGCTTCGACAAGCTCACGATGAGCGCAGTCGCCGCGCACCTGCGGATGTCGCGGTCCTCGGTGCATGCCGCTCACGGCGACCTCGCCGGCTTCTACGCCTCGCTCACCGATCTGTTCGCCGATCGCTGGCGGGGCTGGGTCAGGCCGAGGGACATGGACGATCCGATGCCCGTCAACCTGCCCGAGGCCGCGGGCGAGCAGCTGGGTGTGCTGACCTGGCAGTCCCTGCAGGCAGTGGCCTCGGCGGAGGCCCGCGCCGGTCGGCCGGACGCGTGGGAGGCCGTCGTGGCGATGCGCGAGTGCCAGCGGAACCTGCTGACCTGGCACATCCAGTCGTTGACCGGCCGTCGGCCCGATGCCACCGATCTCGACTTCGTGATCCTCGTCGCCGACGCCGTGCGCCTGCGGATGGTCGACCCGATCGACCCGATCACGCTCGAGCAGGCACGCGCGACGGTCGCCAGGGTCTGGCCGGCCGAGTGGAGTGTCCCCCGCGAGGTGACTGACGAACGTCCGTCAACCGATCCGGGGTGTACCCCTCCGCGTGACTGACGGACGTTCGTCAGTCAGTCACGGGCATACCCCTCCGCCAGGCTGACGGACGTTCGTCAACCTTGCGCGCGCCACTCCCGGTCGAGGATCGCGAAGTCGATCTCGCTGGTCCACTCGCCCTTGAACAGCTCGTTCTCGACCAGCACCGCCTCCTGGCGCATCCCAGCCCTGGTCAACACCGCGGTCGAGGCGGGGTTGCGGGTGTCGACGCGGCCGACGACCCGACGCAGACCCAGGCCGTCGAAGGCGATGCTCAGGAGACCGCGGGCCAGCTCGGTGGCGTAGCCGTGACCCTGGTCCTGGGGTCGCACGACGTAGCCGATCTCGCCGGAGCGGTTGGCCTCGGAGTGCCAGAACAGCATCCCGTCGCCGATCAGGACGCCGTCGTCGCGGCGTACGACGGCGAACCAGAGGTGCTGTCCCTCGCCGGTGAGGTCGCGCCGCATGCGCCACGGAGTCGCCAGCTGCTCCTCGCCGAGCTCACGCGTCCAGGGAACAGGCGGGATGTAGCGGCAGACCTCGGGCAGCGCGCGGTACACGAGCAGCTCGTCGAGATCGCTCGGCTCGATCAGGCGCAGCAGCAGCCGATCGGTCTCGACCGGTTCGGGCACGAACCGGAACTCGCCCTCCGCCTGCTCCTCCGCCATGGCTCAGGACTCAGGAGTGGTGACGCCGGAGCCCGAAGGTGATGCCGTCCACGAGCGCCTCCCAGGAGGCCTCGATGACGTTCGCGCCGACGCCCACGGTGGTCCAGGTCGACTCGCCGTCGGTGTGGTCGATGAGCACGCGCGTGATCGCGTCGGTGCCGTGGCCCTGGTCGAGGATGCGCACCTTGAAGTCGATCAGCTCGAACCGGGCGACCTCGGGGAACGCCTGCGCGATCGCCTGGCGCAACGCCTGGTCGAGCGCGTTGACCGGGCCGTTGCCCTCACCGGTCACGACGTAGCGGACCTTCGCCTCGCCCTCGCCCGCGTGCAGCTTGACCGTCGCCTCGGACAGCGCCTCGTCCTCGGGTCGGGGGTGCGGCACCGTCTCGGTGATCACCCGCCAACCCTCGACGTCGAAGTACGACGGGCGGGCGCCGGTCACCTCCTCGGCGAGCAGCAGCTCGAAGGAAGCATCCGCGGCCTCGAAGGTGTAGCCGGCAGACTCCAGCTCCTTGACCCGCTTGGTGACCCGGGAGACCAGCTCGGGGTCGCCGGAGAGGTCGAAGCCGAGCTCACGACCCTTGAGCTCGATCGAGGCGCGGCCGGCCATCTCGGACACCAGCAGCCGCATGTCGTTGCCGACGGCGGCGGGATCCATGTGCTGGTAGAGATCCGGGTCGACCTTGATCGCCGAGGCGTGCAGGCCGGCCTTGTGCGCGAAGGCGGACGTTCCGACGTACGGCTGTCGTGCCGACGGCGGGACGTTGGTGACCTCCGCGACCGCGTGCGCGATCCGGGTCGCCTCGGTCAACAGCCCCGGCGGCAGGACCTGGCGGTCCAGCTTGAGCTCGAGGTTGGCGACGACGTTGATCAGGTCGGCGTTGCCCGTGCGCTCGCCGTACCCGTTGATGCAGCCCTGGACGTGCGTCGCGCCGGCGTCGACCGCGGCGAGCGTGTTCGCGACCGCGAGGCCGGTGTCGTTGTGGCAGTGGATGCCGACGCGTACGCCGGCCGTGGTGATGACGTCGTGGACGACGTCGGCGACCCAACCGGGCAGCATGCCGCCGTTGGTGTCGCAGAGCGCGATGACCTCGGCACCGGCGTCGTACGCCGTGCGCAGGACCTCGAGCGCGTAGGACCGGTCGAGGCGGTAGCCGTCGAAGAAGTGCTCGGCGTCGAGGAAGACCTGCTGACCCTCGGCGCGCAGGTGGGCGACGGTGTCGCGAACCATCGCCAGGTTCTCCTCGGGCGTGGTGCGCAGCGCCTTCTCGACGTGACCGACGTGCGACTTGGCGACCAGCGTGACCACGCCGGCGCGCGAGTCGCGCAGCGCGGCGACCTGCGGGTCGTCGGCGGCGGTGATGCCGGCCTTGCGGGTCGCGCCGAACGCGGCCAGCCGTGCGTGCTGCAGGTCCAGCTCGGTCGCGGCACGTCGGAAGAACTCGGTGTCCTTGGGGTTCGCACCCGGCCAGCCACCCTCGATGAAGCCCACGCCGAGACCGTCGAGGTGCCGCGCGATCGCGAGCTTGTCGGCGACCGTCGGGTTGAGACCCTCCTGCTGCATGCCGTCGCGCAGGGTGGTGTCGTAGACGTGGAAGGCGCCGTGAAGGTCGAGGGGCTGGTTCATCGCACCCTCATTCTGACAGAGCGCGCGCCTGTTGCCGGCGGTACGTCAGAGGCCGAACGGGCCACCGGTCGCGGGCGCCCAGCCGATGCCGCTCATCTGGGCCAGCATGGTCAGCAGCGCGGCGACGCCGAGCAGCACGAAGCAGGTGATCAGCCACGGCACGGCGGTCCGTGCCGCGGGGTGCACCAGCCGGTTGACGGGGCTCCGGAAGCGCTGGTTGTCCGGGCCGGTCCACAAGCCGATCCCGACGCCGGCCCCACCGGCGAACAGGGCCGTCGGGAGGTCCGCGGCGGCGTACCCGACAAGCCCGGCGGCCGCGCCGAACAGGCCCGCCCACAGCATCAGCACGATCGCTCCGGGAACGGCCCGCAGCGTGTGCCACGGGCTGGTGACGACGACGCGCGGGCCGTCGTGCCAGCGACGTCCGCGAGCCGTACGGCGGTCCGCGACCGCCGCCGCGGCCAGCGATCCGCTACGCAGCACCCACACCGTCGCGAACGTCGCGGCGAGCGCGATCCACGGCAGTGCGGCGTACGCACCGCCGAGGGCGAGCGCCCCGGAGCCGATCACCAGCAGCCGACGCAGCCGCTCCCCCAGCGACACCGGCGCGGGCGCGACGTCGCCGTCGACCAGGCCGTGCTCCTCGTCCCACTCCTGCTCGATCCGGGTCATCGCCTCCGGGCGCGGAGGCTCTTCGGGGATGACGGCCGTCGGCGCGGCGTTGGAGTAGGGCCGCGTCATGCTCCCGGTGTCACCAGGCGCAGGGCGGGCGATCACGCCGAGCGCACCGCCGACCGGCGGTGGCACCTTCGTCGCGGTCGGGTCGGTGCTCAGCGGACGCAGCCAGGCCAGGAGCTCGCCGAGCAGCGGACGGTCCAACGGCTCGGGCGCGAGGGCCGCGTCGAGCACGCCACGCAGCGGCTCGGCGATGCCGCTCAGGTCGTGCTGACCGCGGCGCGCGCGGTCCAGGATCGCCATGGCCGGGCCCTTGCCGTACGGCGCCTGCCCCTTCGCGGCGTACGCGACGGTCGCCGCCCAGGCGTGCACGTCGGCGGCAGGGGTGGCCTCGTCGCCGTACAGGATCTCGGGCGCGAGGTAGCCGGGGGTCCCCAGCAGGTAGCCGGTCTGGGTCAGGCGCGGGTCGTCGGCGACCCGGGCGAGGCCGAAGTCGATGAGGATCGGCGTGCGACCCTCCATCAGCACGTTCGACGGCTTGATGTCGCGGTGCAGCACGCCGGCCTGGTGGCACGCCGCGACACCTTCGGCGAGGCAGCCGGCGAGCCAGTCGAGGTCCGACCCGAGGACCGGCCCCTCCTCGCCGACGTGGTCGTAGAGCGAGAGCCCGGGGACGTAGCGGGTGACGACGTACGGCACCTCGGCCCACGGATCGGCGTCGAGCACCTCGGCCACCCACGGGCTGCGCACCCGCTCGAGCGAGGAGACCTCGCGCGCCAGCCGCGCACGTGCCTCGCGGTCGCCGACGACCTGCGGGCGCAGCACCTTGAGGGCGACCCGACGACCGTCCCGGGCCCGAGCGAGATGGACGATGCCCATCCCACCCTCGCCGAGACCGGTCAGCAGGGTGTAGTCGCCGATGCGGGACCGCTGCTCCCCCTGGCTGCTCGTCACGGGTAGAGGCTACCGAGCGGGACCATCAATCGGCCGGATGCCGCCGACGGTGCGCAACCCCGCGCCCACCTCGACCGCGTGCGCGGCAGCGCGGCGCCGCCGACGCCGGTTGCCGAGCGCGCGGAGACGGCGACGGAGGGAGCGAGGAACGAGCGACCGGAGGAGCCGGCGGAGCAAGTGAGGCGAGGCGTCGATCAGCGGCGACGCGCTCGCGCCATCAGACGAACCGCTTCATCCAGCCGAACGTGTCCTCGGCCCGGCCGAACTGGATGTCGACCAGCGCGTCGCGGACCTTCATCGTCAGCTCCTGGCTCGCGGGCGCCGGGGTGTCGCCGTGGGCGGTCTTCAGTGCTCCGACCGGGGTCACGACGGCGGCGGTACCGCAGGCGAAGATCTCGGTGATGCGGCCGCTGGCCACGTCGGCCTGCCACTCGTCGATGCCGAACTTCCGCTCGGTGACCTGGTGGCCCATCTTGCCGAGCAGCTCGATGATCGAGGAGCGGGTGATGCCCTCGAGGATCGTGCCGGTCTCGGGGGTCACCACGGAGCCGTCGTCGTAGACGAAGTACATGTTCATGCCGCCGAGCTCCTCGACGTACCTGCCCTCCTGGGCGTCGAGGAAGACGACCTGGTCGCAGCCCTCGGCGTACGCCTCCTGCTGCGCGACCAACGACGAGGCGTAGTTGCCGCCGGTCTTGGCCGCACCCATGCCGCCACGGCCGGCGCGGGTGTACTCCTCCGAGAGCCACAGGGTGACCGGCTTGACGCCGCCCTTGAAGTACGCGCCCGCGGGCGAGGCGATGACCATGAACGTGACGTGCTGCGCCGGCCGCACCCCGAGGAACTTCTCGGAGGCGAACATGAACGGACGCAGGTAGAGGCTCTTCTCGCCCTCCTGGTCGGGCACCCAGCGGGCGTCGACCTCGACCAGCGCCTCGACGGCCTGCAGGAAGTCCTCGACCTCGAGGACCGGCAGCGCCAGGCGGTGGCTCGACTTGATCATCCGCTCGGCGTTGGCCTCGGGGCGGAAGCCCCAGATGGAGCCGTCCTCGTGGCGGTAGGCCTTCATGCCCTCGAAGATCTCCTGCGCGTAGTGCAGGACGGCGGCCGCCGGGTCGAGGGTGATCGGGCCGTACGGCGTGACGCGGGCGTTGTGCCAGCCGCCGTCAGGGGTCCACTCGACGGTGAACATGTGGTCGGTGAAGTGCGTGCCGAAACCGGGGTTGGCCAGGATCTCCGCCAGCCGCGCGTCGTCGGTCGGGTTCGCAGAAGGAGTGGTGGTGATCTGCATGCTCATGAATCTAGTCCTGGGTCAGGCGGGCGGCGACCGAGTCACCGACCGCCGGGGTGTGGATCTTGTCGCCGGGGTTGCGGGCCTCGAGCTCGGCCAGCACGGCCGTCTCGATCTTGGCCGCAGCCTCGGGGTGGCCGAGGTGGTCCAGCAGCAGCGCGCCGGAGAGGATCGCGGCGATCGGGTCGGCGATCAGCTGACCGGCGATGTCGGGCGCCGAGCCGTGGACCGGCTCGAACATCGACGGCGCGGTGCGGTCGGGGTTGACGTTGCCGGACGCGGCCAGGCCGATGCCACCGGTGATCGCGGCGGCGAGGTCGGTGATGATGTCGCCGAAGATGTTGTCGGTGACGATCACGTCGAAGCGCTGCGGGTCGGTCGCCATGAAGATCATGACCGCGTCGATGTGCAGGTAGTCGACCGTGACGTCGGGGAACTCGGCGGCGACCTCCTGGGTGATCCGCCACCACAGGCTGCCGGCGTTGACCAGGACGTTGGTCTTGTGGACCAGCGTCAGCTTCTTGCGGCGCTTCTGGGCACGGTGGAACGCGTCGCGCACGACCCGCTCCACGCCGTACGCCGTGTTGATGCTGACCTCGGTCGCGACCTCGGCCTTGGTGCCGGTGCGCATCGAGCCGCCGTTGCCGACGTACAGACCCTCGGTGCCTTCGCGAACGACGACGAAGTCGAGCTCACCGCGGCCGAGGACGGCGTCGGAGAGCGGCGAGACCGAGCCCGGGTAGAGCTTGGAGGGGCGCAGGTTGACGTAGTGGTCGAGCTCGAAGCGGAGCTTGAGCAGCAGGCCGCGCTCGAGGATGCCCGGGGGCAGGTTCGGGTCGTTCGGCTTGCCGCCGACCGCGCCGAGCATGATCGCGTCCGCGCCCCGGATCTCCTCCAGCACGCTGGCGGGAAGGACCTCACCGGTGGCGAGGTAGTTCTCGGCGCCGAGCGCGTACGTCGTCCGCTCGAACTTCACGCCCGCGGGGGCCGCCGCGTCGAGCACCTTGAGGGCCTCGGCGGTGACCTCGGGCCCGATCCCGTCGCCGGGGACGACAGCGAGGGCGACGGAGCCCTGGGCAGGGGTGAGGTTCTCGGTGCTCATGGGCTGGAATTTAGTTGTCATCGGGACGATCGGACGCTTCGTCTCGCAGGTCAAGCGGGTCGAACGGTGCGCCCGTGGGGTGCAGCGGGTGCGCGGCGTCGTGCTGGGCCGGACCCCAGTAGGTGGGGCGGGTCATGCGGTACATGGCGGATCCTTCGCGTCTGGCTCTGGTGGTGAGAGACCGACGCGGGTCCGACGAATGTCGGTGAACGCCGCGAAGCACCGCGGCGAGGTGGCCTCTCTCAGGCCCCGCCGCGGCGCTGAATTACGTCGAAGAAGACGATGGCGCTCCGCATGGTGGGATCACCTTAACGCATTCTCGGTGCTCGGTAAGACTGTTTCCATGAGCGCGCCGCCAGAGCTTCCCGAGGTGGTGCTGCGCGCCTTCGACGTCTGCCGGCGAGCGGGCTACGTGTCCTTCTGCCGCAACGAGACCGGCCGGCTGCTGGCCGCGCTGGCCGCGACGCGGTCCGGGGTGATGGCCGAGTTCGGCACCGGATGTGGCGTCGGGACGGCATGGCTGCGGTCCGGCGTACGCGACCGGTCGGCGCACATCCTCTCGGCCGAGCTCGACCCATCCCTCGCCTCGGCTGCCGCCGAGATCTTCGTCGACGACGAGCTGGTCTCGGTGCTCGAGGCCGACTGGTCGACGCTGATGGACAAGGGCCCGTACTCCCTGCTCTTCATGGACTCCGGCGACCCGTCGGCCGTCCGCGTCGACCGCATCGCCGACCTCGTGGAGCCCGGTGGAGTCGTGGTCCTCGACGACTTCTACCCGTGCGAGATGTGGCCGCCGATCACCGCCGGCCGGGTCGACACGCTCCGCGAGGAGTGGCTGACCGACGAGCGCTTCACCGCGGTCGAGGTCCTCGTCGCCTCCGACGCGTCCGTCATCCTCGCTACCCGGCGCTGACCCCGTGGAGCTGCTCGTCCGCGGCTCGTCGGCGGACTACCTCGCGGCCGACGACGTCGTCGACCACACCTCTCCGGAGGTCTCGGCCCTGGCCGCTTCGCTGCGAGCCTCGGCCTCCGATGACATCGCGTTCGCGCGCGCCGCGTTCGAGCACGTTCGTGACTCCGTCGCCCACTCGTGGGACGCCCAGGACCCTCGGGTGACGCTCTCGGCGTCCTCGGTGCTGCGTGAGGGCGTGGGCCTCTGCTACGCCAAGTCCCACCTGCTCGCCGCCCTGCTCCGCTCACAGGGCGTGCCGACCGGTCTCTGCTACCAGCTGCTCACCGACGACGGCTCGACGTACATGCTGCACGGCCTGGTCGCCGTCTTCCTCGACGGTGACTGGCACCGCCAGGACCCCCGCGGCAACAAGGACGGCGTCGACGCCCAGTTCTCGCTCGGCTCCGAGCAGCTGGCGTGGCCGGTACGCCCCGGGCTCGGCGAGCTCGACCTCCCCGAGGTGTACGCCGCCCCGAGCCCGCGCGTCGTCGCGACCCTCCGTGCCGCGACGGACATCCTCGCCCTCTGCGACGGCGGGCTTCCCACCGAGGTGTGAGCCCCTGCGCCGTTGATTGAGGAGCCCGAACCTCCCCGTTGGTTGAGTAGCCCGAGCCTCCCCGTTGGTTGAGTAGCCCGAGCCTCCCCCGTTGGTTGAGTAGCCCGAGCCTCCCCCGTTGGTTGAGTAGCCCGAGCCGCTAGGCGAGGGCGTATCAGTGATTGGCTTGGTGGGCCTGGTCGCGGTCTGACTCACGCGCGTATCTGACGCCGCTGGCTGTCTTGGTTTCGAAGTGTCGGCTGCG
>NZ_BAAGSB010000020.1:0-14329 GCF_054782655.1 Nocardioides montaniterrae | reverse complement strand
TACGTCCAACGATGTCTTGCTCGAGGCAAGACCCGACGCGACGCCCTCCGCCTCCTCAAACGAGCCATCATCCGCGAGCTCTACCCCGCCTTGACTCGATAGGAGCTTCGAAACCAACTGATCCGCGGACACGACCGTGTCTCGATACGCCGGGCGCTCGTTCCTCGCCCCCGACTTGGGGGCAGAACGCTGGTGGCACCAGGGGATCAAGCTCGCCCAGGTGCCACCGCTGACACGTGATCCCTCGGCTACCAGGCGTGCACCAGTAACTGCCGCTGCGGGGGTGTCCCGACGGTCGGCGCCCAATTCGGAAGGGTAGATCGCCGCGTGGGTACCGGGGCCACGTGTTGCTTGTTGAGTTCTTGGAGCCCTTTCTACGCCGGACCGCGGGCGTGTTCAAGGCTTGTATTTGCCGCCCGTCGGGAGGACGGTGGGCAGGTCTGTGCCGGCGCTGGGCGGGTGGTGCTCAGGCCGACTGGTTGCCGCGACGTACGCCGACCCAGAACGCGGCGCCGACGGCGACGACCCCACCGACGGCGAGCGCCGCGAGCGTGGGCTTGGGCGGGACCGGGAGCCGCGACTGCAGCGCGACCGGCTTGACGAAGATCAGCACCGGCCAGCCCCGCTCGGAGGCGACCTTGCGCAGCTCCTTGTCGGGGTTCACGACGTGGGGGAAGCCGACGGCCTCGAGCATCGGGAGGTCGGTGATCGAGTCGCTGTAGCCGTAGCTGCGGGCGAGGTCGTAGCCGCGCGTCTCGGCGAGCTCGCGGACGGCGCGGGCCTTCTCCTCGGCGAAGGCGTAGTAGGAGATCTCGCCGGTGTACTTGCCCTCGACCTCCTCCAGCCGGGTCGCGACGACGCGGTCGGCGCCGAGCATGGCGCCGATCGGCTCGACGACCTCGCTGCCGGAGGTGGAGACGATGACGACGTCGCGGCCGACCGAGTGGTGCTCCTCGATGAGCCGGACGGCCTCGTCGTAGACGATCGGGTCCACCACGTTGTGCAGCGTGTCGGCGACGATCTCGCGCACGGTGGCGACGTCCCAGCCGGCGACGAGGTGCGACATGAACTGGCGCATCTTCTCGACCTGGTCGTGGTCGGCGGCGCCGACCATGAAGAGGAACTGGGCGTACGCCGAGCGGATGACCCCGCGCCGCGAGATCAGCCCGCCGGCCTGGAACGGCTTGCTGAACGCCAGGACGCTCGACTTGGCGATGATCGTCTTGTCGAGGTCGAAGAACGCTGCCGGTCGGCCAGCCATGCGCCCATCGTAGGTGCGGACCCCCATCACACGGGC
This sequence comes from Nocardioides montaniterrae, assembly GCF_054782655.1. Classification (NCBI taxonomy): domain Bacteria; kingdom Bacillati; phylum Actinomycetota; class Actinomycetes; order Propionibacteriales; family Nocardioidaceae; genus Nocardioides; species Nocardioides montaniterrae. The sequence goes on along the minus strand of NZ_BAAGSB010000020.1, from coordinate 13,032 downwards.
CACATTACGGGCCAGTTGTCATCCACAGGCGGCGTTTCACGGGTGGTTGTCCACAGGCTGGTCGTACGCCGGCGTACCGATGTCGGTGCTCGGCGAGGAGATGGCCATGTCCGAATCCTTCGCACCCCTGCTGGTGGCCACCGATGAATCCCTCCTCGCCGAGCTCATGCAGCTCGCGGCCGCGGCCGACGTCACGCCCGTCGTCGCCCGTGACCCGTTCGACGCCCTGCTCGCGTGGGCGCGCGCCCCCGTCGTCCTCGTCGGGCTCGACCTCGCGCCTGCCCTGGCGCAGGTCTCGCCCGACCCGCGGCCGGAGGTCCACCTCGTCACGCGGGGTGCGCCACCGGACCGTGCCTACCAGCTCGCGCTGCAGCTGGGCGCGCGTCAGGTCGTCGACGTCGGAGTCTCCTCCGGCTGGCTCGTCGAGCTGCTCAGCGACCTGACCGAGGATGCGCCCGGCCGCGCCGACGTGATCGGCGTGATCGGTGCGACCGGCGGCTCGGGCGCCACGACGTTCGCGTGCGCGCTCGGGCAGGCGGCGAGCCGGCGCGGCGACGCCGTGGTCGTCGACTGCGACCCGCAGGGGCCGGGGCTGGACCGGGTCCTCGGCATGGAGACCGCCGAGGGCTTCCGGTGGGATGCCCTCTGCTCGACGACGGGGCGCATCTCGGCCCGGGCGCTGCGCGAGGCGTTGCCGCGCCGCGGGCGGCTGGGCGTGCTGAGCTGGTACGTCGACGCCTCACCGCAGACCCTGCAGGCGTTCGCGGTCCGGGAGGCGCTGTCCGCCGCCCGGCGCGGGCACCGCGTGGTCGTGGTGGACCTGCCGAGGTCGCCCGACAAGCTGATCGACGAGGTGGCGGCGCGCTGCGACCGACTGTTGGTGATGACGCCCGCCGACGTCGTCGGTGTGGCCGGTGCGGCCCGGATGCGGGCGCGCTTCGGCGAGCACCCGGACGTCGGCCTGGTGCTGCGCGGCGAGGGTCTGCGGGCTGAGGAGGTCCGCGGTGCCGTGCGCCTGCCGGTGGTGACGCAGATGCGCGCCCAGCGCGGGGTCGCGGAGGCGATCGACCTGGGCCTGGGTCCGTTGCGCTCGTTGCGCGGCCCGCTCGCGCGGTCGTGTGCCGACGTGCTGGGTGAGCTGTCGTGAGCGACCCGGAGGTCGCGGTGCTGGTCGAGGCGGCGCGCTCCCACCTGTCGCGGAGTCCGGGGGACCTGACGCCCCACCGGGTCGCCGAAGGGCTGCGCGCCGCCGGGCGCCCGGTCGGCGACGCCACGGTGCTCGCGGTGTTCGACGCGCTGCGCCGCGACGCCGTGGGAGCAGGCCCGCTGGAGCCGCTGCTGCGGATGCCCGGCGTGACCGACGTGCTCGTCAACGGCCCCGGCGTGGTGCGCATCGACCGCGGCGACGGTCCCGAGGTGACCGACGTCGTGATCGGCTCCGAGGAGGAGTGTCGACGGCTGGCCCAGCGGCTGGTGGCCTCGGGAGGCCGGCGCCTGGACGACGCCCAACCCTTTGCGGACGTGCGGCTGCCCGACGGGACCCGCTGCCACGCGGTGCTGGCGCCGTTGGCGCATCCCGGTACGGCGATCTCGCTGCGGGTGCCCCGCTCCGGCGGGTTCAGCCTGGCCGAGCTCGAGGCTGCCGGCACGCTCACCCGCGAGACGGCCGAGCTGCTGCGGCTGGTCGTCACGACCCGGCTCGCGGTGCTGGTCAGCGGTGGCACCGGAACCGGCAAGACGACGCTGCTGTCCGCGCTGCTCGGCGAGGTCGGCCCGGCCGAGCGGATCGTCGTCGTCGAGGATGCCGCCGAGCTGCGGCCGGCGCATCCGCAGGTGGTGGCGCTCGAGGCGCGGCCGGCCAACATCGAGGGCAGCGGCGCGGTGGTGCTGCGCGACCTGGTCCGGCAGGCGCTGCGGATGCGTCCCGACCGGCTGGTCGTCGGCGAGGTCCGCGACGCGGCGGTCGTCGACCTGCTCGCCGCGATGAACACCGGCCACGAGGGCGGTGCCGGGACCGTCCACGCCAACTCGGCGGCCGATGTCCCCGCCCGCATCGAGGCGCTCGCCCTGACCGCGGGACTGGGTCGCGCTGCCGCGCACAGCCAGCTGGCCTCCGCGGTCGACGTCGTGCTGCACATGGCGCGCGACGGCGGCGGTCGGCGGCTCGGTGAGATCGCGCTGCTCGAGCGTGATCGCGACGGCTGGGTGCACACGGTTCCGGCCGGGACGGTCGGTCCGGACGGCGTCTTCGCGGAGGGTCCCGCCGCCGACCGCCTGATCGACCTCATCGAGGGGCGGCGGTGATGGGCGCGGCCGTTGCCGGCCTCGCCGTGGCGGCGGGGGTGGCGCTGCTGCTGCCGGTCGGTCCGTCGCTGGAGGGGGAGCGGAGGCAGGTCCCGCGCCTCCTGGTCCTCGCGCCCCTGCTGCTGGTCCCCCTCGCCGACGGCTCGCTCGCCGCGCTGGCGGTGATCGCCGGTGTCGCCGCTGTGGCGGTCGCGCGGCTGCTGCGGCGACAAGCCGTGGTGCGCCAGGCCCGTGAGGCGCGGACGCGGGTCATCGAGGTCTGCGAGGCGCTCCAGGTCGAGCTCGGCGCCGGCCAGTCGCCGGTCGACGCCCTCGCGCTGGCCGTGCACGACTGGCCCGCGATCGAGCCGGCCGCGCGCACGGCGCGCAGCGGAGGCGACGTACCCCCTGTCCTGCGGGAGCTCGCGGCGCTGCCCGGTGCGCAGGACCTGCGGATCGTCGCGGCGGCGTGGCAGGTCGCGCACCGGACGGGGCACGGGCTCGCCGACGCTGTCGGCCGGGTCGCTGCCGACCTGCGGGCGGCCGAGCAGACCCGGCGCGTGGTGGCCGGTGAGCTCGCCTCCGCCCGCGCCACCTCGCGGCTGGTCGCGGTGCTGCCCGTCGCGGCGCTGGTGCTCGGGAGCGGAGCAGGCGCGAACCCGTGGGCCTTCCTCCTCGGTACGCCGGGCGGCTGGGCCTGTCTCGCCGGGGGCCTCGCCTGCGGCATCGCCGGCCTGGCCTGGATCGAGGCACTCGCCGCCGACGTGGAGCGCGACCGATGAGCGGGTGGGCGCTGCTGGCGGCGCTCGCCGCGGCCGGTGCCGTCGCCCTCGGCCTGACGACGCGGCGGCGGCTCGAGGTGATCAGCTCCGGTGGAGAGCGTCCCCGGGCGACCACGGACGGCCTGCTCCGGCGCTGGAGGCTGCTCTGGGCGGCCCTCGGCGGCCTGGGTGCTGCTCTCCTCGTCGGTGGCCTCGCCGGCGCCGCGCTGGGCGTCCTGGCGGCTGTGGGGGTGTGGGCCGCGGCCGGGCGGATCGAGCCGGCCGGCGTACGTCGTGAGCGGGAGGAGGTACGCCGCGACCTGCCGTACGTCGTCGCCCTCCTCGCCGCCGCCCTCCGCTCCGGCGCCGCGCCGGCACCCGCGATCGGGCTGGTGACCCGCGCCCTGCCGGGCGCTGCGTCCGCGCGGCTGGCCGGCGTCGCCGCTCGGCTCGAGCTGGGTGGCGACCCGGCCGCCGTCTGGCGCTCGCTGGCGGCGGACGACGTGCTGGCCCCGCTCGGCCGAGCCCTGGCACGGGCGCACCGCACCGGTTCGCCGGTAGTGGCCGAGATCGAGCGGCTCGGCGACGAGCTGGCCCGCCGTTCCCGGGCGGAGGTGGAGGACCGGGCACGGGCGGTCGGCGTACGCGCTGCGGTGCCGTTGGGCGTCTGCCTGCTGCCGGCCTTCCTGCTGCTCGGGATCGTGCCGCTCGTCGTCGGGCTGGCCGGTTCGATCGGCTGGTGAGCCCGTCGCTCCAGCCCCGTTCGTCACACGGCGGGCCAGTTCTCGTCCACCGGCCTGTGGACGAGCGCGTGCTCTCCACAGGCCGGGAGGCAGGGGGCCGGCGATGTCGGCGTACGGCCGGAGGGTGGGTACGCCGCGGTCGCATCGGGTGACCGCTCGAACCACAGGAGCCGCCATGTCCCTGACCACCCTCCGCCCGCGCGACGAGCGGGGCATCACCACCGCGGAGTACGCCGTCGGCACGGCCGCCGGCGCCGGCCTCGCGGGCCTGCTGTTCAAGCTGCTGACCGGCAGCTTCGGCGACGGTCTGCTGCACAAGCTGTTCGACCACGTCCTGTCGCTGCTCGGCATCGGCTGAGCGATGGCGCGGACGCAACGTGGCGCGGCCACCGCCGAGCTGGCGATGGGCCTTCCGTTGCTGTTCGCGGTGACGCTGGGCCTGGTCTGGCTGCTGTCGGTCGGCACCGCCCAGATGCGGACCGTCGACGCCGCGCGCGAGGCCGCTCGAGCACTCGCGCGTGGCGACGACCCGGCCGCTGCGGTCGCGGCCGGCGCGAAGGTCGCGCCCGACGGGGTCACCGTCCACGTCGACGACTCGGGCCGGCAGGTGGTCGCGATCGCCGCGGGCCGGGTCGCCGGGCCGGGTGGCATCTTCGGCTTCCTGCCCGGCGCCGACGTGCACGCCGAGGCGGTCTCGTTGGCCGAGGAGGAAGGCTCATGACGCGGTCCGAGCGCGGCGGCGCGACGGTCCTGGTCGTGGCGTGCCTGGGCCTGCTGCTGTTCGTCGGGGCGGCGCTCGGGGTCGTCGCCGCGATGGCCGCCGCGCACCGGAGGGCCCAGGCCGCCGCCGACCTCGCCGCGCTCGGCGCAGCACAGGTCCTCCAGCGCGGCGGCGACGCCTGCGGGCAGGCCGCCGTCCTGGCGAGCGCCAACGGCGCCCGGATCGGTGGCTGCTCGATCGAGGGTCGAGCGGTGCGGGTGACCGTCAGCGTGACCGGCCCACGATGGCTCGGCCAGCGCGCCGACCTGTCCGCCGAGGCGCGGGCCGGACCCGCGGAGTAGATCGCCTCAGTCGTCGAGCAGGGCGTTGAGCAGGAGGACGGCGCCGCGCTTGTCGAGGGGATCGTTGCCGTTGCCGCACTTGGGCGACTGGATGCACGAGGGGCAGCCGGCGTCGCACTCGCAGGCGGCGATGGTGTCGCGGGTGGCGGTGAGCCAGGTGCGGGCCGTCCGGTAGCCGCGCTGGGCGAAGCCGGCGCCGCCCGGGTGGCCGTCGTGGACGAAGACGGTCAGCTGCCCGGTGTCGGGGTGCACCGCGGTGGAGACACCGCCGATGTCCCACCGGTCGCAGGTCGCGAAGAGCGGGAGCAGGCCGATCGAGCAGTGCTCGGCTGCGTGCGCGGCGCCGGGCAGGTCCACGCGCGCCAGATCGGTCCGTTCCAGCACCTCCTCGGGCACGGTCCACCAGACCGCCGTGGTGCGCAGCGTCCGCGACGGGAGGTCGAGCGGGGTCTCGTCGAGGACCTCGCCGGTCACCGCCCGGCGACGGAGGTAGGACACCACCTGGCTGGAGACGTCGACGGTGCCGGTTGCGAGCCGGCACTCGCCCCAGGCGACGGACTCGGCCTCGGCGACGATCGAGATGTCCGTGATCTCGCGGGCGGTGGTGCTGAAGTCCAGGTCGCGGCGCACCATCACCGCAACGTGGTCGTCGAGGTCGAGCGACTCGACCTGCCAGGTCTCGCCCCGGTGCAGATAGACCGCTCCCGGGTGGGCGACCGAGTGCGCCCTCCCGCCGTCGACGGTCCCGACGACCCGGCCGCTCTCGTCCTCGATCAGCTGCACCGCGCCGGCCCCGCTCGAGCGGATGTCGGCGAGGTCGGAGGCGCGACGGCTGTCGGTCCAGTACCAACCGGATGCCCGGCGCCGCAGCAGCCCCGCCTCGGTCAGCCCACCGAGGATCTCCCGGGTCCGCGGGCCGAAGTGCTCGAGCTCGTCGCTGCGGATCGGCAGCTCCTGCGCGGCCGCGCAGAGGTGGGGCCCGAGGACGTAGGGGTTGTCGGTGTCGAAGACGGTGCCCTCGACGGGTGCGCCCAACAGCGCGGAGGGATGGTGGACGAGGTAGGTGTCGAGCGGGTCGTCGCGGGCGACCAGCATCCCCAGGGCGCCGCCGGCCCCGCGTCCGGCCCGGCCGACCTGCTGCCAGAACGCCGCCCGGGTGCCGGGATAGCCGGCGACGATGACGGCGTCCAGGCCGGCGATGTCGATGCCGAGCTCGAGCGCGTTCGTCGCTGCCATGCCGAGCAGCCGGCCGGCGCGCAGGTCCTCCTCGAGAGCACGGCGCTCCTCGGGCAGGTAGCCACCGCGGTACGGCGCGACCCGGCCCGCCAGCGCGGGATCCACCTCGGCCAGCAGCTCACCGGCCCGCAGCGCCACCGTCTCCACGCCGCGACGCGACCGCACGAACGCCAGGGTGCGGACGTCGTCGATCACCAGGTCGGTGAGCAGGTCGGCGGTCTCGGACGTGGCGGGGCGGCGCACGGGAGCGCCCTGCTCCCCGGTGTGCTCGGTCAGCGGCGGCTCCCACAGCGCGATCGACACCTGGCCGCGTGGAGAGCCGTCCTCGGTGACGGCGACGACCGGCAGCCCGGTCAGGCGGCCGGCCGCGACCTCCGGCTCCGCGACGGTCGCCGAGGCGAGGATGAACACCGGCTCCGCGCCGTACGCCGTGCAGACACGACGCAGCCGCCGGACGATCTGAGCGACGTGCGCGCCGAAGACCCCGCGGTAGTGGTGGCACTCGTCGATCACGACGTACTGCAGCGATCCGAAGAACCGCGCCCAGCGGTGGTGGCCGGGCAGCAGCGAGCGGTGCAGCATGTCGGGGTTGGTCAGGACGTACTCGGCGTGGTCGCGGGTCCACTCCCGCTGCTCGGGCGAGCTGTCGCCGTCGTGCGTGGCCACCCGGACGTCGAGTCCGAGGCCGGAGATCGAGGACCACTGGTCCTGGGCGAGCGCCTTGGTCGGGGCGACGTACAGGACCGAGGCGCCGCGTTGCCCGCGCGGCCCGCGTGACTCCCGGATCGCGGTCAGGGCGGGGAGCAGGTAGGCGAGCGACTTGCCGGACGCCGTACCGGTCGCCAGGACGACGCTCGACCCCGAACGAGCGGCCGATGCCGCCGCGACCTGGTGCGCCCACGGTGCGACCACCCCGCGCGATCGGTAGGCGGCCACGACCGAAGGATCGGCCCACGCGGGCCACGGAGCGGTCACCGCCGCACGGGCGGGAAGCACCTCCAGGTGGGTCAGCCGATCGGCCCGTCCCGGGGCCGCCACGAGCCTCGCGAGCACCGCCTGAGCATCGATCCCGGAGGCGGGAACGGGGATCGGCACGGCACTCACCCGACGATCGTGACACGGACCTCCGACGGTCCTGGGAAGGTCCCGGGAACCGATGCGCGTGCCCGTACGTCACAAGAGGCGATGCAAGGGAACAGCAAGCGTGGTTTGATATCACTCGCTGACGAGTCGGAATATCTCTGGAGTGGTCGTGGACTTGACACTGTCGACGCGTGAAGTCGCCGGTCGCACGATCGTCGCCGTGGGGGGCGAGATCGATGTGTACACCGCGCCCAAGCTGCGCGATGCCATCAGTGACCTCGTCGCCGCGGGCAGCTACCAGCTGGTCGTGGACATGACCGAGGTCGAGTTCCTCGACTCCACCGGTCTGGGTGTCCTGGTCGGCGGCCTGAAGAAGGTCCGCGCGCAGGACGGCGCCCTCGAGCTGGTCTGCAACAACGACCGGCTCCTCAAGATCTTCAAGATCACGGGCCTGGCGAAGGTCTTCGTGATCCACGAGACGGTGGACGCGGTTCTCGTCTGAGCACCCTCGGCGTCCCGTGGCCGACCCGACTAGCCTCGGACCCGTGACCCTGGGACCCGCTCTCGCCGCTTCGCTCCGGACCGCCCTCGAGGACGCCGACTTCACCTACGACGCCGTCAGCGAGCTCCTCGGCCCCGAGGCCCACCAGGCACTGAGCCGCAACGAGACCACGCCGGCCTACCGGCGTACGGCGCGCGACACCGGCCCGTTGGCCACGCTGATCAAGCTCTTCCTGCTCCAGCGCGAGGTCGACCGCGCCGACGCCGAGCGCGCGCTGCCGGGGATCGTCGACCAGATGGCCGCCGACGGCTTCCTGGTCAGCAGCATCGGCGAGGTCGCGGCCCGCCTGGACTGTCGCCCGTACGACGCGGACGGCACCGACCTGTGGGTGGTCAGCGACCTGACGCCGGGCCTGGACGGCAGCCCGACCGTGGTCAGCGGCAACTACGTCCTCGGCATCAGCGCCGCATCGTCCTCCCTGGCCCAGCTCACGCTCCGCCACGACGTGACCAGCTCCCTCGACCTCGGCACCGGCTGCGGGGTGCAGGCCCTGCACCTGGCCGAGCACAGCGACCGCGTCGTCGCGACCGACGTCAACCCGCGCGCGCTGGCGCTGGCCCGGTTCAACGCCCAGCTCAACGAGGTCGAGGACAAGGTCGACGTACGCGACAGCTCGTTCTTCGAGGGCCTGCAGGGCGAGAAGTTCGACCTGATCGCCACGAACCCGCCGTTCGTGATCTCGCCGGCCACCGGCGAGCGGCTCGTCTACCGCGACTCCGGCCTGCCCGGCGACCGTGTCGTCGAGCACATCGTCCGCACCGCCCCGCAGCACCTCAACGACGGTGGCTGGCTGCAGATCCTGGGCAACTGGGTGATCGACCAGGACCGCCCGTGGGACGAGCGGCTGGCCGCCTGGCTGCCGGCCGAGTGCGACTCGTTCGTCGTCCAGCGCGAGGTCCTCGACCCGGCGTCGTACGTCGAGCTCTGGCTCAAGGACTCCGGCCACCACCCCTCGACCGGTGGTGACCGCCGCCAGTACGCCGAGCGGTACGACACCTGGCTCTCCTGGATGGAGCACCAGAAGATCGGCGGCATCGGCTTCGGCTGGATCAACGTCCACAAGGCCCCGACCGGCTCGACCGGCGGGCACACCGAGCTCCTCGAGTGGCCCTACGACGTCGAGCAGCCGATCGCGCCGGCGCTGGGCGCGTGGGCGACCCAGGTCGCCACGGCCGCACAGGTGACCGCCGGCAGCACCCTCACGCTCCGCGAGGACATCGTCCAGGAGACGCAGGGCGCCGCGGGCGCCGAGGACCCCGCCACCATCGTGCTGCGCCAGCAGCGCGGCCTGCGGCGCGCCCGCCAGGCCGACACCGTCGTCGCCGCCGTGGTCGGCGCCTGCGACGGCGAGCTGACGCTCGGGCAGATCCTCGACGCGGTCGCCGAGATCCTCGAGCGCGACGCGGCCAGCCTGCGTGAGGTCTACCTCCCCGAGATCCAGGAGCTCGTCCGCGAAGGCTTCCTCGAGGGCTGATGTCCTCCTACGGCACGATCCCTCCACCGCCGGAGGAGCCGAGGAGCTCGAGGACCAGGACGTTCGAGCCCGCCGAGCCACGGCGGACCCGCCCGACGACGATCGTGGCGGCCGCGGTCACCGTGCTCGTGTTCGTCACCGCGGTCGTGCTGCTCAAGATCAGCGGGCACGACGAGCCGGCGGTCGCCCCACCGCCCGAGCCGGCGTACGTCGCCCCGACGTCGCAGCCGAGCGCCCTCCCGACCCCGCTCGGCTCCGTCGTCCCCTCGACGCTGGAGTGCAACGGCGGCCAGCCCGGGCTGCGGGACCTGCACGGCCCGTGGATGACCGGCGGCGGGCTGCGCGCACCGTCGATGATCGGCCAGGGCTACCGGTACTCCCCGTCGGTCGGCGTGGGCTTCACCTTCCTCACCGACAGCGTCGGCACCGCCCGGACGGTGGCCAAGGGCTGGATCTCGTCGATCGTCGTCGGGACCCTGCCGCGGGCCAACGGGTTCACCCGGCTCGAGCGGTCGGCGCGCGCGGTCATCGCCTGCCTGGCCAACGACCCCACGGGCTACAGCGGGGCCTACCGGCTGGTCGACCGTGGGGCCCACGCGATCCGGGTCGACGGCCACCGGGCGTTCATCGCGCAGGCCGACATCCTGGTCAAGGAGCCGGGTCTCACGGTGCCCGGGGACCGGGTGCGAGCGGTCGTCGTCGATACCGGCAACCGACGCGGGTTCGGCCTGTTCCTGGTCGCCACGCCGGTCGGCGACGCCCCGGGTCTGCGGCTCCAGAAGCGGCTCGTGGCGCAGCTCCGGCTGGGGTGAACCGGCCCACACCACGGCGTACGGCCGCTAGCACTTTGGAGAAAGCGCGCTAACGTGACTCGCCGTGAGCGCCGGAACTCGGGCCCCGGCACCGCCTCACGAGCCCGCAGCACCCCCGCAGCAGCACTGAACAGCGCAGCAGATAGGTAGTCCTTGTGGCACACAAGTTGGTGATCGTCGAGTCGCCTGCCAAGGCCCGCACCATTGGCGGGTACCTCGGTGACGGCTTCGTCGTCGAGTCCTCCATCGGCCACATCCGCGACCTTCCGAACAACGCCGCGGACACGCCGGCGAAGATCAAGGACAAGCCCTGGGGCCGACTGGCGATCGACGTCGACCACGGCTTCACGCCGTACTACGTGGTGCCGCGCGACAAGAAGTCGCACATCTCCAAGCTCAAGCAGCTCCTCAAGGACGCCGACGAGCTCTACCTCGCCACGGATGGTGACCGCGAGGGAGAGGCCATCGCCTGGCACCTGCTCGACGAGCTCAAGCCCAAGAACATCCCCGTGCACCGGATGGTCTTCCACGAGATCACCAAGCCGGCGATCCAGGAGGCCGCGGCCAACCCGCGCGAGCTCGACATGGACCTCGTCGAGGCCCAGGAGACGCGTCGCCTGCTCGACCGCCTCTACGGCTACGAGATCAGCCCGGTCCTGTGGCGCAAGGTGATGTCCGGCCTGTCCGCCGGCCGCGTCCAGTCCGTCGCGACCCGGCTCGTGGTCGACCGTGAGAAGGAGCGGATGGCCTTTCGCGCCGCCTCCTACTGGGACCTCGAGGGCACCTTCGACGCCGGCTCCAACCGCGACCCCCGGATGTTCCCGGCCAAGCTGCACTCCGTCGACGGCGCCCGCGTCGCCACCGGCAGCAACTTCGGCCAGGACGGCCTGCTCAAGTCCTCGGCGAAGGGCGTCGTCCACCTCGACCGGAGCAAGGCCGAGGCGCTCACGACGGCCCTCGAGGACACGACGTACGACGTCCGCTCCGTCGAGTCCAAGCCGTACAAGCGCTCGCCGTACGCCCCCTTCCGCACCACCACGCTGCAGCAGGAGGCCGGCCGCAAGCTCGGCATGAGCGCGCAGGTGACCATGTCGGTCGCCCAGCGCCTCTACGAGAACGGCTTCATCACCTACATGCGTACCGACTCCACGACCCTGTCCGGGTCCGCGATCGGTGCGGCCCGGGCGCAGGTCCAGGAGCTGTACGGCGCCGAGTACCTCCCGCCGAGCCCCCGCGTGTACGCCTCGAAGGTCAAGAACGCCCAGGAGGCGCACGAGGCCATCCGCCCGGCCGGCGACAGCTTCCGCACGCCGGCGCAGACCGGCCTCACCGGCGACCAGTTCCGTCTCTACGAGCTGATCTGGATGCGTACGGTCGCCTCCCAGATGAAGGACGCCGTCGGCCAGTCCGTCTCGATCCGCCTCGGCGGCGCGGCCAGCTCCGGCGAGGACGTCGTCTTCTCCGCGTCGGGTCGCGTGATCACCTTCCACGGCTTCCTCAAGGCGTACGTCGAGGGCACCGACGAAGGTGCCGCCAAGGACGACTCCGAGACTCGGCTGCCCAACCTCGTCGAGGGTGACCGCGTCTCCGCGGCCAGCCTCAGCGCGAGCGGTCACGAGACCAAGCCGCCGGCGCGCTTCACCGAGGCCACCTTGATCAAGGACCTCGAGGACCGCGAGATCGGCCGGCCGTCGACGTACGCCTCGATCATCTCCACGATCCAGAACCGCGGCTACGTCTACAAGAAGGGCACCGCGCTGGTGCCGGCGTGGATCGCGTTCTCCGTGGTGCGGCTGCTGACCGAGCACTTCACCCGGCTCATCGACTACGAGTTCACCGCCGGCCTGGAGGACGTCCTCGACGAGATCTCCCGTGGCGAGAAGCACAAGGTCGACGAGCTGAAGGAGTTCTACTTCGGCTCCGACAAGCTGGTCGGCGTCAAGCCGCTGGTCGAGGGCCTGGGTGACATCGACGCCAAGGCGCTGGCCACCTTCCCCGTGCTCGACGAGGAGGGCAAGCCGACCGGCATCGACCTGCGCGTGGGCAAGTTCGGCCCGTACCTCGAGGCTCCGCCGGAGGACGGCGAGGGTGCCGGCGTACGCGCCAACGTCCCCGACGACCTGCCGCCCGACGAGCTGACCGCAGCCAAGGCGCGGGAGCTGCTGGCCAACCCGGCCGGCGAGGAGATCGAGCTCGGCAACCACCCCGAGACCGGTCTGCGCGTCGTCGCCAAGAACGGTCGCTTCGGCCCCTACGTCACCGAGCAGCTGCCCGAGGACGCGCCCAAGAGCGCCAAGGCCCGCACGGGCTCGCTGTTCAAGTCGATGTCGCTCGACACCGTCACCCTCGAGGACGCGGTCAAGCTGATCTCGCTGCCGCGCGTCGTCGGCGCCGACCCGGAGTCCGGCGAGGAGATCACGGCCCAGAACGGTCGCTACGGGCCGTACCTCAAGAAGGGCACCGACTCGCGCTCGATCGGGTCGGAGGACCAGATCTTCTCGATCACCCTCGACGAGGCGCTGAAGATCTACAGCCAGCCCAAGCAGCGCGGTCGCGCCGCCGCGGCCCCGCCGCTCAAGGAGCTCGGCAACGACCCCGTCTCGGGTCAGCCGATCGTGGTCAAGGCCGGCCGCTTCGGTGAGTACGTCACCGACGGCGAGTACAACGCCACCCTGCGCAAGGACGACACCGTCGAGGGCATCACCCCCGAGCGGGCCGCCGAGCTGCTGGCCGAGCGCCGGGCGAAGGGTCCGGCGAAGAAGACGGCCAAGAAGACCACGAAGAAGGCTCCTGCCAAGAAGGCGGCGGCGAAGAAGACGGCTGCCAAGAAGGCTCCCGCCAAGAAGGCCGCCGCGAAGAAGACGGCTGCCAAGAAGGCCTGAGGCGATTCGCCGACGGTGCAGGTTTCCCAAGGTATGTAGGGAAACCTGCGCTTCCCATGGGTTGCAACGCCGCGGAATCCATCGGTCTAAGCAACGCTGACCCGCAAGGAGCGTTGTGGTGCGTAGAGCGATCC
>NZ_BAAGSB010000019.1:0-20767 GCF_054782655.1 Nocardioides montaniterrae | reverse complement strand
GAACCGGGAGATCAAGCGCTGCCTGAAGCGCTACATCGCCCGCGACCTCTACCGACTACTCGAACACGGCCCGATCACCACTTGACAGACCATAGGAACGTCGGCGGGGAGCGGCGCGCTACGCGCGGCCGCCACAGTCGCCGAGAACAGCCAGCCTCACCGCAACGCCCCTACGTCGACGACCTGGCGCAGGGAGTTGTCGAGCGGCCGACCGGAGTACGCGACGAACATGTCCCCCTCAGTGCGCGTCGCGCCAGGACCGCTCGAACGGCAGCCGCCAGGCGTACGGCGCGATCAGCTGGTGGATCTGGTTGGGACCCCAGCTGCCCTGGCGGTAGGACCGGACGATCGGCGGGTTCTCCAGCAGCGGCGCCGAGACCTCCCAGAGCCGCTCGATGCCGGTCGCGGAGGTGAACAGCGTCTTGTCGCCGCGGGCGGCGTCGTAGATCAACCGCTCGTAGGCCTCCAGGACCGAGCCCGCCCAGCCTGTGTCCTGCATGTTGAACTGCATGGACAGCTTGTCGAGCTTCATCCCCGGACCCGGCCGCTTGCCGTAGAACGACAGCGACATCCGTGCCTCGTCGGCCAGGTCGAAGGTCAGGTGGTCAGGGCCGTGGTCGCCGACGCCGGAGTTCTTCGGGAACATCGAGCGCGGGGGCTCCTTGAAGGCGATCGAGATGATCCGCGCGCCCTCGGCCATCCGCTTGCCGGTGCGGAGGTAGAACGGCACACCCGCCCAGCGCCAGTTGTCGACGAAGCACTTCAGGGCCACGAACGTCTCGGTGTCGGAGTCCTTCGCGACGCCCTCGATGTCGCGGTAGCCGTGGTACTGGCCGCGGACCACGTTGGCCGGGTCCAGCGGCAGCATCGAGCGGAAGACCTTGTCCTTCTCGTCGTTGATGGCCTGCGGCGACAGCGACGTCGGCGGCTCCATCGCCGTGAAGGCGAGCACCTGGAACAGGTGCGTGACGACCATGTCCTTGAACGCACCGGTCGACTCGTAGAAGTTCGCGCGCTGGTCGAGCCCGAGGTCCTCGGGGATGTCGATCTGGATGTGGTCGATGTTGTTGCGGTGCCAGATCGGCTCGAACAGACCGTTGGCGAAGCGGAACGCCAGGATGTTCTGCGCCGCCTCCTTCCCGAGGAAGTGGTCGATCCGGTAGATCTGCTCCTCGTCGAGGACCTTGTGCAGCTCGGCGTTGAGCTTCTTCGCGCTCTCGAGGTCGACGCCGAACGGCTTCTCCATGATCACCCGGCTGCCCTTGACGAGGTCGGCCTCCTCGAGGGTGTGCAGCACCGGCAGCGCGGCCTTCGGCGGGACGCTCATGTAGACGAGGCGCACGACCTCGCCCTTCCAGTCCGACTCGACCTTCTCGACCGCCGACTTGAGGCCCGCGGCACCCTCGGCCCCGGGCGCCCAGTGCAGGACCTTGGCGAACTCGGTCCAGGCGTTCATGTCGCCGTCGTCGCCGGAGAACTCCGAGACGGCCTGGTGCACGAACTCCACGAACGACTCGGTCGTGTGGTCGTCGAGCGAGGTGCCGACGATGCGCAGGTCGCGCATCAGGCCGGTCTCGAACAGGTGCAGCAGACCGGGCAGCAGCTTGCGTCGGGCCAGGTCTCCGGTCGCTCCGAAGAGCACCACGGTCACGGGCTTCAGGGACTTCTCCGGCTTGTCCGCCATGTTCTCCACACTGCCTCCTGCGTCGCGCCGCAACAAGTCATCCACCTGAGCCACGGGTGAACCTTCGGTCCAGCCCGTCCAGGATCAGGCCCAGTCCTACCGCAAATTCGTCGGCCGTCCCAGCATCGCTGCCCGCCCGCGCCTGGTCGTCGGCGACGTGGCCGAGCACGAAGCGCACCAGCGTGCGCGCACCCACCCGGGCCAGCTCGGGCGAGGCGCCGGCCCGCGACAGCGCCCCTGTCATCCGGACCTCGGGCGCTCGCGCGCCGCCGGCGGCGTACACCTGCGAGATGAGGGCGGCACCGTCGCGGTGAGCGAGCATCGCGCCGCGCAGCTCGACACAGGCGAGCCGCAGCTCGGACTCCCAGGTGACGATCTCGGAGGCCTGCCGGCCGCGCTCGAGGACCTCGTCGGCCACCGCCGCGAGGAGCTCCTCCTTGTTGGCGACGTGGTGGTACAGCGCAGAAGCACGTACGCCGAGCTCGCCGGCCAGGCGCCGCATCGACAGCTCCGCCAGCCCGTGCTCGTCGAGCACGGCGACCGCGCGGTCGATCACGTCGGCGCGTCGATGGCGCACAGCGCCCTCCCCTCATCGCGGAGTTGGAATGATAGGCGCGTGCTGAGGATCGGGATCTGCGAGGACGACCCGGCGATCCGCGGCGTCCTCTCCCGCGCGCTCGGCGGCGCCGGCCACAAGGTCGTGGCGGCCCACACCGGCGACGAGGCGCTGCGGCTGCTCGACACCGACGCGGACCTCGACGTGATCGTCATGGACATCGGGCTCCCCGACGCGGACGGCCGCGACGTCGTCCAGGCGCTGCGCTCGGGCGGCCAGCGCACGCCCGTGCTGTTCCTGACCGCGCTCGACTCGACCCACGACCTGCTCGGGGCGTACGCCGCCGGCGCGGACGACTACGTCGTGAAGCCGTTCGAGATCAAGGAGATCCTGGTGCGGGTCGAGGCGCTGGCCCGGCGCGGACGAGAGGCCGCCGCTCCGGTCGCCGCGAGCGAGCTGACGCTCGACCCGGTCGCCCACAGCGCCCATGCCGCCGGCGGCACGGCCCCCCTGACCCCGACCGAGTTCCGGATGCTCGCCGCGATCACGTCCCAGCCGGGGGCCGTCGTACGCCGGCGCGCCGTCGTCGCCGCCGGGTGGCCGGACGGCGCGATGGTCAGCGAGAACACCATCGACTCGTTCATCCGCCGGATCCGCCGCAAGCTGGACGCGATCGAGGCCCCCGTCGAGATCGAGACCGTGCGCGGGATCGGCTTCAAGCTCGCGGCGCGCGAGCGATGAGGACCGGTCAGCTCGACCTCACCGACCTGCGCGGCTTCCGGCGCCGGCTGATCCTCCTCGCGGGCGGCGGCGCGGCGCTCGTGGCAGCCACACTCGCGCTGGTGGCGCAGCTGATCCTGGCCAGCAACACCGACCGCACGGTCGAGCGGGTCATCGAGGACCGTTCCGACGCCGTGGTCGCGCTGGTCGACGCGGCCACGCCCGGCGATCGCCTGAACGTCCCCAGCCGCGGGGTGGACCCCGGCGTCGTCGTGTACGACGCGAGGGGCCGGCCGGTCGCGGGCTCCGAGCCGCCGTCGCTGCGGGCCGAGTTCCTCGCGCTGGCGCACAGCCGCCGGCCGAAGAGCCACAGCACCGACAGCTACGCGCTGCACGCCCAACCCATCCACACGCCGAGCGGAGCGCGCGGAACCGTGGTGGTGGTCGAGCCGCTGGCGCCGTACGAGCACCAGGAGACCCAAGCGCTGGAGGTGTCCATCGCGGCCGGCGTCCTGATCGTCATGCTCACCGTCGCCGTCGCCGCGTGGATCAGCCACCGCGCCCTCTCCCCCGTCGCCGACATGGCACGCACCGCCGAGGAGTGGAGCGAGCACGACCTCGACCGGCGCTTCGACCTCGGTCCGCCGACCGACGAGATCCGTGCGCTCGCGCACACGCTCGACGGGCTGCTCGACAAGGTCGGGCACGCGATCCGCACCGAGCAGCGGCTGACGGCCGAGCTCGCCCACGAGCTGCGCACGCCGCTGACCTCGCTCCAGGGCACCGCCGACCTGATGGCGATGCGCGAGGACCTCGACGACCAGCTGCGGTCCGACGTCACCGAGATCCAGCGCTCCACGCGCGGCATGGCGGCGACGATCACGGTCCTGCTCGACCTGGCCCGGACCCACGCGGCGACCGGTACCTGCACCGTCGGAGACCTGCTCGAGGAGGCGCTGCACGCCCACCCGCAGATCGAGACCGATGCCGAGGAGGGGATCGTGCTCGCCGTACCTCTTGCGGTCGCGACGCGCGCCCTGGCGCCGGTCCTCGACAACGCTGCCCGGATCGCGCCGTCCGCCCGCGTCACCGTGGTGCCGTCGGGCGACCACGTCGACTTCCTGGTCACCGACGACGGCCCCGGCGTGAGCGACCCCGAGATCCTGTTCCGGCCGGGCGCGGTGCCCGGACGCTCCGGCCTGGGCCTGTCGCTGGCCCGCCGGATCGCCCGCAGCGTCGGTGGCGACGTGCTCCTCGCCGAGGACGAGCAGGCCCGCGGGGCCGCCTTCGTGGTGCGGCTCCCGCGGGCCTGATGGTTTCGATACGGCACTCGCTGGCGCTCGTGCCTACTCAACCAACGAGCTAGAACTTCTGCGTCTGCAGGTCCTTGAGCAGTACGCCGAGCTGCTTCTCCTGCTCCACCGGGGCGGCCGGCGCGATACTGCCGTGGTCGATGGCGAACGTCTTCAGCACGGCGTCCATCTGGTCGTCGAGCGTGTGCCAGGTCTTGGGGTTCACCGCGGTGAGCGAGGTCGAGTCGCCGTCCCAGTCGTCGCGCATCTGCTGGACGGTGGCGTGGGCGGCGGTGCCGGATCCTGCCTTGTCCTGGGCGATGGCCTTCTTGGTCAGACCGACGTACTTCGCGACGGCAGCCTGGGTCTGGCTGGCGTTGAACTTCGGCTTCGGGCAGGCCGGCATGGTCTCGCTGGCGCCCGTCGGGTCGCAGGTGGCGTGCGGCTGCTGGTGGCCCCAGTACATGACCGAACCGGCGATCGCGGCGACGATGACGAAGCCGATGGCCGCGAACTTCTCCTTGCGGGGGTTGGTCGTGACGACCGGCTCGTGCGTGGCGTCGTACACCTCGGAGACATCGGAGCGGCTGATCGCCAGGTAGATGACCGTGGCGAGGATCGCGCCGAGGAAGATCAGGCTGGTCCACAGCGTGCCGAGGCCGAGGCCGACGGGCTGACCGGCCGGGGCGACCTTGGGCGAGGCGAGGGCGTCGCCGATGTTGGCGCCGAGCGGGCGGGTCAGGATGTACGCCAGCCAGAACGACAGCACCGGGTTGGCGCCCCACTTCCACAGCGCGGCGATCGAGACGATCAGGCCGAGCGGCAGGAAGATCGACTGCACGGGCAGCCAGTTGGTGAGCTCGAGGGTCCAGTCGCCGGTGGCGGTGCCGAGGGCGAAGGTGACCAGGACGGTCAGCCAGTACCAGGACTCGCGCGAGCGGGTGTTGATGCTGTGGATCGAGAGCGTGCGCTCACGCATCCACCAGACACCGAAGACCGCGGTGAGCAGCACCGCGAACACGGTGGAGCTGATCCACAGGGGGATGCCGATCTGGTCGGTGCCCATGTCGGTGTAGAGCGTGCCGGCCACGCTGACGACCACGACGGTCAGCCAGTAGGGGAAGGGCTGGTAGCGCTTGGTCTTCATCTGCCAGGTCAGCGCGACGATGAAGATCGCGGTGAACAGCAGCATGGTGTTGGCCAGGCCGAAGCCGAGCGTCTCGTTGATGTAGTCGGCGAAGCTCTCACCGACGGTCGTGCACAGGATCTTGATGAGCCAGAACCAGAGAGTGACCTCGGGGACCTTGTTCAGCATGGTCCCGCCGGCGGTCCTGGCGCCGTCCTTGGCTGCGGTGGCGATGTTGGTCATGGGAGCAGGGTGGCGCCCGCTTCCTGCCAGCAACCTGACCGGTTGAACCCGGACTCGCGAGTAGGTTCCGCAGCGCCTATCCTGAACACCGTTCAGGTAGCAGCCTCCGGAGGAGAACCCATGACCGCGTTCGACGTACTCGCCGACAAGATCCTCGCCGGCGGCGACGCGACCCCCGAGGACGCGCTGTCCGTCCTGCAAGCCCCCGACTTCGAGCTGATGTCGATCGTGGCGGCCGCGGGCAAGCTGCGTCGCGAGCACTTCGCCAACACGGTGAAGGTCAACTACCTGGTCAACCTCAAGTCCGGCCTGTGTCCCGAGAACTGCAACTACTGCAGCCAGGCACGCGGCTCCGAGGCCGACATCCTCAAGTACTCCTACCTCTCCAAGGACGACGCGATCGCCCAGGCCGGTGCCGGCCTCAAGGGCGGCGCCTCCCGCGTCTGCATGGTCTCCTCCGGCCGTGGCCCGTCCGACAAGGACATCGACAAGGTCGTCGAGATGACCGAGGCGCTGAAGGACGAGTACGCCGGCGTGGAGGTCTGCGCCTGCCTCGGGCTGCTCAAGGACGGCCAGGCCGAGAAGCTCAAGGCCGCCGGCGTGGACGCTTACAACCACAACATCAACACGGCCGAGTCCAACCACGACAACATCGTCCAGACGCACACCTACGAGGACCGCGTCGACACCATCGGCAAGGCCAAGTCGGCGGGTCTCTCGCCGTGCTCGGGCCTCATCGCCGGCCTCGGCGAGACCGACGAGCAGCTGGTCGAGGCGCTCTTCGCACTGAAAGGCCTCGGGTCCGACTCGATCCCGGTCAACTTCCTGATGCCGTTCGACGGCACGCCGTACGAGAACACCTGGGAGCTCTCGCCCCAGCGCTGCCTGAAGATCCTGGCGATGGCGCGCTTCGTGTGCCCCGACAAGGAGATCCGGATCGCCGGCGGCCGCGAGATGCACCTGCGCTCGCTGCAGGGCCAGGCCCTGCACGTCGCCAACTCGATCTTCCTCGGCGACTACCTCACCTCGACCGGCCAGGACGCGCGCGACGACCTCGAGATGATCCGCGACAACGGCTTCGTCATCCTCGGCCAGGAGAACGCCTTCAACGACGGCACCTTCGACGAGGTCCTCAACGCTCCTCGGGGCGGTCACGAGCACGCCGCCGCGACCACGCCCTGCGGCTCCTCGGCCGGCTCGGCCTGCGGTGACGGCTGTGGCGGCTGCACCGCGCTCAACCCGGAGGCCAAGGCCGCCGAGCTCTCCGCGGAGCCCGTCGACCCGAAGAAGCCGGTCATCCGACGCCGCGGCGCTGGGACCGAAGTTGCCGCCAACGCCTGATCTCGCCTTCGACCGGGACCATCTCTGGCACCCGTACACCTCGATGACCGCGCCGGCGCCGGTGCGGCCCGTGACGGGCGCGTCGGGCGCGCGGCTGTGCGTCGACGGGAAGTGGGTCGTGGACGGCATGTCGTCGTGGTGGGCGGCGATCCACGGGTACGCCGTCCCGGAGCTCGACGCCGCCGTCGTCGCTCAGGTGGGCGACTTCAGCCACGTCATGTTCGGCGGGTTGACGCACGCCCCGGCGATCGAGCTCGGCCGGCGGCTGGTGGCGATCACACCCTCTGGTCTTGACCGTGTCTTCCTGGCTGATTCCGGCTCGGTGTCGGTCGAGGTCGCGATCAAGATGGTGCTGCAGTGGCAGCGCGGCAGGGGCCGTCCCGAGCGCCGGCGGATGCTCACGGTGGCCGGCGGCTACCACGGCGACACGTTCCACCCGATGTCCGTGACCGACCCCGACGGCGGCATGCACGCGATGTGGCGTGGGGTGCTGCCCGACCAGGTGTTCGCGCCCCAGCCGCCACTTGCGTCACGAGCTCTCATCAGTTCCTGCACTTCCACCCCATTGCAACGGGGTGGAAGTTCAGGAATCACCGGTGAACCGGTGATTCCTACCGCCGAGCTCGCCGCCTGGGAGGCCGCGTTCCGGCGTACGGCCGCGGAGCACGCCTCGAGCCTCGCCGGGATCATCGTCGAGCCGCTGCTGCAGGGTGCGGGCGGAATGCATCCCTACCCCGCCGACTGCCTGCGGGTGATGCGTGAGGTCGCCGACGAGCACGACCTGCTGCTGGTCTTCGACGAGATCGCGACCGGCTTCGGCCGGACCGGCCACCTGTTCGTCTCCGAGCTCGTGCGGCCCGACGTGCTGTGCGTCGGCAAGGCGCTGACCGGCGGCTACCTGTCGCTGGCGGCGGTCCTGACCACCGACCGCGTGGCGACCGGGATCTCGGCGTCCGAGTCCGGGGTGCTCATGCACGGTCCGACGTTCATGGGCAACCCGCTCGCGTGCGCGGTGGCATCGGCCTCGATCGACCTGCTGCTGGCGCGCGACTGGCGCGACGACGTACGCCGGATCAACGCCCGCCTCACCACCGGCCTCGCTCCCCTGCGGGACGTGCCCGGGGTGAAGGACGTGCGCACCATCGGCGCGGTCGGCGTCGTCCAGCTCGACCACGACGTCGACGTGGCCGCGGCGACCGCCGCCGCGCTGGGCAAGGGCGTGTGGCTGCGGCCGTTCCGCGACCTGGTCTACGCGATGCCGCCGTACGTCGCCTCCGACGCCGAGCTGACCACCCTCGTCGAGGGCATCACGGCGGCGGTGGCGGCCGGATGAGCTGGTACGACTGGCTGGCGGAGCAGGCTGCGCAGCGCGCATCCCTCGGACTCACGCGGGCCCTGAACGCTCGCACCCCTGACGACGACACGATCGACCTCGCCGGGAACGACTACCTCGGCCTGGCGCGCGACCCCCGGGTGCGGTCCGCTGCGGCGCGCGCGGCCGAGACGTACGGCGCCGGCGCGGGCGCATCGCGCCTCGTCACCGGCACCCTCGACCTGCACGCGGCGCTGGAGGACGAGCTCGCCGCGTGGACCGGTCATGACGCGGCACTCGTGTTCTCCACGGGCTACCACGCGAACCTCGGCCTGATCACGGCCCTGGCCGACCGGACGGCCCGGATCATCTCCGACGCCCACGTCCACGCCTCGCTGGTCGACGCGATCCGGCTGTCACGCGGCGCGGTCACCGTGGTGCCGCACAACGACGTCGACGCGGTGCGCGAGGCGCTCGGTGGACGGGGAGGTGGACGGGGAGGTCGCGACGCGACCGGCACGGGACCACGCACCCTCGTCGTCGTCGAGTCGATCTACTCCGTCCTCGGCGACGCGGCGCCACTGACCGAGCTCGCCGATCTCTGCGTCCAGGCCGGTGCGCTGCTGGTGGTCGACGAGGCCCACGGCGTCGGCGTGCACGGAGCAGGCCTGGTCTCCGAGCTCGGCCTCGCCGGACTCCCCCACGTCGTCGTCACCGCCACCCTGTCCAAGGCACTCGGCGCGCAGGGCGGCGCGGTCCTCGGCAACAAGGCCCTGCGCGAGCACCTCGTCAACACGGCCCGGCCCTTCATCTTCGACACCGGCCTCGCCCCGGCGCCGGCCGCCGGCGCGCTCGAGGCCCTCCGGATCGCGCGCGCCGACCCAGCCCTCGGCCAGCGCGTGCTGGCCCGGGTCCGCGAGCTCGCCGACGCGCTCGGCGTCGTACCGCCCGACGGCGCCGTGCTGTCGGTGCCGATGCCCTCGCCCCAGGCGGCGCTGGCCGCGCAGGCCGCCTGCCGGGACGTCGGCCTCCGCGTCGCCTGCTTCCGCCCGCCCTCGGTCCCCGACGGCATCAGCCGGCTGCGGATCACGGTCAACGCCGGCGTACCCGAGCCGCAGTGGCGCCAGGCCGTCGAGGCCATCACCACCATCGTGAAGGAGCAGGCATGACCCGCGTCATCGTCGTCACCGGGACCGACACGGGCGTCGGCAAGACCATCGCCACGGCCGCGCTCGCCAGCGTCTCCGAGGGCCGCACGGTCGTGGTCAAGCCTGTCCAGACCGGCATCCCGGCCGACTCGAGCGAGGAGTCCGACGCGGCCGCGGTCACCCGCCTCACCGGTACGCCGGCCCAGGAGCTCACCCGCCTCGACGACCCGCTCGCACCCGACGTGGCCGCCCGGCGCCAGGGGGTGCGGATCCCGCCAGTCAAGGTGCACGCGGCGTACGTCCGCCGCCTCGCCAACGACTTCGACACCGTCATCGTCGAGGGCGCCGGCGGCCTGCTCGTCCACCTCGACGAGGACGGCGCCACGCTGCTCGACCTCACCCTCGCGCTGCGCGACTCGATGCCCGAGGCGCAGATCGACGTGGTCGTCGTCGCCCGTGCCGGGCTCGGCACCCTCAACCACAGCGCCCTCACCGTCGGTGCCCTGCGCGCCGCCGGGATCGAGCCGCACGGCATCGTCATCGGCTCCTGGCCCCGCCGGCCCGACCTGGCCGAGCAGACCAACCGCGAGGAGCTCTCACGCGTCACCGGCGTACGCCTCCTCGGCGTCATCCCCGAGGGTGCCGGCGCCCGCGAGCGGCTGTCGTTCCGGATGGGCGCCCCTGGCTGGCTGCAGGTTTCCCAAGGTATGTAGCCGAACCTGCACCTCCCCGGCGATACAACCTTTGGGGAGTGCAGGTTTCCCTGCATCCCTTGGGAAACCTGCACACCAGGCTCACCAGAGCGCCGGCTTGCGGTCCCTCCACGGAGCGGCCGCCTCGACCTGCGCCGACAGGGAGAGCAGCAGCTCTTCCTCGGCCGGGCGCGCGGCGAGCATGATGCCGATCGGCAGGCCGTCGGAGGAGACCGACAGCGGCAGGGTGATCGCCGGCATGCCGGTGACGTTCCAGGCCGAGGTCCACGGCGTGAAGGCCTTCTGGGCCTCGAAGTCGGCGGCCGGATCGGCGTCGTCGCGCAGCGCTCCGACGGGCAACGGCGGCTGGGCGAGGGTCGGGGTCAGCACCGCGTCGTAGGGGTACAGCGCGGAGAGGGCATCGGCGGCGTACCGCCGCAGCTGCCCGATCGCCAGGCCGAGCTCGGGCCCGGAGACCGCCTCACCGCGCTCGCCCAACCAGCGGGTCAGCGGCCGCAGCAGCGCGCGGTCGGCGGCCGAGAGCGAGGCGGTCGACAGCGCGGTGAGCACCGCCCAGCAGGTCTCGAAGGTCTCCACGGCCTCCATCGGCAGCGGCGACGCGAACGGCTCGACCGAGTGCCCCAGCCTCACCAGCAGCGAGGTCGCGGACTCCAGCGCCGCCGACACCTCCGGGTGGACGGGAGCCGAGGCGATGATGGGGTCCTTGATCCGCGCGATCCGCAACCGGCCCGGCTCGCGGTCGCACGCCGACAGGAACGAGCCACCGGGAGCAGGCGCCCACGACGGGTCCCCCGCGCGCCGTCCGGCGAGCACGTCGAGCAGCGCGGCCGCGTCGCGCACCGTCCGCGCGATCGAGCCGGAGGTGGACAGGCCGATCGGGTCGCCGTACGTCGGGAAGCCGGAGATCCGTCCGCGTGACGGCTTGAGCCCGACCAGCCCGCAGCAGGAGGCGGGGATGCGGATCGAGCCGCCGCCGTCCGAGCCCTGCGCGACCGACACCAGGCCCGCGGCCACCGCCGACGCGGCGCCGCCGGACGACCCGCCCGCCATCCGACCGAGGTCCCACGGCGTCACCGCCGGCGGCCGACCCTCGGGCTCTGTGTAGCAGGGCGAGCCGAACTCCGGCGTCGAGGTCTTCCCGAGCGAGACCATCCCCGCCGACTCCATCGCCAGCGCCACGGCGTCGGAGACCTCGGGCACGTAGCCGGCGTACACCGTGGAGCCGAAGGCGGTCGGCACCCCGCGCGTCAGGTTGAGGTCCTTGATCGCGGTCGGCACACCGCCCAGCGGGTACGCCGGTCCGGTCGGCCCGACCGCGGCCACCTCACGCGCCCGCGCCCGAGCGGCGTCGGGATCGAGGAACGCGAAAGCCCCGTCCACCAACGCGTCCGGCAACGTCGCGGCCCGCGCGAGGTAGTGCTCGGTCAGCTCGACCGGGCTGATCTCCCCGGAGCGGATCGCCGCTCCCTGCTCCAGCGCGGTCAGGTCGTGCAGCTCAGCCATGGGCACGACGTTATCGACCCGCACCTCCTCCCAGGCAGCGCGCCCGATTCGCGCGACGCCCCCGCGACCGGGCACGATGTCGCCGTCGGCGACCCCGAAGGTGTCGGGTCGCCGCGGATTCTGGGGGGAATCATGAAGTACGCCGCACGCCTGCTCGCGCTCGTCGTCACCGCGCTGCTGACGGCCCTGCTCGCCGTCACGGCAGCACCGGCGCAGGCACAGCGGCCACACCGGCCGCAGGAGATCTACCCGGTCGTCGCGGTCGGCACGACGGCCGCGGGCGTCGACTGGTGGGACACCATCAAGACGACGATCCGCTGGTGCACCACTGCCGGCATGGCCAAGGGCGACCACTTCACCGTGACGCTGCCCGCCCAGGTGCAGGCGTTCCGCCCCCGGTTCGAGGTCTTCGACACCCGCAAGCACCCGATCGCGGTCGCCCGCACGATCAACGACGCCAAGGTCGTGCAGACCCTGACCGTCACCCCGAAGCCGGGGACGTGCGCGGTCACCCACCTCGAGAGCCAGTTCCGCTCCGACACGGTCGCCGGCCACGACGTACCGCTGACCTACACGTCCGGCACGAGGCGCTGGGTCGACAAGGTGCTGGTCCGCAAGGCCCAGGGCCCGATCCGCGAGCTGGCCAACCTGTGGGGCGACTTCACCCGGCTGCACGACGAGTGCCGGACCAAGGGCCACGACTGCCTGCTGTGGAACCTCGACAGCCCCGAGGGCCCGTTCCCGAAGGCTCTGTTCATCCAGAAGATGCCCGGCAACGAGCTGATCAGCTGCCGCACGCTCACGGTCACCTTCGTCTCCCTGGACTCGCAGGGCGGCGTCGCCGGCAAGAGCCCGTACGGCGCGAAGGTCCACTGCACGCCGAAGGGCCTGCGCGTGGACGCGGGCTCGGTCCCGGCCGGCGGCCTGGTCCGCCTGACGTACAAGGCCAGCATGCGGCCGGTGAAGCCGAACGGCGGCGTCGAGTTCCGCACGGAGTTCCACGTCAGGCTCAGCAAGAAGCGCACCGACCGCACCAGCGACATCACCCGATCGACGACCGCCGACGGTCTCCAGGTGGTCCCGCCGTCCGACCAGCTGATCAGCGGCAAGGCGGCGGACAACACGATCTCCAACGGGGACCAGGAGTTCTGGCCGTACGTCGTCTTCGGCGTCGTCCTGCTCGGCGCCCTCGTGAGCGTGGTGGTCAACGCCCGCAAGCGGGGCGACGCCGGCACCGTCGAGGAGCGCGCCCGACGCAGGTGAGCCCGCGCCCGACCCGCCCCGGTCAGGTTCGTTGCAGGTTGCCCGACGTACGTTCGCGGCGCGCATAGCGCCAACGGACCGTCCCCGGCAAGCACTCGACCAGAAAGGCGCAACAGCACTTCCCACCGCCTGTTCGCGGGCCCCACGATGCAGCTCTGGGGGGTTCACGGATAGGAAATCCAGTGCGCCTGTTGCTGCTCATGACCAAGACCCTGACCACCGCGGTCCTCGCCGCCTCGCTCGTCGTCGCCGTCCCGGTGCTCGGTGCGTGCTCCGCCTCGACACCCCAGGGGAGCATCACGACGATCAGCGACGCGAAGGGCTGGGTGGCGACCTTCACCCAGGGGTCGCGCACGGTCACGATCCGCGGCACGAGTCGCACGTTCTCCGAGCCGAACGTCACGCCGACGGTCACCACGAACGTCGACGTACGCCTCCTGCCAGCGCCGTTCAACGGCACCGTCGACCAGACCTGGCTGGCCAAGGAGAAGGTCGACACCTCCCCCGACCTCCTCGACACCGCCTTCCAGTACGTCGCGGGCGCCGCGCCGATCACCAACAGCGACGGCCTGCAGATCGCCGGCGACGCGGCGTACGGCCCGGTGCAGTCGGACGGGACGCGCCAGGAGGGCAGCGACTTCAACGACTACCTCGGCCTCACCTGGACGTACGGCGCGACCAAGGACTCCCCCGAGTCCGACCAGTTCCGCTCGGTGGACTGCTCGGGCTTCGTGCGGATGGTCTTCGGCTACCGCGGCGGCTTCCCGCTGTCGCTGAGCGTCGACGGCACGGACCTCCCCCGGCGCGCGGTCGAGATGGCCAGCGGCGGCGCCCCCGGCAACGTGATCGTGGCGAACAAGGGCACCCAGGCGACCACCACGGGCGTGCGCCCGGGCGACCTGGTCTTCTTCGACGCCTCCACCGACGACGGAACGGCGATCGACCACGTCGGCATCTACCTCGGCATCGACAGCGCCGGCCGGCCGCGGTTCATCTCCTCGCGCAAGACCGTGAACGGCCCGACGATCTCCGACGTCGCCGGCTCGTCGGTGCTGACGGGCACCGGCTTCTACGCCAAGGCCTACCGCGAGGCGCGCCGCCTCTGAGGGTTCGCGGCACGCACGCCTCCGAGTAGCCCCAAGGGACCAGCGGACAGCGACCGTCCGCCCCTCCCCGACCACCCGTCGGTCCCGCCAGGATCGTGCCCATGGCTCTGGGGGGAGGCGCGCTCGAGCGCGCACAGCGGCGGACGGCATGGACCTGCGTGCTCACGGTGGTGCTCGCGTCCGGTGTCCTGATCGCACCGCCACCGGCGAGCGCCGTGATCCGGGTCCGCACCGCCGGCGCCCTGACGACGGTCCGCGACGCGCACGGCTGGCTCGCGACGTTCACCAGGGGCTCGCGCACCGTCACCCTCCGCGGCGGCCGACGCACCCTCACCGAGCCGCTCGTCCCGGCCACCGTCACCGACCGGCTCCGCGTGCGGCTGCTGCCCCGGCCGTTCAACGGCACGGTCCCCCGCAGCTGGCTGACCCGCCAGCTCCGCAGCACCGCACCCGACGTCCTGCAGACCGCTTTCCAGTACGTCGCCCAGCGCCCGGCGATCCACCGCGACGGCCTGCAGGTCGCCGGCGACGCGGCGTACGGCCCACTGCTGCCGGACCTCACGCGCGCGGCCGGCAGCGACTTCAACGACTACCTCGGCGTGCCCTGGACGTACGGCGCCCTCGTGGACTCCCCCGAGCTCGATCAGCGCCTCTCGCTGGACTGCTCCGGCTTCGTGCGGATGGTCCTCGGCTACCGCCACGGGTTCCCGCTGTCCCAGGCCCCGGACGGGCGCAGCCTCCCGCGCTCCGCGGCCGAGATGGCCGGTGGCGGACCGGGCCGGGTGATCGTGCGCGACACCGGCGCCGAGGTCGCGCCCAGGGGCGTCCGGCCCGGCGACCTGCTCTTCTTCGACGCCGACCCGATCGACTCCGGCGTCATCGACCACGTCGGGATCTACCTCGGGATCGACAGCTCGGGCCTGCCCCGGTTCATCTCCTCGCGCCGGACCGTCGACGGTCCCACGATGAGCGACATCGGCGGATCGTCGGTGCTCACCGGACGCGGCTACTACGCCAGCGCGTTCCGCGAGGCCCGCCGCATCTGAGGCATCAGCGCGTGGCGTGGGCCGGCTCGGACAGCGCGACCGTGCCGCCGTGGCCGAAGTCGACGACGTCGTCGCGGTTCATGGCGACACCCGGCTTCTCCCACTGCACCAGCTTGAGGTCGTCGATCATGAGCTCGCGCGAGTAGATGATGTCGTGCGGCGGGTGGACCCGCAGCCACGGCTGCACGTAGAGGATCTTCTTCGGCACCTTCACGTCGACCCGGAACGTCGTGCATCCGGAGTGGATCGACTTCTGCGGGATCGGGTAGCGCAGCGCGTCCAGGCTGGAGCCGGCCGAGCTGCCGTACCAGTGCAGCTCCAGGACGGCGCCCGCGGACGCGTGCTTGATGTCGGCGACGAAGGACAGCTGGCTGCCGGGCACGACGGCGATGCGGTGGAGCGGCGCGGAGACGACGTCCTTGCGGCTGACCGGGCTGCGCTGCAGCCGCAGGCCCCAGGTGCCGTGGCAGGCCGAGTCGTCCTTGACCTCGGCGAACATGCCGAGCGCCCACAGCAGGCCGGTCCCGGAGTCCGGGTCGGTGTCGAGGTCCTCCATCGAGCCGGTCCCCCACAGCAGGTCGGTCCCGGCCCGCATGCCCGCCGGCAGGGTGGAGATCTCCGACCCCACCGGAAGGCCGGCGACCTCGCCTGCCTTCCCGGACAGCGATGTGGTCACCGGCCGACCGGTCGGCGCGAGCGCCCCGCCGTCACCGAGCCGTACGTCGGGCTTGGCGATGTCACCCGCGATCCGGGCTGCCGCATCGGCCGGGCCACCGACCACGGGCACGGGTCGGTAGTTCTCGATCGCGAACGGGTCGAGGGTCGTGTGGACCGGCTTGCCGCCGTCGAGGTCGACGCGCATCGAGTAGGAAAGCAGCGGCTCCCACAGGTCCTGGTCGAAGACCAGGTTGCCGTAGCTCTCCAGCACCGGCACGTGCCCGATGTGGGTGATGCCGCCGACGACGTGGGGGTGGCCGTCCACGATGACCGAGGCGCCGGCGTGGGCGGCGATCGTGTTGTAGAGGTCCGTGAGCCTGGTCTGCTTGCGGACGTACTCGACGCCGCCGTGCAGCTCGAAGACCACGACGTCGGCCTTGCGCGTGGCATCCTTCAGGGCGCGCTTGAGCCGGCCCTTGTCACAACGCGCGGCGCCGCCCTGGGTCGGTCCGGCGACGTAGTGCTGGACGTACTGGTCGCCGGCGACCGTCGTGCAGCCGATGAAGGCGACCGTCTGCTTGCCGACGTCGACGTACGCCGGCCGCCACGCCTGCTCGACCGTGCTGCCCGCGCCGTAGTGGACGACGCCGGCCGCGTCGAGGGCCTTGATCGTGGAGCGCAGGCCGGCCTCGCCGGCGTCGTACACGTGGTTGTTGCTCAGCGAGACGACGTCGACGCCGCTCTGCGCGAGCGCGTCCGCGAGCGAGGTGCTGCTGGCGAACGCGAGCGTCTTGTCCTTGCTCACCCCGGGAGGCCGCTTGCCGGGCACGTACGGCGTGGCCAGCAGCGGGGTCTCCAGGTTGACGGCCGTGACGTCGGCGTCGCCGAGCAGCGGCGCGATCTGCTGCAGGACGCGGGCGTGCGGTGCCACGCCGTCACCGACGTGGAGCAGCGGGCCCTGGTCGGGTCCGGACGCGAGGTTGGTGCCGTCGTTGGCGCCGTCGTTGGAGGAGGAGCCCGCCGCGCCGGTGTAGAAGCGGCGACCCATCATCGTGTCGCCGGCGAAGCGGATCGAGAGCGAGTTGCGCCTGCGGGGCGTGAGCTCGACGGTCGTCTCGGCGTCGGGCGCCATCGCGACGACGCGCGGCAGGTAGCCGTCGGCGCTGATCGACGCCAGCGTCGGGGAGTCCGAGCTCAGGTCGACCTCGCCGGCGGCGTCCGTCGAGCGCGTGATGCCGCGGATCCGGACCTTCGCACCCGCGACGACACGACCGGTCCCGGCGACGACGACCCGGGTGCGGACGATGTCGCTCCCGAGCGGGCGCTGCCCCACCGGGGCCGACCTCTTCGTGGCCGCCAACGCCACGACGGCGAGCGGTACGGCGAGCACGAGAACGAGCAGTGGCAGCCAGCGCCGCATAGCGAAGATCCCCCCAGATCATCGTTGTGGCCCGGATCACATCGAGCCGATTAGCTTCCGGTTGGTAACTGACAGCTAGCATTCGAGCCACCGGTCGGACGCCGCTGAGTCTCAACCATCAGCACCGCCGAACGGAAATCGGGAAAATTCATCTGGGGGGATGACGAATGTCGGTGAGCTCTGCGCTCATCCAAGGCGTGTGCGCCTTGGTCGCATTCGCTGCGCTGTGGGCGCTGGCGATCGTGCGGTTCAAGGGAGGTGAGCGCCATGTGGAGTCGCATGACCTCGGCCTGGACTGATGTCCACACCCCGCTGCTCACCACCGTGCTGGTCACCAGCTCGCTGATCTGGGTCGCCGCCACGCAGCAGTCGCTGCCGGCGTACGTCTTCATCGCGCTCGTGCTGCTCGTGCTGCTCGTCGCCACGCTGACCGACGCCTTCGGCGGCATCGTCGCCGGCCTGGCCGCGGCCGCCGTGATGGTCGGCCTGGACCGACTGTTCCCGCACGTGCACGCCGAGACCTTCGCCGCCGTGGCGGCCTGCGTCGGGCTGCTGATGCTCCTGGGCGTCGCGGCCGGCACCACCACCGAGAACATCCGTCGCGGCCGCCGCCGGATCGCCCGCGAGGCGGTCGAGAAGGTGCTGCCCGCCGAGGGCTCGCTCGGGCTGCTCGACCACGACGACGCCGCGTTGCGTCTCGAGGAGGAGATGGCTCGCGCCGAGCTGCACGACCGGCCGCTCGCGACCGCGCTCGTCCACGTCGACTTCACCGAGGACATGGACGCCGAGGACATGCGGCGCGCCCGTCGTGCCGTGGCCCGCGTGATGGAGGCCGAGCTCCGCACGACCGACATCCCGTTCGTGACCGAGCACGACGAGATCGGCGTGATCCTGCCGGAGAGCTCCATGGACGCCGCCGCCGACGTGCTCGAGTCGGTCCTCATGCTCGCGCGCGAGGTCACCTTCAACGACCGCACGACCGGCGTACGCCGCCACGTCGGCGACGTCGCCACCGTGTACGTCGGCATCACCGACCTGACCGACGACGAGGCCCTCAGCCCGGAGACCATGCTGGACGCCACCCGGGTCGACCGGGTCGCGCTGGCCTGGTCGGAGGCGTGACCGGCGCGGTCCTCAGCATCACGGTCCTCTGGATCGTCGCGGTGCTCCTCGTGGGGTACTGGTGGCTCTCGCTGCGTGCCCACGAGAAGCGGATGCGTGGCCTGGACGTTCGCGTCCACGTCAACGGCATCCGCGGCAAGAGCACCGTCACGCGTCTGGTGGCCGCCGTGCTGCGTGAGGGCGGATTCGTGACGGTCGCCAAGACGACCGGGAGCGCCGCACGGGTGATCGGCCCGCTCGGCGAGGAGGACCGGATCCACCGGCTGGGTGCGCCGACGATCAACGAGCAGGTCGACATCGTCAAGGAGCACGTCACCGAGCACACCGAGGCGCTGGTGATGGAGTGCATGGCGGTCCGGCCGCTCTACCAGGAGTTCTCCCAGGAGCACATCGTGCGCTCGGACATCACGATCATCACCAACGTCCGCGAGGACCACCAGGACGAGATGGGCGAGACCCTCGAGGAGATCGCCGACTCGATGGCCGTGACCACCCCGCGGGGCGGACTGCTGATCACCGCCGAGGACCGCCCGCACCTGCGCGCCCGCCTCGCCGAGCACGCCGCCGCGCGCGGCAGTCGCTTCCTGTACGCCGACCCGGCGACCGTGCGCGACGAGGACATGCGCGGCTTCGACTACCTGCAGTTCAAGTCGAACGTCGCCATCGGCCTGGCCATCGCCGAGGAACTCGGCATCTCGCGCCGCCGGGCGATCGAGGGCATGTGGAAGTCCGTGCCCGACATCGGTGTCGTGCGGCTCAAGACCTACGACATCCGGGGCAAGAAGGTCACCTGGGTGCCGATGTTCGCGGCCAACGACCGCGAGAGCGTGGTGCTCACCCTGGAGACGCTGATCGCCCAGTGGCCGGCCAACGCGACCATCATCGGCGTGCTCAACAACCGCCTCGACCGCGGCCGTCGGGCCGAGCTGTTCGCGGAGATGGCCGGCAGCGATCTCAAGCCCTTCCTGGACCACACCGTGCTGTTCGGCGCGTACGAGGACACCGTCGAGGCACAGATCCTGGCCGGCGGCGTGGACCGCTCGACCGTGCACCGCATGGGCGACAGCGTGAAGCCGGACCTCGACCAGATCCTCGACGCCATCGCCGCGATGATCCCCGGCGAGGAGGGCGTGCTGGTCGGCATGGTCAACATCCACACCGAGCAGGCCGAGGCGCTCATGCACCACTTCGCCGAGGAGGACGGGGAGGACCACCTCGACGAGCTCCTCGCCAGCCGCGACCCCGCCCGCCAGCCGGCCTCCCGGGCACGGCTGCGCTGGAGCGGCGCACGTCGGCGTACGACGGAGGACGCGTCGTGAGCAACAACCCCTACCTCTACTCCCCCGACGTCGTCCGGGTCGTGCTCGTCATGGGCGTGGTCATCTCGGTGCTGTTCTACGAGCGCATGCAGCTGACGACCGGCGGCGCGATCGTGCCGGCGTACCTCGCCCTGGCCCTGCAGGCGCCGATCAGCGTGGTCTCGACGGTGCTCGCCGGCCTGCTGACGTGGGCGATCGTCAACAAGGGCATCGCGAAGCGGCGCATCCTCTACGGACGCCGCAAGTTCGAGGTCGAGGTGCTGATCGGACTGGCCATCATCGGCACGGTGATCGTCGTGCGGGCGCTGGTGTGGAACCTCGCCGACATCGACATCATGGTGAACACGATCGGCTTCCTGATCCCCGGCATCATCGCGCACGACATGTCGCGCCAGGGGCCCTCGCGCACGGTCATCGCGATCAGCGCGACCACGGGCATCCTGGGCCTGTTCCTGATCGTCTACATCAAGCTGCTCGAGGTCACCGGCGCGACCGTCGAGCCGCAGCGGGTGCTGGCGTCGGTGATCGGCTACGACCGCCGGCTGATGCTCGAGGCGATCGCGATGGGCGTGCTGATGGGCATGTACATCTTCGAGAAGCTCGGCCTGCGCTCCGGCGGCTTCATCACCGCGGCGTACGTCGCCTTCCTGCTGCCGCGCTGGCCCGACCTGCTGTTCCTGCTCGTCGTCGCGTTCCTCACCTGGCTGGTCGTGGTGAAGCTGCTGATGCCGCGCCTGCTGCTGTTCGGCCGGCGCAAGCTCTCCACGATGGTGCTGTTCGGGACGCTGCTGGGGTGGAGCGCGGAGCTGCTGTGCCGGTACTTCTCCGACGGCCTCTACGAGCCCGGCCGCGGACTGACCATCATGACGATGATGCTGCCCGCGCTCATCGCGAACGACGTGCAGCGGCAGGGCTGGGAGCGGACCGGCTGGGGCCTGGCGATCAACACCGCAGGGGTCTACGGCGTGATGAACGTGGTCGGGGCCGGGCTCGCTGCGGTCGGGGTCTTCAACTCGCTGCACTGAGCACTCGCGGCACTCGCGTCACATCCCGGGCCAGTTCTTGGGGCTCGGCCTGTGGATGACGGGTACTCCGTGGCGGGCCTGAAGCTCCTATAGATCGTCAAGCGGCAATGTGGATGTCGGGCGCTGGTGCCGTGTCGCCTAGTGCTTCTCGGATGAGGGGCAATAGTTCGC
>NZ_BAAGSB010000018.1:0-41752 GCF_054782655.1 Nocardioides montaniterrae | reverse complement strand
GCTCCAGTAGCTCTTCACGTGTCTCGTACGGGATCGCTCTACGCACCACAACGCTCCTTGCGGGTCAGCGTTGCTTAGACCGATGGATTCCGCGGCGCTGCAACCCTTGGGAGGTGCAGGTTTCCCTGCATCCCTTGGGAAACCTGCAGACCGATAGCGTTGGCCGCATGTTCGCCGTCTACGCCAAGTCGTTCAGCCAGGACAACCCGCTCGACGGACTGGTCATCGGGGAGCGTCCCGACCCGGTCGCACCGGACGGGTGGACCACCGTCACGGTCAAGGCCGCGAGCCTGAACCACCACGACCTCTGGTCGCTCAAGGGCGTCGGCCTGCGCGAGGAGGCGTTGCCGATGATCCTCGGGTGCGACGCGGCCGGGTACGACGAGGACGGCAACGAGGTGGTCGTCCACTCCGTCATCTCCAGCCCCGACTGGTCCGGTGACGAGACCTTCGACCCCAAGCGCTCGCTGCTGTCCGAGCGACACCAGGGCACCTTCGCCGACAAGGTGATCGTCCCGCGACGCAACGTCGTCCCCAAGCCCGCCTCGCTGTCCTTCGAGGAGGCCGCGTGCCTCCCGACCGCCTGGCTGACGGCGTACCGGATGCTCTTCACCCAGGGCGGCCTCAAGGCCGGTGACACCGTGCTCGTGCAGGGCGCCGGCGGAGGCGTCGCCACCGCGCTGATCGCTCTCGGTCGTGCTGCGGGCCTCCGGGTCGTGGCCACCAGCCGTGACGAGGCCAAGCGGGCCCGCGCGCTCGAGATCGGTGCCCACGAGGTCCACGGCTCTGGCGAGCGCCTGCCGGCGAAGGTCGACGCCGTCATGGAGACCGTCGGGCGCGCCACCTGGGAGCACTCGATCCGCTCGCTGAAGCCGGGCGGCAAGCTCGTCATCAGCGGTACGACGTCCGGGCCCAAGCTCGACGACACGATGCTCACCCACATCTTCTTCCTGCAGCTGAGCGTCATCGGTTCGACCATGGGCACGAGGGACGAGCTGGCGTCGCTGGTCACCATGCTCGACGCGACCGGCGTACGGCCGCTGATCGATCGCACGATCGCCATGGAGGACGCCCGCGAGGGCTTCGCCGCGATCGCGTCGGGCGATGTCTTCGGGAAGATCGTGCTCACGCGATAACGATTGGCCCACTGTCGGTGGTCGCTGGGACCATGGGGATGTCGAAAAGCGAGGGTCTGGTTCGTCGACCAGATGAACGCCCTTCCACTTCGCTCTCACACCCCCGAGGACTGACATGACTGCGCCCACCGAGGCAGATGACTTCGCCGCGTACACCCCGCCGGCCGAGGTCGAGCAGGAGATCGCCGAGCTCGAGGCCGAGCTCGCAACCGGCAGGACCCCGCTGGTGATCAAGCTGCTGGTCGCTGCGACGTTCGTGGTGATCCTGAACGAGACCATCACGGTCAACGCCCTGCCCGACCTGGCGCGTCACTTCGACGTCAGCCTGGCCACCGCCGGCTGGGTGACCACCGTCTTCATGCTCACGATGGCCGCCCTCATCCCGCTGACCGGCTGGTTCCTCCAGCGCGTCAGCACCCGCACGGCGTACGCCGCAGCGATGTCGGCCTTCCTCGTCGGCACGGTCGTGGCCGCTGCCGCGCCCACGTTCGGCGTGCTGCTCGCCGGGCGCGCGATCCAGGCCAGCGGCACCGCGGTGATGATGCCTCTGCTGATGACGACGCTGATGACGGTCGTCCCGATGCAGGACCGCGGCCGGGTCATGGGCCAGGTCACCCTGGCGATGTCCGTCGCTCCCGCGATGGGTCCGGCCGTCTCCGGCCTCGTGCTGCAGACGGGCAACTGGCGCCTGATCTTCGTCGTGGTCGTCCCGATCGCGCTGGTCGTCGGTGCCTTCGGATACCGCCTCCTCGAGAACATCGGTGAGAACCACAAGTCGACCGTCAGCTGGGTCAGCGTCGTGCTGGCCGCCACCGGCTTCGCCAGCGTGGTCTACGGCCTGAACAAGGTCGGTCACGCCGAGTGGACCGAGCCGGCCGCGATCGTCGGCGGCGGCGTCGTGCTGGTCGCGCTGTTCGTGCTCAACCAGCTGCGCCTCCAGCGC
The DNA here is from genome assembly GCF_054782655.1 of Nocardioides montaniterrae. NCBI lineage: Bacteria > Bacillati > Actinomycetota > Actinomycetes > Propionibacteriales > Nocardioidaceae > Nocardioides > Nocardioides montaniterrae. Next base: position 39,673 of record NZ_BAAGSB010000018.1, on the reverse strand, counting down.
GTCGGTACCCCGCTGCTCGACCTGCGCACGCTCAAGCACCCGACGTACGCCAAGTCGCTGGTCCTGATGGCGGCCGCGTTCCTCGGCTTCTTCGGGTCGATGATCATCCTGCCGGGCTACCTCCAGAACCTGCGCGGGCTCACCGCGCTCCAGAACGGCCTGATGGTTATGCCCGGTGGCCTCGCGATGGGCCTGCTCGGCCCTCGTGTCGGCAAGCTGTTCGACCGGGTCGGCTCCAAGCCGCTGGTCATCCCGGGCGCGATCGGCATGGTCGTGCTGCTCGGCGCGATGAGCCAGCTGACCGCCACGACGCCGTACGCCGTGTTCATCGTGCTCCACGTGCTGCTCATGGTCTGCCTCGCGGCGATCTTCACGCCGGTCTTCTCGCTGGGTCTGGGCGACCTGCCGCCGCAGCTCTACTCCCACGGCAGCTCGCTGCTCGGCACGCTCCAGCAGGTCGCCGGTGCGATCGGTGCCGCTCTGCTGCTGACGGTGCAGAGCAACCGCGCCACCAGCCTGTTCGAGTCGGGTCACTCCAAGGTCGACGCGGCCATCGGCGGCCTGGAGGCGGCGTTCCTGGTCTCTGCCGCGATCGCCGTGATCGTCGTGGTGATGGCGGTGCTGCTGCCGTCCCGCCCGACGGCTCCGGTCGAGGGCGCCGGCCACTGAGCCGAGACCGCACTGAGTCGCACAAGGGCCGCTCGCATGATGCGGGCGGCCCTTGTCGTGTGCGGCGGACGGCGATCTCGGGTGTGACGGACCGCGATCTCGGCGGTCAGCCCAGGAACTCGTCGAGCAGCGGCCAGCTGACCTGCGCGGCCGTGGGGCCGGCGATCAGTCCGAGGTGGGACAGGCCGTCGGCAGCGGCGTACCTCGCTCCGGGAATGACGCCCACGCCACCCTGGACCGACGGTCCGGGGCCGATGTTGTCCGTGGTGGAGCCGATCAGCAGCACCCGGGTGTCGATCTGCTCCAGGTCGACGACGCGCTCCCGGCTGAGCTCGACGCGGCCCTTGGCCAGCTCGTTGCGGACCATCAGGCGGCTGTGGATCTGGTGGTAGGCACGTCCGGGATAGCCGGGCATCGAGCCGATGAAGTCGTCGACCGCCTCGGTGCGGCCGAGCGCCTCCACGTCGAGGATGTTCCTGGCGAGGAACGCCGCCTTGGTGAGCTCGCGCTTGGGCGCCATCGCGCGGTACGACGCGCGGACGACGTGCTTCGGGACCCCGCCGAGCGCGGCCGTCGGCAGGGTGGTCATCCAGGTGCCGAGCAGCTTGTCGGCCGCGACGAAGCCGGTCACGGCCGGGTTCTTGGAGTAGTCGATCGGGGTGCCGAAGGCCGTGATCGAGGCGATCGGCAGCTCGGGGTGCGCGCCGGCCATCAACAGGCTCATCGTGCCGCCGAGGGACCAGCCGACCACGTCGACCTCGCTGCCGCCGTGCGCCTCGGAGACGGTGCGCAGCGCGGTCGGGATGATGTCGTCGATCCAGTCCTCGAACCCCATGGCCCGGTCGGCGAAGCCGATCTCGCCGTAGTCGATGACGTACGTCGGCCGCCGGGCCCCGACGAGGTGCGCGGCCAGGCTCTGGCCAGGGCGCAGGTCGTAGCAGCGGATCGACACCGCCAGCGGCGGAACCAGCAGGACCGGGCGGGTGCCTGCGGTCGTCACGCCGGAGTAGCGCAGCAGCCGGCGGTGGGGCCGGTCGTAGACGACCGAGGTGGGCAGGCCGGCGTACTTCTCGATGCCGGCGCCGAGCGGCGAGATCGCCCACGCGTTGCGAGCGGCGTGGCGGGCGACGGTCGTCAGGTTCTCCAGGGTGGGCACGGCCCCATGGTCCTGGGAGCGACGTACGCCGGTCCAGACGGCGTCAGCGTGAGGAGTCCCACTGACGCGCGCCGACGACGACCATCCGCAGCTGGGTGCGGACGGTGCGCAGGAGCTCGGCCTCCGCTGCGGAGGCCGGGGTGGTGGCCAGCAACCGCTCGGCGGCGGCCACGAAGCTGGTGACGAAGAGATCGGCGATCGTGCGCAGGTCCTCGGCGGAGACGGCGGCGGAGCCGGGCAGGCGCGCGAGGTCGGTGGCGAGCTCGTCGACGAACCGGTCCAGGTGGGCGCGGATTGAGTCACGTACGGCGGCCGGGCCGGCGAACCGCTCGCGGACGATGAAGGAGAAGTGGTCGTGCTCGGCACGGATGTGGCTGACCATCGTCGCCATCGAGCTGTCGATCAGCCGGCTGAACCCGGGGTCGGCCGAGGAGCGGACGTCGCGGATCATCGCGCGGAGGCTGCCGAACGACTCCTCGACGAGCGCCAGGCCGAGCTGCTCGATCGACTCGAAGTGGCGGTAGAAGGCGGTCGGGACGATGCCGACCTGCTTGGCGACCTGGCGCAGGGACAGGGCGGCCAGGGGAGTCTCACCGCACAGCTCGAGGGTGGCGTCGAGAATGGCTTGGCGCGTGCGCTCCTTGCGCTCGGCCCTGGTTCCCGTCGTCTCACTCACCCGACAAGCATAGTCGGTGTACATGTGTGCACTGTCACGGCGCGTCAAGGTTGACCAGGATCAGGCTGACAGGGAAGTCTTTCGGTGTACAGACGTACACCGAACTTTCAGGAGCCTCGCATGTCCCGCACACAAGTTTTGACCTCGTCGAGGTTGGGTCGTCGCTTCCTGGGCTCGAACTTCGTCGCTGCCCTGACGACGCCCCACGGCGTCGACCGCTGGGTCGAGATGGTCGACCCGCTGTGGTCGAGCACCGAGATCCGCGCCGAGGTCACCGAGGTCGAGCGCAAGACCGCCGACAGCGTCACGATCACGCTTCGCCCCAACGACCTCTGGAACGGCTTCAAGGCCGGCCAGTTCGTCAAGCTCTCCGTCGAGATCGACGGCATCCGTCGCACGCGTTGCTACTCGCCGGCCAACTCCCAGTTCCGCCGCGACGGCCGGGTCGAGCTGACCGTCAAGGTGGATCCGAAGGGTCTGGTCTCGCCGTGGCTGCTGGCCAACGCGAAGCCGGGCCTGATGGTCCAGATCTCGCAGGCGCAGGGCGACTTCCACATCCCGCTGCCGCACCCGCGCAGCATCCTGCTGATCAGCGGCGGATCGGGCATCACCCCCGTGATGTCGATGCTCCGCACGCTCACCGAGCGCGCCTACATCGGCAAGGTCACCTTCCTGCACTACGCGTTCACGCCGGACGACGTGATCTACCGCGACGAGATCGCCGAGATCGAGGCCAAGTACGAGGGCGTCCGGATCATCCGTGCCTACACGGACTCCGACGAGGGGGACCTGCGGGGCTTCTTCTCCAAGGAGCACCTCGTCGCCGCCGACAAGCACTTCGCCGAGGCCGAGACCTTCCTGTGCGGCCCGATGCCGCTGATGGACGGCGTACGCGCGGTCTTCGAGGCCGAGGGCATCTCCGACCGTCTCCACCTGGAGCAGTTCGCGGCCCCGACCCGGACCGTCCCGACCGACGAGGCCACCGGCGAGCTCGTCTTCGCTGCCTCGGAGACCAAGGCCGACAACAACGGTCAGACCATCCTCGAGCAGGCCGAGGCCGCGGGTCTCAACCCGGACTACGGCTGCCGCATCGGCATCTGCAACGCCTGCGTCAGCACCAAGCTCACGGGCATCACCCGCAACGTGCTGACCGGCGACCTGAACACCGACAACGACGTCAACATCAAGCCGTGCATCTCGGCGCCGTGTGGCGACGTCTCCATCGACCTCTGATCCACAGACACGACCTTCCAGGAGTTCTCATGACTGTCACCGCCACGGCGCCCGCCGTCCAGAAGACCAAGAGCAAGAAGCTGAGCCCCGAGAAGATCGAGGCATTCGGCAAGGAGCTCGACGACCTGCGCGCCCGCATCGTCGCCGACCTGGGCGAGAAGGACGCGGCGTACATCCGCGACATCGTCGACAAGCAGAAGAAGCTCGAGGTCGCCGGCCGCGCCCTGCTGTGGGCCGGCTGGTTCCCGCCGGCCTGGCTCGCGGGCGTCACCGCCCTCTCCCTGTCGAAGATCATCGACAACATGGAGATCGGCCACAACGTCATGCACGGCCAGTACGACTTCATGAACGACCCCCAGTACACGGCCAAGAACTTCGACTGGGACAGCACGATCCACGCCGACAGCTGGCTCTACACGCACAACTACGTGCACCACACGTTCACCAACATCGTCGGCAAGGACCACGATGCCACGGGTTACGGCGTCATCCGCGTCACCGAAGAGCAGCCGTGGCACCCGATCTGGCTGCTCAACCCGATCTTCTGCGGCACCCTCCAGGTGCTCTTCCAGTGGGGCACCGCGCTGCAGGAGTTCGAGTCGGAGAAGTGGTTCCGCGGTGAGCAGACCTGGGCCGACATGGCCCCGGCCCGCAAGCGCTTCATGGAGAAGGCCGGAAAGCAGGCGCTGAAGGACTACGTCCTCTTCCCGATCCTCTCCGGCCCGGGCGCGCCGTTCACCTTCGTCGGCAACGCTGCGGCCAACCTCGTCCGCAACCTGTGGGCCTCCTCGGTCATCTGGTGCGGTCACTTCCCGGAGGGCGCTGAGACGTTCTCCATCGAGGAGACCGAGGACGAGAGCCACGCCGAGTGGTACTACCGCCAGATCCTGGGCTCGGCGAACTTCACCGGCAGCCACTGGGTCGACGTCCTCTCGGGCAACCTGAGCTACCAGATCGAGCACCACCTGTTCCCCGACATCCCGGCCTACCGCTACGCCGAGATCGCCGTCGAGGTCAAGGAGATCTGCGAGCGTTACGGCATCCGCTACAACGAGGCGCCGATGCACAAGCAGCTGTGGAGCGTGTGGCAGCAGGTCTTCAAGCTCTCCCTCCCGGACAGCACCTACACCAAGGGCCCGCTGGCCGGTCTGCGCGAGATCCTCAGCTTCCCGTTCCGCAAGAGGCAGCGCACGCGTGACCAGCAGCATGTTGTGGGCGACGCCGTCGCCGCATGACACTGGTCCCATGACCGGACGCGACAAGCTGAGCAAGGCCGAGATCCGCAAGGACGCGCTGCAGGACGGCGTGGACGCCGCCGTGCAGGCGGTGGGCCAAGCCACCGGGATCGTCGTCGACGCGGTCGGCGGCATCGCCAAGACGGTGGGCGGCCTGGCCACGGACCTCTTCGAGATCCGCGACGCGGCCCGCCGGGCGCGGGCCGACCACGTCGGGCCCGAGGACGACAGCGACATCTGAGCCCGAACCACGACGAGGCCCTGCCATCAGGCGGGGCCTCGTCGTCGTACCTGGACCGTCCCCGCCACCTCCGCGAGGCGACTCAGTCGAAGTCGAGCCGGAAGTCGGCCATCCGGAACGATCCCAGCTGACGGGCCCCGCGCAGGAACCCGAGGGGCCCGTCAGGGGCGAAGTGCCAGCGTCCGCGCGCGGGCAGGGCCCTGGCCGAGCCCGACATCGCCACGTCGGCGGTCTCGGGGTGGTCGGGGATGCCGGGCTGCTCGACCAGTCCCTTGAACGGCACCCGCGGTGCGGCCCGGGAGACGTCGGTGAACGAGGCCTCGACGATCGGCCGGCGGTCCAGGGAGGCGCGCCATCGGGTGGAGGCGAGCGGACCCCGGTGGGTGGACTCCAGCTCGAAGTCGCACAGCTCCTTGGGGATCGCCCACAGCTCGCGCCCACCCGCGCGGGAGGAGGGGGAGTCGACCCAGATGTCGGTGATGGTCACGGCCCGTTGGCCGGCCCGGTTGGTGAGCGAGCGCGCGACGAGCAGCTCGGCGTACGTCAGCGGGCTGGGCTCGCGGTAGTCGACCAGCGCGACGCCGTAGATGCCCGCAGGATGGCGCTCGTCGACGTCCCTGCCGAGCCGGAGGACGGTGAGCCACATCGACCCGTGCATCCGCCACGGCGCCGGAGGGTACGCCGGGCTCAGGACTCGTCCTGGAGGAGCTGGTCGGCGGCGGCCTCGATCTCCGACTCGAACGCGGCAGGCAGGCTCTCGGAGACCTCGGCGGCGAGTCGGCTCGCGTCGGAGGGCACCAGGCTGCCGGCGGCGCGGTCGATCGCGCTGTAGACGTCGATGAGCCGGGCCGCGGCGACCTCCGGCTTGTCGATCTCGCGGGCGACGTACTTGGCGACGAAGCGACGCAGCTCGGCATCGACGCCGGCCGCCTTCTGCATCAGTGACGCGCGCAGCCCCTTGGCCTTGAGGTGCACGATGATCTGGCCCGGCGTCGGGGGAGTGACGACCAGCTCGATGGCGAGGTCGCGCCGTCCCTCGGCGGTGATCGTCAGCGGGACCTGGATCGAGGCGTCGAAGAGGTGCTTGTCGACACCGAGGTCGATCACGAACTGCACCGTGACCGGCAGGTTCACCTTGAACACGATGGGCAGGTCGCCGACCCGCTGGCCGGTGGCGGTGCCGATCTGGCCCTTGGCGCTGACCTTCGCGACCCTGCCTGGACCGACCCCGATCGGGCCGACGTCGATCGGTCGACCGCCCAGGACGTTGACGCCTGCGAGGACACGCTCCTCGGTGACGGCCGCCGCGAAGAACAGCTCGCCCCACGCGGCGTACGGGACGTGGTCGTGCTGGTCAGGCTGCGGCACTAGTCCTCCGGGTCGTCAAGCCGCGCCAGCCAGGTGGCGAAGCGCTCGATGGCGTTCTCGTGCTCGGGGTGCACGTCGACGAACTCGATCAGCCGCTCGGACAGCCACGCCAGGGTGACCTCCTCGTCACCCCGGCGCTGCTCGAGCTCCTCGATGCCGCGATCGGTGAAGTACATCGGCTCAGCTGAAGGCGCGCTCGAGCAGCTCGGCGTTCTCGACCATGTGCCGCTTGACCGTGCCGACGGCCGTGGTGGACGACGCCGGGCGGGTGATCGCCTCGACCTCGCGACCGAGCTCGGGCACCACGTTGAGCGCGAACGTCGGCCACGGGCCCTGGTTGAACGGCTCGTCCTGGACCCACTTGACCTTGGCGTTCGGGTACTTGGCCAGCTCGGTGGCGATCGCGTCGGTCGGCCACGGGTAGAGCTGCTCGACGCGCACGATCGCGACGTCGCTGCGCTCGCGCTTGGCGCGGTCAACGACGATGTCCCAGGTGAGGCGGCCGGAGACCAGCAGCACGGTGGTGACCTTGTCGGCGTCGACCAGCTCGTCGGGGATGACCGGCTGGAACTCACCGGAGGTGAACTCGGCCGGCAGCGAGGCGGCCTCCTTGCGCTTGAGCATCGACTTCGGTGTGAAGACGATCAGCGGCTTGTGGTCGCCGCCGAGGGCGTGGCGACGCAGGAGGTGGAAGTACGACGCCGGGCTCGACGGCTGCGCGACCACCATCGCCTCGTCCGCGCAGAGCGTGAGGAAGCGCTCGATGCGGGCGGAGGAGTGGTCGGCACCCTGGCCCTCGTAGCCGTGCGGCAGCAGCAGCACGACGCCGGAGTCCTGGTTCCACTTGGTCTTGCCGGCGGAGATGTACTCGTCGATGACGCTCTGTGCGCCGTTGACGAAGTCACCGAACTGGGCCTCCCAGAGGACCAGTGCCTCGGGACGGGCCACGGAGTAGCCGTACTCGAAGCCGAGGGCGGCGTACTCGCTGAGCAGGGAGTCGTAGACGAAGAACTTGGCCTGGTCCTCGGTGAGGTTGGCCAGCGGCGTCCACTCGTCCGCGTTGACGCGGTCGATGATCGTCGCGAAGCGCTGCACGAACGTGCCGCGACGCGAGTCCTGGCCGGCCAGGCGGACCGGGCGGCCCTCCATCAGCAGCGAGCCGAAGGCGAGGATCTCGCCGGTGCCCCAGTCGATGGGGCCGTCCGCGATCGCGGCCGAGCGACGCTGCAGCTGCGGCATCACCTTCGGGTGGACCGTGAAGCCCTCCGGCGGGGTGACGTAGGCGTCCGCGATCCGCTTGAGGACCTCCGGCGACACCGCGGTGGTGGCCTCGTAGGCCTCCTTCTCGGGGTAGTCGGGGACGGTGGTCCACTCGTCGGGCTTGGCGTCGGCCTCGCGGACGTCGGTGAAGACCCGCTCCAGCTGGTTCTGGTAGTCGCGGAGGACCTGCTCGGCCTCCTCGATGGTGATGTCGCCACGACCGATCAGCGACTCGGTGTAGAGCTTGCGCACCGAGCGCTTCTGCTCGATCAGGTCGTACATCAACGGCTGGGTGTACGACGGGTCGTCACCCTCGTTGTGACCGCGGCGGCGGTAGCAGACCAGGTCGATGACGACGTCCTTGTTGAACGCCTGGCGGTACTCGAACGCGAGCCGTGCGACGCGGATGCAGGCCTCCGGGTCGTCGCCGTTCACGTGGAAGATCGGCGCCTGGACCATGCGGGCCACGTCGGTGGCGTAGAGCGTCGAGCGCGAGGAGGCGGGCGAGGTGGTGAAGCCGACCTGGTTGTTGATGACCAGGTGGATCGTGCCGCCGGTGCGGTAGCCGCGGAGCTGGGACAGGTTGAGGGTCTCGGCGACCACACCTTGGCCGGCGAACGCCGCGTCGCCGTGCAGGAGCAGCGGCAGGACCGGGAACTCGTCGCCCCGGTCGAGGACGTCCTGCTTGGCGCGGGCGATGCCCTCCAGGACCGGGTCGACCGTCTCGAGGTGCGAGGGGTTCGCGGCCACGGAGACCGCGATGGTCTCGCCGGTGCCGGCGACGAACTCGCCGTCCGCGCCGAGGTGGTACTTCACGTCGCCCGAGCCCTGGACCGTGCGCGGGTCGATGTTGCCCTCGAACTCGCGGAAGATCTGGTTGTAGGACTTGCCGACGATGTTGGCCAGCACGTTGAGGCGACCGCGGTGCGCCATGCCGATCGCGACCTCGACCAGGCCGGACTGGGCGGCGGCCTCACAGATCTCGTCGACGACCGGGATGGTGGTCTCGCCACCCTCGAGCGAGAAGCGCTTCTGGCCGACGAACTTCGTCTGCAGGAAGGTCTCGAACGCCTCGGCCTGGTTGAGCTTCTGCAGGATCCGCAGCTGCTCCTCGCGGGTCTCCTTGTCGTACGGCTTCTCGACGCGCTCCTGGAGCCACTGGCGCTGCTCGGGATCCATGATGTGCATGTACTCGATGCCGGTGGTGCGGCAGTAGGAGTCACGCAGGATGCCGAGGATGTCGCGGAGCTTCATGAAGCGACGGCCGGCGCCGCCGAACGAGCCGGTCGGGAACTCGCGGTCGAGGTCCCACAGCGTCAGGCCGTGCGACTCGATGCGCAGGTCGGGGTGGCTGCGCTGCTTGTACTCGAGCGGGTCCGTGTCGGCCATCAGGTGGCCGCGGACGCGGTAGGCGTGGATCAGCTCGAGGATGCGCGCCTGCTTGTCGATCTCGTCGTCGTGGGACGTCGCGATGTCGGCGTTCCAGCGGATCGGCTCGTAGGGGATGCGCAGCGAGCGGAAGATGTCGTCGTAGAAGCCGCCCTCGCCGAGCAGCTGCTGGTGGACCAGACGGAGGAACTCGCCCGACTGGGCGCCCTGGATGACCCGGTGGTCGTACGTCGAGGTCATCGTCATGATCCGCGAGATCGCGTTGCGGGAGATGGTGTCCTCGGACGCGCCCTGGAACTCCGGCGGGTAGTCCATCGAGCCGACGCCGATGATCGCGGCCTGGCCCTGCATCAGGCGGGGGACGGAGTTGTTGGTGCCGATGCCACCGACGTTGGTCAGGCTGACCGTCGTACCGGTGTAGTCGTCCATCGTCAGCTTGTTGTCCTTGGCCTTGCGCACGATCTCCTCGTACGCCGTCCAGAACTGCGCGAAGTCCATCGACTCGCACGCCTTGATGGAGGGGGCCACCAGCTGGCGGGTGCCGTCGGGCTTCTGCTGGTCGATGGCCAGGCCGAGGTTGACGTGCGGCGGCGTGACCATGGTCGGCTTGCCGTCGATCTCGGCGTAGGTGTTGTTCATCTCCGGCATCGACTTGATGGCGCGCACGATGGCGTAGCCGATCAGGTGGGTGAAGGAGACCTTGCCGCCTCGAGCGCGCTTGAGGTGGCTGTTGATGACGATGCGGTTGTCCCACAGCAGCTTGACCGGGATGTTGCGGACCGAGGTCGCGGTCGGCACGGACAGCGAGATGTCCATGTTCTTCGCGGTCGCCGCGGGGATGCCGCGCAGCGTGGTGAGGGTGGCCTCGTCGTTGACCGCCACGGGCGCCGGCTTGGGGGCATCCTTCGGGGTCGGCTTGTCCTCGGCGGTCGACGGCTTGGTCGGCATCGTCTTCGCGGCCGGGCTGACCGGCGTGGCCGGACGGGCCTTGGGGATCGGGATCGCGCCGGTGGGCGGGTTCGCCTGCGCGGTCTGGGCCGCGGCGGCGGGGGCGGCGGAGGGAGTGGAGCCGTTGGTCGCCGCGCCGGCGCCACGGAAGTACGACGCCCAGGCCTGGTCGACGCTGGAGGGGTCGGCGTCGAAGCGCGACCTCATCTCCTCGACCAACCACTCGTTGGCACCGAAATCGATGCCGTGGGGGCTGTTGGAGCTGGACTGCTGGTCCGACGACTGCGTCACGACTGGCTTCGCCTCTTCTGATCACTGGGCCGACGCCACCTCACCGGTCGGCACCGACGACGAGCCTAGACCCATGCCGCTTGAAATGCCGGGAGAGGGAGCAAGGATCGGACACGGTGTTGTGGAAGCGTGATGCATGGGCCGCTGGTCCACCCGATATGGAGGTCGAACCTTGTCGAAGACTCACCGCCTCACACCCGTCCTGGGCCTGGTGATGGCGCTCATGACGGGCCTCGGTGCGACCGCCTGCTCGAGCTCCGACCACGCCTCGAAGGGCGGCCCGTCCGCCCTGCCGACCCCGACGGTCCCGTACGCCGTCAAGCTGGCCAAGATCACCGGCAAGCTGCCCGACGCGGCCCGTGCACAGGTCCGCAGGGAGGCGAGCGCGACGATCGGGACGTGGTGGCAGGCCGCCTACCTCTCCACCGACGCGAAGAACCGGTTCCCGGGATTCACCCCCGGTGCCGCCAGGCTCGCGGCGCGCGACGCCGACCTGATGAGCAATGCCGACCTCGCCGGGAAGATCGACTCCGTCCAGCTCGTCCGGCGGCGCGTCGACCTCGACGTGCTGGCCGTCGAGAAGCACGCGGCCGGCGCCACCGCCCGGGTGCGGCTCACCTACGACACGAACGGGCAGGCGGTCCGGCGCTGCTTCGTCGGTGGCACCGTGAGCCTGGTCCCGGTCGGCGGGCACTGGCAGATCTTCGGCTTCGACGTCTCCCACCACTGCTCGCCGCTGAAGAAGGGCAACTGATGAAGCACCTGCTCCGACGTACCTGCTCCACGATCGTCCTGATGCTCATCCTCGGCGTCGTGCTCGTGACCGTGCCCGATGCGACGGTGCAGTCGACCGAGGCGGCGCTGGTCAAGGTGCAGACCGCCGAGGGGACCGATCTCGGCAGGCTCGCGCACGGCAAGGACGTCATCACCATCCTCGCCGTCGGCTCGGACGCGCGGCCCGGCGAGAACATGCTGCACACCCGCAGCGACGCGCTGCACCTGATCTTCATGAACACCAAGACGCACACCGCGGCCGACATCGGCATCCCGCGCGACTCGTGGGTGCCGATCCCGGGACACGGGACCAACCGGATCAACGCCGCGCTCTACTTCGGCGGCCCGCAGCTGCTCGGGCAGACCGTCGGCAACCTGGTCGGGGTGCAGCCGGACTACGTCTTCGTCACCCGGTTCACCTACTTCCAGGCGATGGTCCACGACATCGGCGGCATCACCGTCGACAACCCGCGCCCCTTCAACGACCCGGAGATCTGGCCGAAGGGCTTCAAGAAGGGCCGGATCCACCTCAGCGGCCTGCTCGCGCTGAAGTTCTCCCGGATCCGGCACACGCTCCCGTACGGCGACTTCGACCGCAGCGCCAACCAGGACCGCGTCATCCGTGGCATCCAGCGCAAGATCCACCGGATGCGGTCGCACCCCGGCTTCATCGCCAAGGGCATCCTGACCGTGATGCAGCACCTCGCCACCGACCTCGGCCCGAGCGAGCTGTTCCGGATCGCGCACGCCGTCGCCGACGTCGACCCGGCGCAGGTGACCAGCTGCGTGGTCCAGGGCCACGGCATGGTGATCGGTGGGGCCGATGTCGAGAACCCGGACACCGCTGGCGCGCGCCGGCTCGGCAACGATGCTCGCCAGGATGCGACTTTGCCGCGACACTGCTGATGTGAAACGTGTTCTCGTCGCCGCTCTGTCCGTGGCCGCGGTGCTCCTCGGCCTGACTGCTCCCGATGTCCGCGCGGTCGCGGCGACCCCGGTCGTCGCACACGGCAGCGCGCGGCAGGCGTACGCCACCGGCCTGCCCGGCGGCGCGACCGTCCGCCTGACGCACGGCGGCACCGTCGTCGCCACCAAGCATGCCGACGGCCTCGGTGCCGTGCTGTTCCGCAAGGTCGCGCCGGGCACGGGCTACCGGATGGTCGTCGGGGGAGTGCGATCGGCCGCGTTCGCCGTCCACACCGACGCGGCGAAGCCGTGGCACACCGACTTCTTCCACCAGACGATCCCGAGCAACGGGTACGGCTACCTGACCACGCGCGACGGCACCAAGCTCGCCATCAGCGTGCACCCGCCGACCAGCCCGGCCGGGCTGCCCGGGCTGCCGCCCGGCACGTCCCTGCCGAACGTCGGTGCCGACTACCTCCCGCCGTACCCCACCGTCATCGAGTACGCCGGCTACGGGTACGCCGACCCGAAGGCGCCCCAGAGCGGCATCGCCGCCCTCGCGAACCTGATGGGCTTCGCGGTCGTCGACGTGAACATGCGCGGTACCGGCTGCAGCGGAGGTGCCTACGACTTCTTCGAGCCGATGCAGAACCTCGACGCGTACGACGTCATCGAGACCGTCGCGCGCCAGCCGTGGGTCAAGGGCCACAAGGTCGGCATGCTCGGCATCTCCTACGGCGGCATCAGCCAGCTCTTCGCCGCGCAGCTCAACCCGCCGAGCCTCGCCGCGATCACGCCGGTCTCGACGATCAGCGCGGTCGCCAGCACGCTCTACCCCGGCGGGATCCGCAACGACGGCTTCGCCGTCGAGTGGGCCAAGGAGCGCATCCACGACGCGCTGCCCGCGAGCGCGACCGGTGGGCAGGCGTACGCCTGGAAGCGCGTCCAGGACGGCGACGCCGTCTGCAAGGCCAACCAGGCGATGCACGGCGAGGCTGCCGACCTGATGGCCAAGCTCAAGGCCAACGACCACTACCACCCGGCGGTGGCCGACCCGCTCGATCCACTGACGTTCGTGCACAAGATCCACATGCCGGTGTTCCTGGCGTGCCAGTGGACCGACGAGCAGACCGGCGGCCACTGCCCGATGCTGGTCAAACACTTCACCGGCACCACCAAGAAGTGGTTCACCTTCACCAACGGCGCGCACATCGACTCGCTCGATCCCGAGACGTTCAACCGGCTCTACGACTTCTTGATGCTGTACGTCGCCCACGAGGCGCCGATCATGCACTCCCCGCTGCTCAAGCTGGCCTCACCGCTGATCTACCAGACCGCGATGGGCGTCCCGCAGACCGATCTCGTCACGCTGCCGAACGACCCCGTCCAGAACCAGCTGACGTACGCCGGAGCGCTGGCGAAGTTCGCCGCCCAGCCCCGGGTGCGGGTGCTGTTCGACAACGGCGCCGGCAAGGGTGCCGGCGACCCGTACCCGGGCTACGAGAAGGGCTTCTCCTCGATCCCCGTGCCCGGGACGAAGGCCCGGTCCTGGTACTTCCGCCAGCACGGCACCATGGTGGGCACCCGTGCGACGAGGTCCTACTTCGACCGCTACACCTCCTCGCCCAAGGCCGTGCCGGGGGATGACTACCTCGGCGCCCCGATGACCGGAGGCCTGTGGGGCAACGCGAGCCAGTGGGACTGGGACTGGAAGCCGAACCCGGCCGGCACGGGCGCGTCGTACCTCACGCCTCCGTTGAGGAGCGGCCACACCGTCGTCGGCGCGGGTGCCGTCCAGGTGTGGGTGCGTTCGTCGACGCCGGACGTCGACCTGCAGGCGACCGTCACCGAGGTCCGGCCCGACGGCAAGGAGGTGTTCGTCCAGAACGGCTGGCAGCGCGCCAGCGAGCGCAAGCTGTCCTTCAGCGACCACGACATCTTCCGCCAGGCCTCGACGTTGCTCGAGCCGGTGCCGAGCCTGCTGCCCGGCGACGTCCGCGCGATGCCGCGTGGGAAGTTCGTGAAGGTGACGATCCCGCTCTACTACGAGGGTCACGCCTACCGCGCCGGCTCCCGCATCCGGGTCACGATCTCGGCGCCGAACGGCACCCAGCCGATCTGGCGCTTCGACAACGCGGTCGGCAGCGGCGCGACGGTCGCGATCGCGCACTCTCCGCGCTACCCGTCGCGGCTCGTGCTCCCGGTCGTGCCGGGCGTCTCGATCCCGACCTCGCTGCCGGCCTGCGGCGTCCTGCGCAACGAGCCGTGCCGGCCGTACGTCGCCCTCACCAACAAGGCGGCGCGGCTCGGCTGATCAGCGCCGCTTGGCCATCAACCGCTTGAACTCGGCCTTGGCGTTAGGGTCCTTGTCGGCGAGCTTCTGGGCGAGGACCAGGAGCGCGCCGGCAAGGAGGACGAACAGCGCGGCCAGGCCGATGTACTTCACCGGCGGGATCCAGCTGTCCGAGCTCCAGTACTTGTGGCCGAACCCGTCGGAGAGCGTGAAGCCGACGAACTCGCCGTCGTGGAAGTAGCCGATGGCGTCGTCGCCGTCCAGGTGACGCGCGTAGCGCGGCGTCAGGTGGCCGTTGGTGTCGTGGAAGCGGTAGCGCTTGCCGCCGTCGGTCACGAAGTAGTTGTGCACGAAGCCGTGGTCGAAGTGGCCCGTCCGCTGCTCCAGGCAGCCGCTGCTCGGCTGGTCGGTGCACATCGGCAGGTCGTGGACCGCCTTCCACTCCTTGTCGGCCGGCCAGAACCACAGGTAGATCGCTGCGCCCAGGCAGGCGATGACGCCGACCGCCAGGACCATCCGGAGGTTGTGGTTCTGCTTCAGGCTCAGCTGCACGGGCCGGGTCCTCCCCGCTCAGCGCTCGACCAAAACCGCGAGGTGGTCGCTCGGCGTGGTGATCGTGCGCACCGAGGTCGCCTCGCCGGGGCCGTGCACGTCGTCGAGCGTCCACCGCCCGAGGGTCCGCACCCAGTCGCGTCCCTGCCACGCCGAGGTGAGGCCGGCGTACGTCTGCAGGTGGTGGTTGGAGTCGCCCGCGGCGTACACGCGGTGACCGTCGGCCTGCAGCCCCGCGACGACCTCCTCGACCCGGGCCACCTCGTGGCGGTGACGGCGGACCATGTTGGGCCGGTCGTCGGTGCGGTACGCCGGACCGCGGACCGCGCCGGAGACGAGGTGGTAGCTGAGCATCGCGACCGTGTCGCCGACGGTCCGGTCGCGGAAGATGCCGACGGTGGCCTCGCGCGGCGGCTCGATGTTGAGGCGGCGGTCGGAGCGCTCGGTGCGCCCGGGCAGCGACAACCAGGGCTGGTGCGCCTCGAGCAGGTCGAAGCGGTCCTTGCGGGCGCCGACGGCGTTGCCGCCGCCGAGCCCGGTGATCCAGTGGAAGTCGTCGCCACCCGGGATCGAGACCGGGAGGCCCGGGGTGATGCGCACCGATCCGGTCGCGCGGAGCAGGTTCAGGCGTACGACGTACCACTCCTGCAGGGTGACCAGGTCCGGCTGCTCCGCGAGCACGAGGTCGAGCGCGCGGCGGGCGTCGGCGTGGGGGAGCTTGAACAGGATGTTCGCGGTGGCGATCCGAGTGGTCACGCCGGTCATCATCGCGCTACTCGGCCAGCGCGGCCGACCAACGCTCCTCGATGTCGCCGAAGTGCCACACCGACAGGGCGATGAGCCACGAGAGCACGAACAGGCCGACGATCGCGTAACCGGCGTAGTCGAGCGGGATGCTCGCCACCGCGGCGATCGGGCCGTGGGTGACGGAGAAGCGGTCGGCGTACACGCCGAGCAGCTCGATGGTGCCGATGACGAGCGCGACCACCACCGAGATCGTGGTGATCGTCAGGTTGTAGAAGACCTTGCGGACCGGCTTGGCGAACGCCCAGCCGTACGCCGCGTTCATGAACACGCCGTCGATCGTGTCGGCCAGGCACATGCCGGCCGCGAACAGGATCGGCAGCACGATGATCGACCAGAACGGCAGCTGGAACGCGGCCGCGCCGCCGGCGAGGACGAGCAGCCCGACCTCGGTCGCGGTGTCGAAGCCGAGGCCGAACAGCACTCCGATGGGGTAGATGTGCCACGGCTTGCGGACCGAGCGGGTCAGCGGGTGCAGGATCCGGTTCATCAGGCCGCGGTGGTGCAGGTGGTGCTCGAGCCGCGCCTCGTCGTAGTGGCCGTGGCGCATCCGGCGGGCGACCCGCAGGATGCCGACCAGTGCGGCCAGGTTGAGCAGGCCGAGCAGCCACAGGAAGCCCCCAGAGACGCTCGGGCCGATCACGCCGGTCCAGGTGTGGAGCGTCGAGCTGTCGTCGGAGAGGGGGCCGACCAGGCTCTTCACGCCGAGCGCGAGCCCGAGCGCGAGGGCGAGGACGATCGTCGAGTGGCCCAGGCTGAACCAGAACCCGACCGCGAGCGGCTGCCGCTCGGTGTCGGCCTGTCCCGCTCGGTCGCCGATCAGCTTGCGCGTCGTGTTGTCGACCGCGGCGATGTGGTCGGCGTCGAACGCGTGCCGCAGGCCGAAGGTGTAGGCCAGGATCCCGACGCCGATCGTGAAGACCGGGTGGTCGCCGCCGAGCGTGAAGTGCTGCGGCGCGACGAACCCCAGCAGGATCCCGAACCCGACGACGTGCAGCGCCACGATCACGCCGCTCATCGCCCACAGGCTCCGCCGGTCCTCAGCGCTCAGGCTGGAGCGGAACGCGGCGAGACGGGGCACGTGCTCACTCTAGGTTGTTGCAATCGGTTTGCAACAAGCCCCTTCGTCGGGCGCGCGGCCGCGAGCGTCGGCGAGCGGTGCGGGAATGCAGAAGGCCCCGACTCGAGGGAGTCGGGGCCTTTCGCGCTGTGCGCCTTCGGCAGGATTCGAACCTGCGACACCTGGTACCGGAAACCAGTGCTCTATCCCCTGAGCTACGAAGGCTGGCGTGCTGCCGAACACTACCGGGGCATATCGGCGTGAGCGAAACCGAGTCCCGTCGATAGGCTTCGCGGGTGACCCCTGATCAGCTCTCGTCCACGATCGTCGACGTCCTTGCGGGCCTGGTCGAGCGAGGCGAGGTCGCGCTGCCGGACGGCGTGCCCGCCGAGGTGACCGTCGAGCTGCCCCGCCAGAAGGGCCACGGCGACTACGCGACCAACGTCGCGATGCAGCTGGCCAAGAAGGCCGGGACCAATCCCCGTGCGCTGGCCGAGCTCATCGCCGGCGGGCTGCGCGAGGCCGACGGCATCGCCGACGTCGAGGTGGCCGGTCCCGGCTTCCTCAACGTCACCGTCGAGGCCGGCGCCCAGGGTGCCGTGGCGGCCGAGATCGTCGCCGCGGGTTCGGCGTACGGCCATCTCGACGCGCTCGCGGGCCAGAAGATCAACGTCGAGTTCATCTCGGCCAACCCGACGGGGCCGCTGCACCTGGGCCACACCCGCTGGGCCGTGCTCGGCGACGCGATCGGCCGCGTGCTCAGCGCCGCGGGCGCCGAGGTCACCCGCGAGTTCTACATCAACGACCGCGGCGTGCAGATGAACAACTTCGCCGCCTCGATCATCGCCTCGGCCCTCGGGCAGGAGAAGCCCGAGGACGGGTACGCCGGCGGGTACATCGACGACCTCGCGAAGGCCGTCGAGACGGCCCAGCCGGGCATCTTCCGGATCGAGGACGAGGCCGAGCGGCTCGCTGCCGTGCGCGAGGTCGGCTACGCGATCCAGCTCAAGGAGCAGCAGGACCAGCTCGACCGGTTCAACACCCACTTCGACGTGTGGTTCTCCGAGCTCTCGCTCCACGAGGAGGGTCAGGAGAGCGGGGGAGTGCCCCACACGCTGGCGCGGCTCAAGGACCTCGGCCACGTCTTCGAGGACGGCGGCGCGCTGTGGATGCGCACCACCGACTTCGGCGACGACAAGGACCGCGTCCTGATCAAGAGCGACGGCGAGCTAACCTACTTCGCGTCGGACACCGCCTATTACCTCAACAAGCGCGCCCGTGGCTTCGACCACTGCATCTACCTGCTCGGCGCCGACCACCACGGCTACGTCGGCCGGCTCAAGGCGATGGCCGCCTGCGTCGGCGACGACCCGGCGAAGACCCTCGACGTCCTGATCGGTCAGCTGGTCAAGATCGTCAAGGACGGCGAAGAGCTCAAGATGTCCAAGCGCAAGGGCACCTTCATCACCCTGGAGGAGCTCGCCGACGAGATCGGTGTGGACGCGCTGCGCTACTCGCTGGTCCGCTACCCGGCCGACTCGCCGCTCGCGCTCGACGTCGCCGAGATCACCAAGGCGTCCAACGACAACCCCGTCTACTACGTGCAGTACGCCCACGCCCGCACCTGCCGGATGCTCGCCAACGCGGCCGACCTGGGCATGGAGCTGCCGGGTGCGGCGTACGACCCGAGCCTGCTCGACCACGAGCGCGACGGTGACCTCCTGCGGGCCCTGGCCGAGTACCCCCGGGTCGTGACGAGTGCGGCCGAGCTGCGCGAGCCGCACCGGATCGCGCGCTACCTCGAGGACACCGCGTCGGTCTTCAACAAGTGGTACGACACCAAGGAGTGCCGCATGCTCCCGCAGGGCGACGAGCCCGCCGGGCCGGCCAACCTCGCCCGGATGGTCCTGGTCGTCGCGATGCAGACCGTGCTCCGCAACGGCCTCGACCTGCTCGGTGTCTCCGCCCCGGAGCGCATGTGAGGCCGCTCGAGGCCGCCTCGGCGCGGCAGACGACAACGGACCTGGCGATCGAGGCCGAGTGCGGACGAACGAAGCTGGAGGACCTGTGATGGCGGGCCGTGTGCCTCCCGGCGACTTCGCTGGCACCTCGCCGGTCTGGCTCCAGCAGCCCGACGACGCCAACGAGCTGGTCCCGATCCTGTGGTCCAGCACCACGACCAAGGACGACCAGGGCGTGCTGCACGTCGGCGGCGTCGCGATCCCGGACCTCGTGGCGAACATCAACACACCGGCGTACGTCCTCGACGAGGAGGACTTCCGCACGCGGGCGCGCGCGTTCAAGGACGCCTTCGAGGACGCCGACGTCTACTACGCCGGCAAGTCCTTCCTCTGCACCACCGTCGCCCGGTGGATCGCCGAGGAGGGCCTGTTCCTCGACGTCTGCTCCGACGGCGAGCTCACCGTCGCGCTGCGCGGGGGAGTCGAGCCCGAGCGGATCGGCTACCACGGCAACAACAAGACCCCGATGGAGCTGCGTCGCGCGATCACGCTCGGCGTCGGCCGCATCGTCGTCGACTCCTTCCACGAGATCGACAGGGTCGCGGCGATCGCCGCCGAGACCGGCGTGCCCGCTCGCGTGATGGTGCGCGTGACGGCCGGCGTCGAGGCGCACACCCACGAGTTCATCGCCACCGCCCACGAGGACCAGAAGTTCGGCTTCTCGATCTCCTCCGGCGACGCGTTCGAGGCCGCACGGCGGGTGATCGCCGCCCCCGGTGTCGAGCTGCTCGGCCTGCACTCCCACATCGGCAGCCAGATCTTCGACACCGCCGGGTTCGAGGTCGCCGCCAAGCGGGTGCTCGCCCTGCACGCCCGGATCGCCTCCGAGCTCGGCGTCGTCATGCCGGAGATGGACCTCGGCGGCGGCTTCGGCATCGCCTACACCAGCCAGGACGACCCCAAGCCGGCCGCCGAGCTGGCTGCCGGCATGCGCGAGATCATCGTCCACGAGTGCCGCGCGCTCGGCGTCGAGCAGCCCCGGCTCTCGATCGAGCCCGGCCGGGCGATCGTCGGCCCGACGATGTGCACCGTCTACACCGTCGGCACGGTCAAGGAGGTGCAGCTCGACGGCGGGCAGCGCCGTACCTATGTCTCCGTCGACGGCGGGATGAGTGACAACATCCGTCCGGCGCTGTACGACGCCGACTACTCCTGCACCCTCGTCTCACGTCGCTCCGACGCGGCGCCGGTGCTCGCGCGCGTCGTCGGCAAGCACTGCGAGTCCGGCGACATCGTGGTCAAGCACGAGTTCCTGCCGGGCGACATCGCGCCCGGTGACCTCATCGCCGTCCCCGGCACCGGTGCCTACGGCCGCTCGATGGCCTCCAACTACAACCACGCGCTCCGGCCGCCGGTCGTTGCGGTCAAGGACGGCCAGGCGCAGGTGATCGTGCGGCGCGAGACGGTCGACGACCTGCTCGCCACGGACATCGGCTGAGGGCGTCGTACTCGGACGGACCCGTTGGTGCTCGTGTGACTGGTGCGGCGGATGAGCCGGCGCTCTCGGGGTCTGCGGCGCGACAGGTCCGTCCGGCTACGAGTGGCTGAAGCCCGACGCCGCCGACTTCGGACGTACGCCGGCCCGCAGCCGGTCGTAGGCCGTCTGGAACGCGACCACCAGCTGGGCGGCGAGATCGCGGCTGAAGCCCTCGCGCACCACGATCCGCAGGACCGAGATCTCCTGGGCGTCCGCCGGCATCGGGTACGCCGGGACCTGCCAGCCACCCGTGCGCAGCTCGTGCGACAGGTCGTAGACGGTGAAGCCGGGGTCGCCGGTGAGGCGGAACGACACGACGGGGATGGCGGAGCCGTCGGTGATGATCTCGATGCCGTCGAGCTCGTCGAGCCGCTCCGAGACCCAGACGGCGGTGTCGCGCAGGCTCTCCATGATGGCGGTGTAGCCGGCGCGACCCAGCCGGATGAAGTTGTAGTACTGCCCGACGACCTGGTTGCCGGGCCGGGAGAAGTTGAGGGTGAAGGTGGGCATGTCGCCGCCGAGGTAGCTCACCCGGAAGACCAGCTCGTCCGGCAGGCACTCGCCCGAGCGCCACACCACGAAGCCGATGCCGGGATAGGTCAGGCCGTACTTGTGGCCGCTGACGTTGATCGACGCCACGCGCTCCAGCCGGAAGTCCCACGCCAGCTCCGGCCGCAGGAAAGGTACGACGAACCCGCCGCTCGCCGCGTCCACGTGGACCGGCACGTCGGGCCCGCCGCGGGCGGCCAGCGCGTCGAGCGCCTCGCAGACCTCCGCGACCGGCTCGAGCTCGCCGGTGAAGGTGGTGCCCAGGATGCCGACCACGCCGATGGTGTCCTCGTCGACCGCGTCGATGACCTGCTCGGGCGTGATCACGTAGCGACCCTCCGCCATCGGCAGGTAGCGCGGCTCGACCTCGAAGTACCGGCAGAACTTCTCCCACACGACCTGCACGTTGGAGCCCAGCACCAGGTTCGGCGTACGTCCGGAGGCGGAGCGGGCCTTCCAGCGCCACTTCAGCGCGAGTCCGGCGAGCATGACCGCCTCGGAGGACCCGATCGTGGAGACGCCGGTCGCCGAGGACGGGTCGGTGGCGGACAGGCCCGGGGCGTGGAACAGGTCGGCCACCATGGCCACGCAGCGCTGCTCGATCGCGGCGGTCGCGGGGTACTCGTCCTTGTCGATCATGTTCTTGTCGAGCGCCTCGGTCATCAGCTGGCCGGCCTCGGGGTCCATCCAGGTCGTCACGAAGGTCGCCAGGTTCAGCCGCGAGGACCCGTCGAGCATCAGCTCGTCGTGGATGAACTGGTACGCCGCCCGCGGCGAGATCTCGCCGTCGGGCAGCCGGAGCGCGGGCAGCGGCTCGATCCCGAGTCGGCCGGTGTAGGCGGGGGTGATGTCGGCTGCGTCGTCGTCACGTGCGCTCACGATCGCCGACAGTAGCCCCGCCCTCGAAGGGTGGACCGGAATCGGAGCCGGGGCGCGGGCGCGGATAACCTTGACCCCGTGAGCAATCCCCTCAAGGTGGCCGTCCTGGGCTGCGGTTCCGTCGGGTCGCAGGTCGTGCGACTCCTCGGCGAGCAGTCCGCAGATCTGGCGGCCAGGGTGGGTGCACCGGTCGAGCTGGCAGGCGTCGCCGTACGCCGCCTCGACGCTCCTCGCGAGGTCGACGTACCCGCCGACCTGCTGACCACGGACGCCGCGGCGCTCGTCGCGCGCGAGGACATCGACCTGGTCATCGAGGTCATCGGCGGCATCGAGCCGGCCCGCTCGCTCATCCTGAGCGCGCTCGAGAACGGCGCCTCCGTCGTCACCGCCAACAAGGCCCTGCTCGCCGAGGACGGCCCGACGCTCTACGAGGCCGCCGAGAAGGCCGGCCGCGACCTCTACTACGAGGCGGCCGTGGCCGGTGCGATCCCGATCCTGCGCCCGCTGCGCGAGAGCCTCGCCGGCGACCGCGTCACCAAGGTGATGGGCATCGTCAACGGCACCACCAACTTCATCCTCGACAAGATGGACACCCAGGGCGCCGGCTACGAGGAGACCCTCGAGGAGGCCCAGGCGCTCGGGTACGCCGAGGCCGACCCGACCGCCGACGTCGAGGGCTTCGACGCCGCCGCCAAGGCCGCGATCCTGGCCAGCCTGGCGTTCCACACCCGCGTCACCGCGGCCGACGTCCACCGCGAGGGCATGACCGAGGTCTCCGCCGGCGACGTCCGCTCCGCCAAGGACATGGGCAGCGTCGTCAAGCTGCTCTGCATCGCCGAGCTCGTGGGTGAGGGCGTCAGCGTGCGCGTGCACCCCGCGATGATCCCCAGCAGCCACCCGCTCGCCAGCGTGCGTGGCGCCTACAACGCCGTCTTCGTCGAGTCCGAGGCCGCCGGGCAGCTGATGTTCTACGGCCCCGGCGCGGGCGGCTCCCCGACGGCCTCCGCGGTCCTCGGCGACCTGGTCACGGTGGCCCGCAACCGGCTCGCCGGAAGCCGCGGACCCGCCGAGTCGGCGTACGCCGATCGCCCGATCGTCCCGATGGGGGAGACCCTCACCCGCTACCACGTCGCGATCGACGTCGACGACCGTGCGGGTGTGCTCGCCGCCGTCGCGAACGCCTTCGCCGACCAGGGTGTCTCGATCCAGACGGTCCGTCAGGAGGGCCGTGACGACGACGCCCAGCTCGTCGTCGTCTCGCACGAGGCGACCGACGCCCAGCTGTCGGCGACCGTCGAGCAGCTTCGCAAGATGGACATCGTCCGCGACGTCACCTCGGTGATGCGCGTTGAAGGAGTCGAAGAGTGAGCCCCTTGACCCAGCAGTGGAAGGGCGTGATCGACGAGTACCGCGAGCTCCTCGCCATCCCGCAGGACACCCCGGCGGTGACGCTGCGCGAGGGCGGTACGCCGCTGGTCCACTCCGGTTGGCTCTCCGGCCTCACCGGGGGCGAGGTGTGGCTCAAGGTCGAGGGCAACAACCCGACCGGCTCGTTCAAGGACCGCGGCATGACCGCCGCGCTCTCGGTCGCCGTCCACGAGGGCGCCAAGGCCGTCGTCTGCGCCTCCACCGGCAACACCTCCGCCTCCATGGCCGCGTACGCCGCCAAGGCCGGCGTCACGCCGATCGTGCTGGTGCCGGAGGGCAAGATCTCCGCGGGCAAGATGGCCCAGGCCGTCGTGCACGGATCGCTGGTGATCCAGGTCCGGGGCAACTTCGACGACTGCCTGCGGATGGCCCGCGAGATGGCCGAGAAGTACCCCGTCGCGCTGGTCAACTCGGTCAACCCGCACCGCCTCGAGGGCCAGAAGACCGCGGCGTTCGAGATCGTCGACTTCCTCGGCGACGCCCCCGACTTCCACCTGCTGCCGGTCGGCAACGCCGGCAACATCTCGGCGTACTGGCTCGGCTACCAGCAGTACGCCGAGCTCGGCCGCGCCACCAAGCGTCCGGTCATGCGCGGCTTCCAGGCCGCCGGTGCCGCGCCGCTCGTCGACGGCGCGCCGGTCGACGACCCGGAGACCAAGGCGACCGCGATCCGGATCGGCAACCCCGCCTCGTGGCAGCTGGCCGAGAACGCCGCCAAGGAGTCCGGCGGTCGCTTCGCCAAGGTCACCGACGAGCAGATCCTGGCCGCCCAGGCCGAGCTGGCCCGCAACGACGGCGTCTTCGTCGAGCCCGCCTCCGCGGCCGGCGTCGCCGGTCTGCTGCAGGAGCTCGCGGCCGGTGAGTCGTACGCCGGCAAGGTGCTCGCCATCACCGTCACGGGCCACGGCCTGAAGGACATCGCGACCGCCCTCGAGGGCGTCGTGCTGCCCGACCTCGTGGTGGATGCCGACGTCGATGCCGCCGCGCAGGCCGCCGGTCTCTGAGCCACCGATGACCTTCGTCGACGGACCCGTCCGGGTCTCGGTCCCCGCGACCTCCGCCAACCTCGGTCCCGGCTTCGACGCGCTCGGGCTCGCGCTCGACCTGCGCGACGAGCTCGAGGCCGAGATCCTGCCCGAGGGGCTGGTCGTCGAGGTCGACGGCGTGGGCGCGGGGGAGGTCCCGCTCGACGAGCGCCACCTGGTGGTGCGGTCGATGCGTGCGGCGTTCGACCGGATCGGCGTACAGCCCTCGGGGCTGCGCCTGTCCTGCAAGAACGTGATCCCGCACGCCCGCGGCCTCGGGTCGTCCTCGGCGGCGATCGTCGCCGGCGTGTGGCTGGCGCGTGAGCTCGTCGCCGGTGGTCGGCTGCTGCTCGACGACCAGCAGCTGCTCGACCTCGCCGCGCAGATCGAGGGGCACCCCGACAACGTCGCTCCCGCGCTGTTCGGCGGCTTCACCATCGCCGGCCAGGACGCCGATGGCTCGTTCTGGGCGGTTCCGGGCTCGGTCGACCCCCGCATCAGCGCGGTCGTCTTCGTCCCGCCGACGCCGGTGTCCACCGAGGAGGCCCGCGGCCTGCTGCCCGCGACCGTCCCGCATGCCGACGCCGCGGCCAACTCCGGTCGCGCCGCCCTGCTCGTGGCCGCGCTCGCGAGCGCGCCCGAGCTGCTCCACCGCGCGACCGAGGACCGGCTCCACCAGTCCTACCGTCGCCCCGCCATGCCGGCCTCGCTCGACCTGGTCGACGCCCTGCGCGCCGAGGGGATCGCGGCGATCGTGTCCGGCGCCGGTCCGACCGTGCTCGCGTTCGCCGACGGCACCGACGCCGCCACGATCCTCGCCCGCTGCCCGGACGGCTGGGCCGCGCACGCGCTCGCCATCGACACGTCCGGCGCACGGTCCTCCTGACCGCCGCCGTCGTGCCCTGTTAGATTGGCCGTACGCCGCCGCGCCCCGTTGTTCTGTTGGGTTCCGCTTGAGCGGCGATCTGTTCAAGTCGCCGTACGTTCTCGTACGGCCGTGATCCGTGAAGGAAACTCACGTGACCGAATCTTCCGACGCCTCCACGACTGAGGCGCCCGCCGCCAAGAAGAAGTCCGGCGGCCTCAACTCCATGCTGCTCGCGGACCTCAAGGCGATGGCCGGCGGCATGGGCATCTCCGGTGCCGGCTCCATGAAGAAGGCCGCCCTCATCGAGGCGATCAAGGCCGCTCAGTCGGCCCCCGCGCCGAAGGCCGAGAAGCCCGCCCCGAAGGCAGAGAAGCCCGCCGCGGTGGCCGAGCCTGCCGCGGTGGCCGAGCCTGCCGAGAGCAAGCCCGCCAAGGTCGAGAGCGCCGCGGCGGTCGAGCCCGCCGAGCCGGCCAAGCCGGTCGTCACCCAGCAGCAGCGCCGCCAGCGCCCGGCCCGCACCGAGCAGGCCGCGCAGCAGCAGACCGACAAGCCGACCGAGAAGCCGGCCGAGAAGCCGGCCGGGAAGGCTGCCGACAAGCCCGCCGACAAGCCGGCCGGCCAGCAGCAGGCGCAGCAGAAGCAGGCGCCCAAGGACGACAACAAGAGCGACAACAAGCTCGACCGCGACGCCGACCAGCAGGGGGCCGACGACGCCCAGGGCGACCACGACGACGACTCCGACGGTGAGGGCGGCAACCGCCGCAACCGCCGCCGCCGGGGTCGCGACCGCAACCGGGCCGGCGCGGCCGGCGTACGCG
Organism: Nocardioides montaniterrae; assembly: GCF_054782655.1. Lineage (NCBI taxonomy): Bacteria > Bacillati > Actinomycetota > Actinomycetes > Propionibacteriales > Nocardioidaceae > Nocardioides > Nocardioides montaniterrae. The sequence goes on along the minus strand of NZ_BAAGSB010000018.1, from coordinate 13,753 downwards.
AGGCGGAGCACGAGGTCCGCGAGGACGACGTGCTCGTTCCCGCCGCAGGCATCCTCGACGTGCTGGACAACTACGCCTTCGTCCGTACGTCGGGCTACCTGGCCGGCACCGACGACGTCTACCTCTCCCTCTCGCTGGTGCGGAAGTACGGCCTGCGCCGCGGCGACGCGATCTCCGGCCAGGTCCGCCAGCCGCGCGAGGGCGAGCGCCGCGAGAAGTTCAACCCGATGGTGCGCATCGACGCGATCAACGGCGCCGACCCGGAGCAGTCCAAGAACCGCACCGACTTCGCCACGTTCGTGCCGACGCACCCGACCGAGCGCTTCCGGATGGAGACCACGGCCGACAACCTCGCCGGCCGGCTGCTCGACATCGCGGCCCCGATCGGCAAGGGCCAGCGCGGCCTGATCGCCGCGCCGCCCAAGTCGGGCCGCACCACGCTGCTGCGCTCGATCGCCTCCTCGCTGACCGCGAACAACCCCGAGGCCCACCTGATGGTGGTCCTGCTCGACGAGCGTCCCGAGGAGGTCACCGACTTCCAGCGCTCGATCAAGGGTGAGGTCATCGCCAGCACCTTCGACCGCCCGGCCGCCGACCACGTCACTGCCGCCGAGCTCGCCGTCGAGCGCGCCAAGCGCCTGGTCGAGCTGGGCCACGACGTCGTGGTGCTGTTCGACGGCCTGACCCGGCTGGGTCGCGCCTACAACCTCGCCGGCGCCGCCAACGGCCGCGTCGTCACCGGGGGAGTGGACGCCGGCGCGCTCTACGGCCTCAAGCGCATCTTCGGCGCCGCTCGCAACATCGAGGGGGGCGGCTCGCTGACGATCATCGCGACCGTCGTCGTCGACTCGGGGTCGCCGACCGACGCGCTGCTGTTCGAGGAGATCGACGGCACCGAGAACCTCGAGATCCGGCTCCGCCGCGACCTCGCCGAGGAGCGCGCGTTCCCCGCGATCGACGTCGCTGCCTCCGGCACCCGCCACGCCGAGCTGCTCACCAGCAGCGACGAGGCCGGCATCCTCGCCAAGCTCGACGCCGAGCTCGCGGACCTGACTGCCGCCGACGCCCACCGCTCGCTCGTCGAGCGCCTGGGAAGAACTCGGACCAACATCGAGTTCTTGATGGGTGTGCAGCGCGCCTGAGGATTGGCCCGCCGATCCGGCGCCGCCGTACTATTCACCAGTTCCGCTCCGGTTCACGTGCGCACCCCGCAGCACGACCCGGCGCACGAGAGGAAACCATGAAGGCTGACATCCACCCGAACTACGTCGTGACCCAGGTGACCTGCACCTGTGGCGCCACGTTCACCACCGGCAGCACCGTCGCGTCGGGCTCGATCCACAGCGACGTCTGCTCCCAGTGCCACCCGTTCTACACGGGCAAGCAGAAGATCCTCGACACCGGCGGTCGCGTCGCGAAGTTCGAGGCCAAGTACGGCAAGGTCGGCAAGTAGCTGACCTGAAGCGCCGGTTCCCTGCGGGGGACCGGCGCTTCGTCGTTCTCTGAACCTCTCCTCCCGTTAGGACCCAAGGTGTTCGAAGCCGTCGAGGGCATGCTCGCCGAGCACGCCGAGCTCGAGACCAGGCTCGGCCTGCCCGAGACCCACGCCGACGCGCGGCTCGCGCGCACGCTCAACCGGCGGTACGCCGCCCTGAACGCGATCATCGGCACCTGGCGCGAGTGGAAGCAGTACGCCGAGGACGCGGTCGCCGCACGGGAGCTGGCCGTCGACGACCCGACGTTCGCCGACGAGGTCGACGAGCTGCTCGCACGGAGCGAGGACGCGGCCGAGAAGCTGCGCCGCCTGCTGGTGCCGCGCGACGAGACCGACGACAGCGACGCGATCCTCGAGGTGATGGCCGGTGCGGGCGGCGAGGAGTCGGCGCTGTTCGCCGGCGACCTGCTCCGCATGTACTCCCGCTACGCCGAGCGACGTGGCTGGAAGACCGAGATCCTCGACTCCACCGAGTCCGACCTCGGCGGCTACAAGTCCGTGACCGTCGCGGTCAAGGGTGGCAGCAGCGAGCCGGGGCAGGCGCCGTACGGCCTGCTCAAGTTCGAGGGTGGCGTGCACCGCGTGCAGCGCGTGCCGGTCACCGAGAGCCAGGGCCGGATCCACACCTCCGCCGCCGGCGTGATGGTGATGCCGGAGGCCGAGCAGGTCGACGTCGAGATCCATGACAACGACCTGCGCATCGACGTCTTCCGCAGCTCGGGTCCCGGTGGCCAGAGCGTCAACACGACCGACTCCGCCGTCCGGATCACCCACCTGCCGACCGGCATCGTGGTGAGCTGCCAGAACGAGAAGTCGCAGCTGCAGAACAAGGAGCAGGCCATGCGGATCCTGCGCGCCCGCCTGCTGCAGGCTGCCCAGGACGCCGCCGCGGCGGAGGCCTCCGACGCCCGCAAGAGCCAGGTCCGCACCGTCGACCGCTCGGAGCGGATCCGTACCTACAACTACCCCGAGAACCGCATCTCCGACCACCGCACGGGCTACAAGTCCTACAACCTCGACCAGGTCCTCGACGGCGACCTCCAGCCGATCCTCGACTCCTGCGTCGACACCGACATGGCCGCTCGCCTGGCCGCCCTCGAGGAGTGAGCACCCGCGCGCTCCTGGCGGCCGCCGTGGATCAGCTCACCGCCGCAGGGGTCCCCAGCCCGGCGTACGACGCCGCCGAGCTGCTCGCCCACGTCCTCGGTACCACCCGTGCCCAGCTGCCGTTGGTCACCGACGTCGGTCCCGACCAGCAGACGACGTACGCCGCCCTCGTCGACCGACGTGCCGACCGCGAACCGCTCCAGCACCTCCTCGGCACCGCCTGGTTCCGGCACATCTCCGTCGAGGTCGGCCCCGGCGTCTTCACCCCGCGCCCCGAGACCGAGCTGCTCGCCGGCTGGGCGATCGATGCGTGCAACCGTTGGTTGAGTAGCCCGAGCGAGGAACGAGCGAGGGCGTATCGAAACCAAGTCGTCGTCGTGGATCTCTGCACCGGCAGCGGCGTCATCGCCAAGTCGCTCGCCGACGAGGTCCCCGACGCAGAGATCCACGCCTGCGAGCTGGACGAGTCGGCCCACCGCTGGGCCGAGCGCAACCTGGCCGGCACCGGCGTCGACCTGCGCCAGGGTGACCTCGCCACCGAGTTCGACGACCTGCTCGGCACCGTCGACGTCGTGGTGAGCAACCCGCCGTACGTCCCGCTCGAGGCGTGGGAGTCCGTCGCCCCCGAGGCGCGCGACCACGACCCGCACCTCGCCCTGTTCTCCGGCGACGACGGTCTCGACGCCGTCCGCGTGCTGGCGCACCGCGCCGCCGCGCTGCTCAAGCCCGGGGGAGTGGTCGGCATCGAGCACGCCGACGTCCAGGGTGAGAGCGTGCCGGCGGTGCTCGCGGCGACCGGCCTGTGGGCCGAGATCCGGGACAACGCCGATCTCTCCGGAAGGCCTCGCTTCACCACGGCCCGCAGGGTGCAAGGATGAACCCGTGACTGCGCAGCGCCTCCCCACGACCACGGACGAGGAGATCGAGGCGGCGGTCGACGTCGCCAGTGCCGCCGTACGCCGGGGCCGCCCGGTCGTGCTGCCCACCGACACCGTCTACGGCGTCGGTGGCGACGCTTTCGACCCGGCGGCCGTCGCGCGCGTGCTGGCGGCCAAGGGCCGCGGCCGCGAGAAGCCGCCTCCGGTCCTGGTCGCCGACGCCTCCACGCTCGACGCCCTCGCCTCCCGGATCCCCGAGTACGCCCGCGTGCTGGTGGAGCGGTTCTGGCCCGGCCCGCTGACGATCGTGCTCCACCAGCAGCCGTCGCTGCAGTGGGACCTGGGCGACACCTTCGGCACCGTGGCGGTCCGCGTCCCCGACCACCCGATCGCCCGCCGGCTCCTCCAGCGCACCGGCCCGCTCGCCGTCTCCTCGGCCAACGTGACCGGCCAGCCGGCCGCGACCGACGCCGATCAGGCGATGGAGATGCTCGAGGAGGCCGTCTCGGTCGTCATCGACGCCGGCACCAGCCCCGGTGGCGAGGCGTCGACCATCGTCGATGCGACCGCCGACCGCCCGCGGGTGCTGCGCCTGGGGGCGATCGCCGTCAGCGAGCTCGATGCAGCGCTGGCGGACCTCGCCATCACCGTCGAGCGCCCCGGGGAGGCCGCCGAGGATGCGTGAGTACCTCGTCGTCTTCCTCGTCGCGGCAGCGGTGACCTACCTGCTGACCGTCGTGGCGAGGGAGTTCGCGATCCGCACGGGAGCCGTGGCCGCCGTACGCGATCGCGACGTGCACGCCGAGGCGACGCCGTACCTCGGGGGAGTGGCGATGCTCGGCGGCCTCGGCGCCGCGATCGTCGTCGCCCGCCACCTGCCGTTCCTCTCCACCAGCGCCGACTGGGTCTGGACCGACGCCTACTCCGTGCTCGGGTCCGGGGCGCTGATCTGCGCCGTCGGCGTGCTCGACGACATCTTCGACCTCGACGCGCTGACCAAGTTCGGCGGCCAGGTGCTCGCGGTGGGCCTGCTCGTCTACACCGGCATCCAGTTCCGGTGGTTCTACCAGGGCAACGGAGCCGTGTTCTCGCTCGACGGTGCCCAGGGCGCGATCCTCACCGCGCTCATGGTCCTGACGACCGTCAACGCCGTGAACTTCATCGACGGGCTCGACGGGCTCGCCGCCGGGGTCATCGGCATCTCCGCGGTCGCGTTCTTCGTCTTCTGCTACTTGCTCACCGTCATCAACGACGTCACCCGTGCCACCACCGGAGCCCTGCTCACGGCCGCGCTCGCGGGGGCCTGTCTGGGCTTCATCGCGCACAACTTCCACCCAGCCCGGCTGTTCATGGGGGACAGCGGGTCGATGCTGCTGGGTCTGGTGCTGTCGGCCTCGGCCATCACCGTGACCACCCAGTTCGCGCCCGGTGACCTGGCCAAGGGCGCCGACGGTCAGGGCTCGAGCCTGTTGCCGGCGTTGCTGCCGGTGCTCCTGCCGGTCCTGATCCTCATCGTGCCGCTGGCCGACCTGGTCCTGGCCGTCGTACGCCGCACCCGCGCCGGCCGGTCGCCCTTCGCGCCCGACAAGCAGCACCTGCACCACCGGCTGCTCGAGATCGGGCACTCGCACCGCGTGGCCGTGGTGATCATGTGGCTCTGGGCGGGCCTGATCGCCTTCGCGACCGTCGCCGCCAGCATCTACCCCGGCCGCCCCGTCTGGATCGGCATCGGCGTGGCCGTGCTCGGCACGATCGCGCTCACGTTCCTGCTCCCGGTCTTGCGCGACAACGCGCCGAACGGTCCTGCCGAGGAGCCCCTTCCCCTCCTGGACCACGACCCCGCCGAGGAGTCCGCCGAGCGCTTGTGATAGCTTTCACGAGCTTCCTCGGAGCACCTTTCCCGCCCAGCTTTTCAGAACGGATGCCATCTGATGACACCCGCCGCTTTCGCCTTCCCGGGGGCTGATCGCACCCGTGCGGCGGGGCTGCGCTGTGGTAGTTTCCGGCTGTGGGCGGCCGCGACCTTCTCGGGCTCGGCGCGATGCTTGTCGGCGCAGTCGTTGGTTGCACGGTGCTCGGTCTGCTCTTCGACCACCTCGCCGGCTCTGAGCCGGTCGGTGTGCTCGTCGGCGTCGGGGCGGGTATCGCGATCGGCGCGGTCGGCTTCGTGCTCCGCGTACGTCGCGCGTTGCGCACCCTGTCCGACGACCCGAGGAGCGAGGTGAACCCATGACCATCCATGCAGAGTTCCCGGGCCTCCCCGAGCGTGCCACGTGGCCGCGGGTCATCAAGGACCAGCGCAAGGTCGAGCTCACCGCGCTCGGCCTCATGATCTTCTGCCTCTGGTTCCGCCAGGTCGGCACCACCGGCCAGCTCGGCACCACCGTGCTGGGCGGTTGGGCGCTTCCCGTGAGCCTCTCCGCGGGCATCTTCTTCGGCCTCGCCAACCACCTGGTCACCGAGCGCTGGCTGCTGGGCATCATCACGTCCGGCGGCACCCCGACCAAGGCGCAGCTGCGCAACTCCACGATCTTCCGTCTGGCGGTGCTGACCCTCGTGGGCGTCGGCTTCGCGGCTGCTTTCTGGCCAGATGGTGTCGGTGCGCTGCTCGGCCTTGCTATCTTCCGCCTGATCGCGCTCGTGATGACGACGATCCCCCTTCTGAAGGAGTTGAAGAATCAGTGATGGGCCTGCTGCCTCTCGAGATTCACATTGAGCCCGGGGTACACCCCACGCGCCACTGGTTGGGTCTGACCGTCAACATCGACACGGTCTTCAGCACCCTCGTCGCGGGTCTCATCGTCCTTGCGCTGGGTTTCCTCGTCCGTCGCGCGCTGACGAAGCAGACCAACGACCACGTCCCGACCAAGCTCCAGATCATCTGGGAGTCGGTCGTCGATCAGGTCAACAAGCAGGTCGAGGACAACCTCGGCAAGGTGCACCCGTACGTCGCACCGCTGGCGATCTCGCTCTTCTTCTTCATCCTGATCGCGAACTGGCTCGAGCTGATCCCGTCCGAGTTCCACATCGGCAAGACCAACTACCACGTGCTGCCGGCGCCGACCGCTGACACGAACCTGACCTACGCGATGGCGATCTTCGCGGTCATCTCGGTCTGGGTCTACGGCATCAAGAAGAACGGCCTGGGCTACTTCAAGCACTTCGTGCAGCCCTACCCGGTCCTGCTGCCGCTGACCGTCCTCGAGGAGCTCGTCAAGCCGGTCACCCTGGCCCTGCGACTCTTCGGCAACATCTTCGCCGGCGGCATCATGCTCGCCCTGATCGCCGCTATCCCGTGGTTCGCCGGCATGCCCATCGCGAACGTGGCTTGGAAGATGTTCGACATGGTCATCGGTGGTCTGCAGGCGTTCATCTTCGCCCTGCTAACCGTGCTGTACTTCGCAATGGCCGGCGGCGGCCATGACGACCACGAGGAAGACGCGGCCCACGCGTCGGCCCACTGATCCACCCGTAGCACCCGCAACAACCAAAGACTCGCGGCCGGGCAAGACGCTCGGATCGCACAAGAGGTAATCACACGGCGCCGGCCGAAAATCGGCGCGGACACCAAGGAGAAACAATGGCAGTCTCGAACATGAACCAGGCCGTCACGCTCGCTGGCGCTTTCGTCGGCGGTGGCCTCGCTCTGGGCGGTGGCGCTATCGGTGCCGGTATCGGTGACGGCCTCGCCGGCTCGTCGTACATCGAGGGTGTCGCTCGCCAGCCGGAGGCCCAGGGCCGCCTGCAGACGATCTTCTTCCTCACCGTGGGTCTGGTCGAGGCGATGTTCTTCATCAACCTCGCGTTCATGGCCCTCTTCGTCTTCGTCCTCGGCGGCAAGTGAGCCGGTCCCCACTGGGGACCCGACTCACCCGCACTAGTTCAGAAGGACCGTGACGTAGATGAGCACAACGCAGCTGATCCAGCTCGCGACCGAGGCAGCCGGTGGCAAGGCCGAGAAGCCCGCGCCGAACTTCCTGGTGCCCAACGGCACCTTCGTCGTCGAGCTGATCGCCTTCGTGATCATGTTCGCGATCATCGCGAAGTTCATCATCCCGCCGATCAACCGCGCGATGGTTGCTCGGCAGGAGGCGATCCGCCAGCAGTTCGCCGACCTCGACGCCGCCAAGGCCGAGGCCAGCTCTGCCAAGGATGAGTTCGAGTCCCAGATCGCCGAGGCTCGCAAGGAGGCTGCTCGCATCCGCGAGGAGTCCCGCGAGCAGGGTGCCGCGATCATCGCCGAGATGCGTGAGCAGGCCCAGGCCGAGTCCGCGCGGATCGTCGAGCACGGCAAGACCCAGATCGAGGCCGAGCGTCAGGCGGCCATCGCGTCGCTGCGCGCCGAGGCCGGCGGCCTGGCCACTGGCCTGGCCGGCAAGATCGTCGGCGAGGGCCTCGAGGACGAGGCTCGTCAGAGCCGCGTCGTCGAGCGCTTCCTGAGCGAGCTCGAGGGCGCGAGCTGATGGACTTCCGTGGAGCTTCCGCCGAGGCGGTCAGCGCACTCACCGGTGAGCTGACCGCTGCGGCCGGTGCCGACGCCGCCAAGGCCGCGTCGATCGCCGAGTCGCTGTTCACGGTGGCCGACGCGGTTCGCGACGAGCCGGCCCTGCGCCGCTTCGCCGCCGACCAGAGCGCCCCCGCCGAGGCCAAGTCCGGTCTCGTCCGCGAGGTGTTCGCCAAGCTCGACGGCTCCGCGGTCGACATCGTCGCCTCCGCCGTCCAGCGTCGCTGGACCTCGGGCGGCAACCTGGCCCGGGGCCTGGCCCACCTCGCCGAGACCGCCACCGTGCTCTCCGCCGGCGACGACAAGGGCAAGGTGGCCGACGAGCTGTTCGCCGCACGCGAGCTGGTCCAGGGCACCCCGGAGCTCCGGGACGCGCTGGCCGACCCGACGCGGTCGCAGGCCGACAAGTCCGGCCTGGTCGACACGATCTTCGGCGGCAAGGTCCTCCCGGCGACGTCGGCACTGATCAAGCGCGCGGTGGGCGGTGCCCACGGCACCGTCAGCGCGGGCCTGGGCCACTACCGAGGCCTCGCGGCCGAGGTGGGTGGCGAGACCGTCGCGACCGTTCGGGTCGCCCGGCCGCTCGCCGACGGTCAGCTCGACCGGCTCGTCAGCTCGCTGTCCGCTCAGTACGGCCGCAAGGTCCACGCCAACGTCGTGATCGACCCGGCCGTGATCGGTGGCGTGAAGGTCGCCATCGGTGACCACATCATCGACGGCACCATCGCCACCCGGCTCGACGACGCCAAGCGTCGCATCGCCGGCTAAGACTTAAACGAAACGAGAGAGAAGGCATCTGGAGATGACGGAGCTGTCTATCCGTCCGGACGAGATCCGCGACGCCCTGGCGAAGTACGTCGCCGACTACCAGCCCGACGCGGCCAAGACCGAGGAGGTCGGCACCGTCTCGCAGACGGCTGACGGCATCGCTCGTGTCGCTGGCCTGCCGTCGGCGATGGCCAACGAGCTCCTGGAGTTCGAGGACGGCACGCTCGGTATCGCGCTGAACCTCGACACCAAGGAGATCGGCGTCGTCGTCCTCGGTGACTTCGACAAGATCGCGGAGGGCCAGGCCGTCCGTCGTACGGGCGAGGTCCTCTCCGTCCCCGTCGGCGAGGGCTACCTCGGTCGGGTCGTCGACCCGCTGGGCAACCCGATCGACGGTCTCGGCGAGATCGCGACCGAGGGTCGTCGTGCCCTCGAGCTGCAGGCGCCCGGCGTCATGCAGCGCAAGTCGGTCCACGAGCCGCTCGCCACCGGTATCAAGGCCATCGACTCGATGACCCCGATCGGCCGCGGCCAGCGCCAGCTGATCATCGGTGACCGCGCCACCGGCAAGACCACGGTCGCGATCGACACGATCATCAACCAGAAGGCCAACTGGGCCTCGGGCGACCCGCAGAAGCAGGTGCGCTGCATCTACGTCGCCATCGGCCAGAAGGGCTCGACCATCGCGTCGGTCCGCGGTGCCCTCGAGGAGGCGGGTGCTCTCGAGTACACCACCATCGTCGCGGCTCCGGCCTCCGACAGCGCGGGCTTCAAGTACCTCGCGCCGTACACCGGCTCGGCCATCGGCCAGCAGTGGATGTACGACGGCAAGCACGTCCTGATCGTCTTCGACGACCTGACCAAGCAGGCCGAGGCCTACCGTGCCGTCTCCCTCCTCCTCCGGCGCCCGCCGGGCCGCGAGGCGTACCCGGGTGATGTCTTCTACCTGCACTCCCGCCTGCTGGAGCGTTGCGCGAAGCTCTCCGACGAGCTCGGCGCGGGCTCGATGACGGGTCTGCCGATCATCGAGACCAAGGCCAACGACGTCTCGGCGTTCATCCCGACCAACGTCATCTCGATCACCGACGGCCAGATCTTCCTGCAGTCGGACCTGTTCGCGGCCAACCAGCGCCCGGCCATCGACGTCGGTGTCTCGGTGTCGCGTGTCGGTGGCGCGGCCATGACCAAGGCGATGAAGGCCGTCACCGGCTCGCTCAAGGTCGACCTGGCGCAGTTCCGCGCCATGGAGGCCTTCGCCATGTTCGCCTCGGACCTCGACGCCGCCTCCAAGCAGCAGCTGGCCCGTGGCCAGCGGCTGATGGCGCTGCTCAAGCAGCCGGCCTACTCGCCGTACTCCGTCGAGGACATGACCGTCTCGCTGTGGCTGGGCACCTCGGGCCGTCTCGACGAGATCCCGACCGAGGACGTCATCAAGTTCGAGCACGAGTTCCTCGACTACCTGCGCAGCAAGCACGCGGGCATCCTGTCGGCCATCCGTGAGTCGCTGAAGTTCGAGGACTCGACCGCGTCCGAGCTGAGCTCGGCGTACGACTCGTTCCTGCCGGAGTTCCAGACCTCGGGTGGTGCGTTCATCCGCGCCGGCCACGAGGAGAGCGCTCCGCTGGCGGACGACGAGATCGAGCAGGCTCAGATCGTCAAGCAGAAGAAGGCGTGAGCTGACTCATGGCCGTATCGCTGCGTGAGTATCGTGCGCGGATCAAGTCGACGGAGTCGATGAAGAAGATCACGCGCGCCATGGAGCTCATCGCTGCGTCTCGAATCATCAAGGCGCAGCAGCGGGCCAACTCGGCCGCGCCGTATGCCCGAGAGCTGACCCGGGCCGTGTCCGCCGTGGCGACGTACTCCAACGTCGACCACGCGCTGACCACCGAGCCCGAGAACCCGACGCGGGCCGCGGTACTGGTCGTCACCAGTGACCGCGGTCTGGCGGGTGCTTACTCCTCCAGCGTCCTGCGCGAGGCGGAGCAGCTTGTCGAGCGGCTCAAGGAAGAGGGCAAGGAGGTCACCGCCTACATCTCCGGACGTAAGGGCGAGGCCTTCTACAAGTTCCGCGGTCGTCCCGTGGAGCGGTCCTGGACCGGTCACAGCGACCAGCCGACGTACGACGTGGCCAAGGAGATCGGCGAGACGCTGATCGAGGCCTTCCTCGCGGGTCAGGGCGAGAGTGCGGAGGGCGTGCATGAGGTGCACGTCGTCTTCACCCAGTTCAAGTCGATGCTGGTGCAGGAGCCGCACACCGTGCGCCTGCTGCCCCTCGAGGTCGTCGAGGGCGAGGACAAGCCGGTCTCCGGTGAGGTCCTGCCGCTCTACGAGTTCGAGCCGTCGGCCGAGGCCGTCCTCGACGGGCTGCTTCCGCAGTACGTCGAGAGCCGGGTCTTCTACGCGCTCCTGCAGGCCGCGGCTTCCGAGCTGGCTGCCCGTCAGAAGGCGATGAAGTCCGCGACGGACAACGCCGAGGAGCTCATCAAGAAGTTCACCCGGATCGCCAACCAGGCGCGCCAGGCCGGCATCACCCAGGAGATCTCCGAGATCGTGGGTGGCGTGAACGCTCTGGCCGACGCCCAGGCCGGCGACGACTGACCCACCGATTGATCCAGACAAACGGAGTTAATGAAATGACTGCAACGGTTGAAGAGACCACTGCCGCCGGCGCTGGCTCGGTGGGCCGCATCACCCGCGTCATCGGCCCGGTCGTCGACGTGGAGTTCCCCGTCGACGCGATGCCGGCGATCTACAACAAGCTCGAGGTCGACGTCACGCTCGACGGCGAGACCATCACGCTGCCGCTAGAGGCCGCTCAGCACATCGGCGACGGTATGGTCCGCGCCATCTCGCTGAAGCCCACCGACGGCATCGTGCGTGGCGCCCAGGTGCGCGACACCGGCGGCCCGATCACCGTCCCGGTCGGCGACGTGACCCTCGGCCACGTCTACAACACCACCGGCGACGTCCTCAACCTCGAGGAGGGCGAGGAGTACAACGTCACCGAGCGCTGGGGCATTCACCGCAAGGCTCCGGCCTTCGACCAGCTCGAGTCGAAGACGCAGATGTTCGAGACCGGCATCAAGGTCATCGACCTGCTCACGCCGTACGTCACCGGCGGCAAGATCGGTCTGTTCGGTGGTGCCGGCGTCGGCAAGACCGTCCTCATCCAGGAGATGATCGCCCGCGTCGCCAAGAACCACGGTGGTGTCTCCGTGTTCGCCGGTGTCGGTGAGCGTACCCGCGAGGGCAACGACCTCATCGTCGAGATGCAGGAGGCCGGCGTCTTCGACAAGGTCGCCCTGGTCTTCGGCCAGATGGACGAGCCGCCGGGCACGCGTCTGCGCGTCGCCCTGTCCGCGCTGACGATGGCGGAGTACTTCCGCGACGTCCAGAACCAGGACGTGCTGCTCTTCATCGACAACATCTTCCGCTTCACGCAGGCCGGTTCCGAGGTCTCCACCCTGCTCGGCCGCATGCCGTCCGCCGTGGGTTACCAGCCGAACCTCGCCGACGAGATGGGCACGCTCCAGGAGCGCATCACCTCGACCCGTGGTCACTCGATCACCTCGATGCAGGCGATCTACGTCCCCGCGGACGACTACACCGACCCGGCGCCGGCGACCACGTTCGCCCACCTGGACGCCACGACCGAGCTCTCCCGTGAGATCGCGTCGCTCGGTATCTACCCGGCCGTGGACCCGCTGACCTCGACCTCCCGGATCCTCGACCCGCAGTACATCGGTCAGGCTCACTACGACTGCGCGATCCGCGTCAAGCAGATCCTGCAGCGCAACAAGGAGCTCCAGGACATCATCGCCATCCTCGGTGTCGACGAGCTGTCCGAAGAGGACAAGACCATCGTCACCCGGGCGCGTCGTATCCAGCGCTTCCTCTCGCAGAACACCTACGTCGCCAAGCAGTTCACCGGCATCGAGGGCTCGACGGTTCCGATCGCCGACACCATCGAGGCGTTCAACAAGATCTGCGACGGCGACTACGACCACGTGGCCGAGCAGGCCTTCTTCATGTGTGGTGGGCTCGACGACGTCGAGGCCAAGTGGGCTGAGATCCAGAAGAGCCTCTGATGGCTGAGGCACTGCAGGTCGAGCTCGTCGCGGCTGACCGGATCGTCTGGTCCGGTGAGGCGTCGCAGGTCAACGCCCGCACGGTCGAGGGCGAGATCGGCATCCTCCGGGGCCACACCCCGGTGATGTCCCTGCTCGCTCGCAGCGTGGTCGAGATCGTCGCCACCGAGGGGGAGAAGGTCGTCGCGTCCGTCGACGCCGGCTTCATCTCGGTAGCGAACGACCGCGTCTCCATCCTGGCCGAGCACGCTGCCCTGGGCACCGAGCTCGCCACGGAGCCTGCCGAGGCTGCGGAGCAGGCATCCTGACATGACGTGGTGGGGTGCGCTGCTGGACGTCTCCGGTGCCGTGCTCCTGCTGCTTCTCGGATACGGCGCCGGACTCATGGTCCGGCGCCGTTTCCTGTCCCGCCACGGCGGGACGTTCGAGCTCTCCTACCGCCTGCCCGGTGGCGCGGAGGGCCGTGGTTGGGCCCTCGGCATCGGCAGGTACGTCGACGAGCGGCTCGAGTGGTTCCGGATCTTCTCGCTGTGGCCCCGGCCCGGTGTCGTCTGGCAGCGCGAGCGGCTCACCTACGACGGCCGGCGCGAGCCGCTCGGTGTCGAGCAGGCCTCGCTCTACCCCGACCACGTCGTCATCCGGTGCCACTCGCTGCGCGGCGAGGTCGTGGAGATGGCGATGAGCGAGTCCTCGCTCACGGGCTTCCAGGCCTGGCTCGAGGCCCGGCCCCCCGGGACCGACTGGAACAAGTAGGACCGCGCTCGCGCATCGAGGGCCCCGCTGGTCGAGGCCACCCGATGCTGCGCTGATGGGCCTGAAGCTCCTATAGATCGTCAAGCGGCAATGTGGATGTCGGGCGCTGGTGCCGTGTCGCCTAGTGCTTCTCGGATGAGGGGCAATAGTTCGCGGG
>NZ_BAAGSB010000017.1:0-43175 GCF_054782655.1 Nocardioides montaniterrae | reverse complement strand
CTACCCTGGATCTGCAAACCCCAGCCCAACGGCTGAACCAACTGCTGACCCAGGCAGCCTGACCACCCGTTGCTTAGACCGCTGGACCTTGAGCGCCTGGGACGTGCAGGTTTCCCTGCATACCTTGGGAAACCTGCACCTCAGAAGTGGGTCCACCCCTGCGGACCGTCGTACGCCGCACCGTCGACGGTCACCCGCGTCCCCTCGGACTCCGACGGGGCGACGACGCGACCGATGACGGCCCAGCCGGCGGGCACCGAGCCAGCGGGGAAGGTCGCGAGGAGGGCGTGGTCGTCGCCGCCGGTGAGGATGAAGCGCATCGGGTCGGCGCCGATGGCCTGGCCGACGGCGAGCAGCGGCTCGGCGACGTCGAAGGACCCCGACTCGACGTCGATGGAGACGCCTGAGGCGCGGGCGAGGTGGGCGGCGTCGGCGAGGAGTCCGTCGGAGATGTCGATCATCGCGGTCGCGCCGGCATCCGCGGCCGCCGGGCCGGCGGCGTACGGCGGCTCGGGCCGGCGGTAGGCCTCCACGAGCACCCGCGGCGAGCGGAAGCCCCGCCCGAGCACGGCGAGCCCGCCCGCGGCCCACCCCTGCCGACCGGCCAGGGCGAGGACGTCGCCGACCGAGGCGCCCGAACGCAGGACCGGGGACACCGTGCACTCGCCGATGACGGTGACCGCGACGGTGATCTTGTCGGAGGCGGTGACGTCACCCCCGACGACGCCGGCCCCGACCGCCGAGGCCTCCGCGCAGAAGCCCCGCACGAAGTCGAGCACCCACTGGACCGGCAGGTCCGTCGGCGCAGCGAGTCCGATGGTCAGCCACTGCGCGCGGCCACCCATCGCCGCGACGTCAGCCAGGTTCTGGGCGGCGGCGCGGTGGCCGATGTCCGTCGCGTCCGCCCAGTCGCGGCGGAAGTGGCGACCCTCCACCAGCAGGTCCGAGGACACCACCACGTGGCCCTTGCGCACGCGCAGCAGCGCTGCGTCGTCGCCGGGCCCGACCAGCACGTCCTGGCCGGGAGCGAGCTCCGCGATCACCGCTGTGACCGCGTCGATCAGACCGAACTCGCCGAGGTCCGCCAGGGTCGTTCCGCTCTCCGCCATGGGCCAATCCCACCAGATCCGAGCGCGGTGATGACGCCCGGATTGGGATTGGGCGATTCCTGCGGACGGGAGTAGTTTCTAGGAGTTCCGACCAATTCAGACCCCGGCAGGAGTCCCGCCATGACGGTGCAGGCCTACATCCTCATCCAGACCGACGTCGGCAAGGCCGCCGAGGTCGCCAAGGCCGTCGGCGCCATCGACGGCGTCAAGCTGGCCGAGGACGTCACCGGTCCCTACGACGTGATCGTCCGCGCCGAGGCCCGCACGGTCGACGAGCTCGGCACCCTGGTCGTCTCCAAGGTCCAGACGCTCGACGGCATCACGCGCACGCTGACCTGCCCCGTCGTCCACATCTGATCCTGAGCAGGTCGCTCGCGCCCGCCCTGGGCGCCCTCGTTCTCAGCCTCGCCCTCACCGCCTGCGGTGGGGGCGTCGCCGTCCCCCATCCGAGCGGAGCGGACGCCGCGACCTGTGCGGCGTTCATGAAGGCGCTGCCCGACCGTCTCGCCGGCGAGACGCTGACCTCGCGCGCCGACGCCGGCCCGCAGGCGTCGTACGGCGATCCCGCGATCGTGGTGTCCTGCGGGGTCGGCGTACCGAAGGAGTTCGGCCTCGGAGCGCAGTGCGAGGTCGCCAACGGCGTCGGCTGGTGGCTGCCGAACGCGCAGTACTCCGATCAGTCGCTCGACGCGACCGTGTACTCCCCGGGCTACTCCCCCGTCGTCGAGGTGGTCATCCCGGCGCGCTACCGCCCCGGCGCCCTCGCCGCCGCGATGGCCGAGCTCGCCGCCCCCGTGCGCAGGCTCCTCACCAAGAACAAGAGCTGCGTCTGACGCCTCAGCGCAGGCCGGTCGGGCGGTTCAGTGCGAGCTGGATCAACCGGTCGACGAGCTCGGGGTACTCCAGGCCGGAGTGGGCCCACATCTGCGGGAACATCGAGAACGGCGTGAAGCCGGGCATCGTGTTGAGCTCGTTGATGACCAGCGAGCCGTCGGCGCAGTAGAAGAAGTCGACGCGGGCCAGGCCCTCGCAGCCGGTCGCGGTGAACGCGCGCGCCGACATCTCGCGGATCCGGTCGATGACGTCGTCGGGGAGCTTGGCGGGTACGTCGAGCTCGGTGTGCTCCTCCGCGTTGTACTTGGCCTCGAAGTCGTAGAACTCGTGCTCGCTGCTGATCCGGATCTCGGCGGGCATGGTGGTGGCCACGCCGCCCTCCAACGTCTCGAGGACACCGCACTCGACCTCGCGGGCGCCCTGCGCCGAGACCTCGACGAGGAC
Organism: Nocardioides montaniterrae; assembly: GCF_054782655.1. Classification (NCBI taxonomy): domain Bacteria; kingdom Bacillati; phylum Actinomycetota; class Actinomycetes; order Propionibacteriales; family Nocardioidaceae; genus Nocardioides; species Nocardioides montaniterrae. The sequence goes on along the minus strand of NZ_BAAGSB010000017.1, from coordinate 40,788 downwards.
CTTCGGGTCGTGCGCGAGCGCACCCTCGATGGCGCTGGCGAGCTCGGAGACGTCGTGGACCTTGGCGATGCCGATGCTGGAGCCGCCACGGGCGGGCTTGACGAACAGCGGGTAGCCGAGGTCGCCGACCTGGGCGCTCACGCCCTCGGCGTCCCGGGCCCACTCACGGGCGGTGACGGTGGCGCCCGGCATCACCGGCAGGCCGGCGTCCTTGAGGACGACCTTCATGAACGCCTTGTCCATGCAGACCGCGGACGCGAGCACGCCGGATCCGACGTACCTGGTGTCGGTCATCTCGAGCAGGCCCTGGATGGTGCCGTCCTCGCCCCAGGGGCCGTGCAGCAGCGGGAAGACGACGTCGAAGCCGCTGCCCTCGCCGGTCTCCAGGCGGGCCGGCGTACGGTCACCGTCGACCGACGGCAGCTCGCGCGGTCCGCCGAGCGCGAAGCGCTCCGGGTCGTCGGCCTCGAGGACCCAGCGCCCGTCGGTCGCGATGCCGATCGGGGTGACGTCGTACTTGTCGCGGTCGATCGCCTTCAGGACGCTGCCCGCCGTGACGCACGAGATGGCGTGCTCGGTGGAGCGTCCGCCGAAGACGAGGGCGACTCGGATGCGCTGGCTCACCGGCCTGACCTTACCGTTGGGCCATGTCGATCGAGCGCTTGCACCCCAGCACCGTGGCCGTCACCGCGGGCCGTCCGGCCCACACTCCCGACGCGCCCCTGAACCCGCCGATCACGATGGCCTCGACGTACGTCGCGACGGGCGATGTCGAGTACGGGCGCTACGGCAACCCGACCTGGACGGCGTTCGAGGACGCCCTCTCGGCACTGGAGGGCGACGGTCGGACGCTGGCGTTCTCCTCGGGCATGGCCGCCGCGGCGATGCTGATCGACCTGGTCGGCATCGGGTCGAGCGTGATCGCGCCGCGGCATGCCTACCAAGGCTGCCTGGTCGCGCTGGCCGACGCCGAGTCCCGGGGCCGGATCAAGACGCAGCTGGTCGACATCTCGGACACGGCCGCCGTGATCGCGGCGATGGATGCCGACGAGGACTGCGCGATCCTCTGGATCGAGTCGCCGACCAACCCGGCGCTCGAGCTGGCCGACATCTCCGCACTCGCGACCGCGGCCCACGAGCACGGGATCCTGGTGGTCGTCGACAACACGTTCGCCACCCCCCTGCGGCAGAAGCCGCTGGAGCTCGGCGCCGACATCGTGCTGCACTCGGCGACGAAGTACATCGCCGGGCACAGCGACGTACAGCTGGGGACGCTGACGATCAAGGACGAGGCGACGTACGCCGCGGTCAAGGGCCGGCGTGACCTCACCGGAGCCACGCCCGGGCCGTTCGAGACCTGGCTGGCGCTGCGCGGGCTGCGGACGCTGCACGTGCGGCTGGACCGGGCCGAGGCGAACGCCCGCGAGCTGGTCACCCGGCTGCGCGAGCACCCGGCCGTCGACGAGGTGCGCTACCCGGGCTTCGGGGCGATCGTCGCGCCGGTCCTGGCGACGCCGGAGCAGGCCGACTTCGTCGTGCGCGGCACGTCGCTGTGGATCCACGCCACCTCGCTCGGCGGCGTGGAGTCCACCTTCGAGCGGCGACGCCGCTGGAAGACCGAGTCGCCGACCATCCCCGAGGGACTGATCCGCATGTCCGTGGGCATCGAGGACGTCGAGGACCTCTGGGAGGACCTGCGGCAGGCGTTGGATCGCGCGGTCAGGTGACCGCGGGCCGCCAATGGACCTTGCGCCGAGCGGACCTCGACTGCGTGCGCGGCAGCGCGGCGCCGCCGGCGCCGGTTGCCGAGCGCGCGGAGGACGCGAGCGCAGGGAGCGAGGAACGAGGGACCGGAGCGAGTGGCCGGAGCACGTGAGGCGAGGCGCCGATCAGCGGCGACGCGCTCGCGCCAATGGACTCAGTGGAGCTCGGGCTTCGTGTCGCGGTTGATGAAGGACTCCATCAGCTCGGCGGTGGTGAGGCGGCCGGCGACGACCTGGTCGACGGCGATGGCGATGGGGGCATCGACACCGGTCTTCTCGGCAAGGGCCCGGATCGAGGAGCAGGACTTCGCGCCCTCGGCGACCTGGCGGGAGGAGGCGTAGATGTCCTCGACGCTCATCCCCTGGCCCATCTTCTCGCCGAAGGTGCGGTTGCGAGAGAGCGGCGAGGAGCAGGTGGCGACGAGGTCGCCGAGGCCGGCCAGCCCCATGAGGGTGAGGGGGTTGGCGCCGAGGTTCATCGCCAGGCGGGCGGTCTCGGCGAGGCCGCGGGTGATCAGTGAGGCGGTGGTGTTGTCGCCGAAGCCGAGGCCGACGGCCATGCCGACGCAGAGCGCGACGACGTTCTTGTAGGCGCCGCCGAGCTCGCAACCGAGGACGTCGGTGGAGGTGTACGGCCGGAACGCCGGCGAGTGGCAGCGCTGCTGCAGCATGCGGGCGACCTCCTCGTCGACGCAGCCGACGACCGAGGCGGCCGGTTCGCGGCGGGCGATCTCGCGGGCGAGGTTGGGGCCGCTGACCACGGCGATGCGGTTGCTCGGCACGTCGGCGACCTCGCCGATGACCTCGGACATGCGCCGCAGGGTGCCGAGCTCGACGCCCTTCATCAGCGAGACCAGCACGGCGTCGTCGGCGATGTACGGCATGAACTGGCCGAGGTTCTCGCTGAGCGACTGCGAGGGCACGGCGAGCACGACGACGTCGGCACCGGCGAGCGCCTGCTCCGGGTCGTGGGTCGAGCTGATCGCGCGCGGCAGCTCGATGCCGGGCAGGTAATCGACGTTCTCGTGGCGCTCGTTGATGTTCGCGGCCACCTCGTCGCGGCGCGCCCAGATGCTGACCTCGTTGCCGGCGTCGGCGAGCACCATCGAGAACGCCGTACCCCAGGAACCGGCGCCGAGCACCGCGACCTTCTTGCTCACTTGGTGTCCTTATCGGTGCTCGTGGCGAAGCGGTCGCCGTCGACCTTCATGTCCCAACGGTGGGCGGGCGCCTTCTCGCCACGGATGAGCTCCAGCTCGTGCGTGATCGCCTGCATGATCCGCTCCGTCGCCTCCGCGACGACCTCCGGTGTCGGCTCCAGCGCAGCGAGATCGGAGAGCTCGACCGCCTCGCCGACGCGCTGGACGAGGCGCTTGCGCGGCGGCAGCACGTGCAGGCGCTTGCCGTACGGCGCCAGCAGGTCCTGGGCGCCCCACTGACCGACAGGGATCACCGGACAGCCGGTGGCAAGGGCGATCCGGGCCGCGCCCGACTTACCCGTCATCGGCCACAGGTCGGGGTCGCGGGTCAGCGTCGCCTCGGGGTAGACCACGATCGCCTTGCCCGCGTGGACAGCGTCGACCGCGGCCGCGAAGGCGTCCGCTCCCTTGGACTCGCGCTCGACCGGGATCTGCCCGGTGGCGTCGAGTATCGGCTTGATCAGCCTGACCTTCCACAGGCCCGCCTTGGCCAGGTAGCGCGGCAGTCGCCCGTAGTCGTAGACCAGGTGCGCCGCAGTGATCGGGTCGATGTGGGAGATGTGGTTCATCGCGATGACGAAGCCGCCGGTCTCGGGGATGCGTTCGGGATGGATCCACTCGCGGCGCGTCGCCAGCCACATGAACGGCTTCACCACGAAGCATGCGAACCAGAAGGCCCAACCGCGCTGCTCGCGCATCTTCCGCACCGTCACGAGTGCAGGCTACCGGTCACGTCGCCCGTCGAGTCGACCGACAGGCAGCGGATCCAGCGCTCGGGCGATGGCACCGAGCAGGTGCGCTCGGTCGCCCAACGCAGCCGTCCTGAGCTGTAGCCGGTCGGCCGCAGCAGGCACGCTGCAGCGCGCCACCACCCGACGGATGGCGGGCAGAAGGTAGTCATTGGCCTGGGCGAGCTCGCCCCCGACCACGACCAGCGTGGGGTTGAGCAGGCTGCACAGGTCGGCGACCGCCCGGCCGACCTGGGTTCCGACATCGGTGAGGACGCGCGCGCAGGCACGATCACCGTCGTCGGCGGCCTGCACGATGTCGCGGATCGTCAGGCCCGGGCCATGGGTGGGCTCGAGGATCGAGGCCACGCTTCGCGCCGAGACCAAGGTCTCGAGACAACCGCGGTTGCCGCAGCGGCACACCGCGCCCATCTCGTCCACGGTCAGGTGGCCGATCTCGCCCGCAGTGCCGGTGGGGCCGGCGTACGCCCGTCCGCCGAGGACCAGCCCGGCCCCCACCCCCTCGGAGATCTTGAGGTACGCGAGGTCGTCACACCCCATGCCGGCGCCCCAGCGGTGCTCGGCGAGGGCGCCCAGGTTGGCGTCGTTGTCGACCGCAAGGGGTGCTTCGAGGCCGAAGGCAGCGGCCGCCACCTCGCGCACCGGCACGCCGACCCAGCCCGGCAGGATGGAGGGTGCACCGACGCGCGCGGTGGCTGCCTCGATGGGCGCCGGCAGCCCGATCGCGACGCTGACCACGTCGGCCGCAGCCACGCCGGCCTGGTCGAGGACCTGGTGCATCCGCTCGGCAGCCAGCGCCAGGCCCGCTCGGGCGCCGATGTCCTCATGCAGCTCGACGCGCTGCTCGGCGAGCACCTCGTGGGCGAGGTCGGCCACGGCGACGGAGAGGTGCCGGTGGCCGTAGTCGACGCCGACGACGAAGCCCGCGACGCGCTGCAGCCGGACGGTACGGCGCCGCCCCTTCGTCCGCACCGTGACGAGACCGGCGCCGTCCAGGTCGCGCACGATGTTGGAGATGGTGGCGGCCGAGAGGCCCGTGTGCCGCACCAGATCGGCCTGGCTCAGCTCGCCCGCGGCGCGCAGCACGCCGATGATGCGGGCCCGGTTGAACTCCCGGAGGCCGGCCAGCGACCCCTCGCGCGGCTCTGACGTCACCCCCGCCTCACCGTCCCGACGGCGGGCACGACGCGGTGAGCGGCACGCGCTGCTCGACACCGTTCCGCAGCGTGACCTCCGCCCCGCGCACCACCACCGGCAGCTCGGCGACCCCCTCCATCAGGAGGACCGCGTCGTCGTGTCCGAGGTCGGCGCGTACGACGGCGTCGCCGTGGCGCACGCTGAACCGCAGACGTTCCCAGGAGGCCGGCAGCTTGGGGTCGAAGTGCAGCCCGCCCTGCAGCACCCGGAATCCCCCGAAGCCGTGCACCGCGATCTGCCAGGTGCCACCGGCCGAGGCGATGTGGATTCCCTCCTCCGTGTTGCCCTGGTTGTCGTCGAGGTCGACGTACGCCGACCGACCGAAGTACCGCTCGGCGTGCTCGGTGTCACCGATCTCGAGGCCGACGATCGCGTGGATGGAGGGGCTGAGCGATGACTTGTGCAGCGTCCTGGCCTCGTAGTAGTCGAAGTTCGCGCGCCGCGTCTCCGGTGTGTAGGCGTCGGGGAACAGATACATCAGCATCACCACGTCGGGCTGCTTGAGCAGCTGGGTCTCCTCACAGTTGAAGTGGTTGCGACCCTCCGGGTAGCGAGGCATGTCGTTCGCGTCCCAGTCGGTGACCGGGACGTCGAGACGATCGAAGTAGCCGTCGAACTGCTCGATCAGGCCCGCGTCAGCGGCCGGCACCGCCGTGATCCGGGCAGCCGCGTCCGCCCAGCGCGCGGGCTCGTCCGGGCCGAGCCCGATCCGGTCCGCCAGCTCGGCGAGCTGCTCGGGCCGCTCGGTGCGCATGCGGTCGTGGACCGCGACGGCCTGCTCGAGGTGCCATGCCGCGAGCCGGTTGGTGAAGGCGTTGTTGTCGACGTGGGAGTGGAACTCGTCGGGGCCCATCACCTTCCTGATCGCGAGCCGGTCGCCGTCGGCCTCGCACCGGTCGACCCAGAAGCGGCTCGTCTCGAACAGCACCTCCGCGCCGTCGCCGAGCAGGAAGTCGTCGTCGCCGGTGACAGCGGCGTACTGCACGATGCCGAAGGCGACGTCCGCGGAGACGTGGACCTCCTCCTCGCGGGTGTAGAAGCGGTTCTGCCCGTCGGGGGTGAACATCGGGCACTCCTCCAGCCCGGTGCCGGCCGACTCCCACGGGAACCGCGCGCCGCCGGTGCCGTTCTCCTGCGAGACCTGCCGGGCCCCCGGCAGCGTGTGGTGGCGGTAGCCGAGCAGCGCGCGCGCCGTCTGTGGCTGGGTGAACAGGAAGAACGGCAACATCATGATCTCGGTGTCCCAGAAGACGTGGCCGCGATAGCCCTCGCCGGACAGGGACTTCGCGCCGATGCTGACCGTCGGGTCGTCGGGGTTGGCCGCGATCAGCAGGTGGTAGACCGAGAGCCGCAGCGCCAGGGTGACGCGGTCGTCGCCCACCACGGTGATGTCGGAGGCGTCCCACAGCCGCTCCCACGCGACGGCGCTGGCCTCGGCAGCGGCCTGGTAGCCGCCCGCGCCGTGCCGGCCCAGCACCTCCATCGCGCGCGCCCTGACGTCCGGCACACCGATGGGGTCCCGCGAGGTGGCGATCGCGACCAGCTTGTCGACGACCACCGGCTCCCCCGCTCGCCCCTCGAAGGTGAGCTGCACACCGACGTACTCATGACGCTGGACCTGGCGGCGCGGGACGGCATCGCCGGGCGTGGACACCTCGACGGCGTACCCGATGTCGACGCCGGACTCGATCGTGCGCATCGTCAGATGCCCGATGCCGGCCTCGAAGCCGTGCCCCTGCTCGACGAGGTGGGTGGAGCGGGCCCACTTGTCCCACTTGCGGTCGTAGCCGAACCTCGTGCCCTCGGGGTACGCCGGCAACCGCTCCAGGTTGCGGCAGTGACCGTCGATCCCGGTGAGGACGACGATCTCGGCGTCGTGGTCGAGCGGGGTCACCTCGATCTGCAGCGCACACAGGTCGCGGTCGGCCATGCTCGCCAGCCGTCGGGTCACCAGCCGCGTGCGGCGCCCCGCCGCATCGGTGAGCTCGGTGGTGCGGGTGAGCACGCCGGTACGCAGGTCGAGCACCCGGTGGTGCGACGCGACGGTCGCGGACTGGGTGTCGAGGCGGACGCCGTCGACGTACACGTCGGTCGAGAGCCAGTCCGGTGCTGTCACGAGGTCCACGACGGGCGAGTCGTGGCCGTCGTACACACCCGCGACGAAGGTGCCGGGGATCGCACCGGTGTGCCGCTCCTCCAGGCACCCGCGGGTGCCGAGCCGGCCGTTGCCGACGGTGAAGACGGTCTCGTGGTAGTTGGCACGGGCAGGGTCCCAGCCCTGCTCCTCGAGCAGCCAGCTGTCGTTGCTCTCCATCGCCCGTCCCTCAGACCCGCGCGCTGGCGCCGTACGCGACCCGGATCTGCTCCCGGGTCTGCTCCAGCGACAGGTAGACCGAGAGGTCCTTGCCCGAGCAGCGCTGCGCACCCATCGCGTTGCCGTACTGCGCCGCGGCGACGAGATCACCCGTCTCGAGATAGCCGAACGCCATCCCGGCGGCGAAGGAGTCTCCACAGCCGGTGGTGTCGACGACGTCGGGGACATGGATCTGGGGCACGACGTGGTGCACGATCTCGCCGTTGTCGTCGTTGAAGAACAGGGCGCAGCCCTCCTCATCGAGCGTCACGCACACGGCCTTCACGCCGAGGCCCAGGCAGTGCTCGGCGAACTCGGGGAGCTGTTCGACCGGAAGAGGCGCACCCAGCAGGGCCGGGTCAGCGCCCGGAGGCGGGAACCAGCTGCACCCCGCCTCCTCGAGGTTCATCTTCATGATGTCGATGTTCTGCAGCCACGGGTCCCGGTCGATCCAGAGCCGCGGCACCCGCTGACCGCTGGCAGTCAGCGCGACCGTGGGGCCGTGGCAGTCCATCAGGATGGTCCCCTCGCTGTGGGCCCGGATGTAGGCCAGCGTCGGTTGAGCCAGCTCGTAGTCCGTGATCGGCACCCCCACGAAGATGTCGGCATCGAGCGCGAAGTCCACGTGGGCGGGCGCGATCGGGTGCATGAACCCCGTCTGGCGCTCGTCGCGCCGGTTGTGCGAGGTATAGGTCAGCTCGATGACGTCACCGCGATCGCTCTCCGACCGGATACCGGTGAGATCGACGTTGGTGAACTGGCTGAGCGCCTCCTTGATGTGCGCCTCGTCGTGCTGACGGACGTTGACGATCGGGCACACGACGTCGTCGGGACCGAGCAGCGAGGCGAGCGCCGCGACCGTGTAGAGCGCACAGCCGTACTTGTCGATGACCTCGCCGTTGTGGGTGGTGATGTGGTCGTGCGGGATGGGGCCGAGCACCGCGACCTTGCGACGCCTCTTCGTGTTCGTGTTCATGACGGATCCTCAGAGTGCCGGTGCGATGGGCGATTCGGGGCTCACGCCCGCCGTCTCGTCCATGTCCTCGAGGGCCATGCCCTTGGTCTCCTTGACCAGCTTGACCACGAACAGCAGCGAGAGCACGGCGAACATCGTGTAGAGCCCGTAGGCCAGCACCAGGGAGAGACTCTTGAGTGGCGGGAAGCTGACGGTGATCACCCAGTTGGCCGCCCACTGCCCGGCCGCGGCGAGCGACAGGGCCGCACCGCGGATCCGGTTGGGGAACATCTCGCCGAGCAGCACCCACACGACCGGACCCCAGCTCATCCCGAAGAACACGACGAACAGATTGGCGGCGACCAGCGCGACCGGCCCGGCGGCACCGTGCAGGTGGGGCGTCCCGTTGACCACGTCGGCGGTGCCGAAGCAGATCGCCATGGCGCCCAGGGTCACCGCCATCCCGGCCGAGCCCACGAGCAGCAGGGGCTTGCGCCCCACCCGGTCCACGAGCGCGATCGCGATGATGGTGGTGAGGATGTTGACGATCGAGGTGAACACGCTGATCTTGAACGATGCGCTCTCCTTGAAGCCCACGGCCTCCCAGAGGATGTTGGAGTAGTAGAAGATCACGTTGATGCCGACAGCCTGCTGGAAGATCGACAGGCCCAGGCCCACCCACACGATCGGGTAGATCCCGCCCGTCGCGCGGCGCAGATCGCTCCACGACGGCTTCTTGTCCGTGTGCAGGCTGGTCCGGATCCGGTCGATGGTGATGTCGAGGTTCGCCTCGCCGAGCAGCAGGGTGAGGACCTTGCGGGCCTCGGGGATCCGCTGCTGCGCCACCAGGAAGCGCGGGGACTCCGGGATGGTCATCGACAGCACGCCGTACACCACCGCAGGCACGGCCATCGCGATGAACATCCAGCGCCAGGCCTCCAGACCGAGCGCGAGGTCCTGGTCCGCGCCGCCGGCCGCGTGGGCCAACAGGTAGTCGACGAGCAACGACAAGAAGATGCCGAGCACGATCGCCATCTGCTGCAGGGAGCCCAGACGGCCGCGGATGCGTGCCGGGGACGTCTCGGCGATGTACGCCGGCGCGATGACCGACGCGATGCCGATGGCGACGCCGCCGACGACTCGGCCCACGACGAGCAGCGTGAGGTTCGGCGCCAGGCCGGTGCCGACGGCGCTGATGAAGAACAGCACCGCGGCGATCTTCATGACCCTGAGTCGTCCGATCCGGTCGGCGATGCGCCCCGCGCTCATCGCACCGGCGGCAGCGCCGAGCAGCGCCGAGGCGACCGCGAAGCCGAGCACCCCGTCGCTGACGTGGAAGGCGTCCTGGATGGAGGCGACCGCGCCGTTGATCACCGCGCTGTCGTAGCCGAACAGCAAGCCGCCGAGCGCGGCAACCGAGGCGACCCGGATGACGCCGGTGCTGCTGCCTCCCTCGTCGTCGCCGAAGATCGATGGTTCGTCCGACAGAGCCGCGTGCTCGCTCATGGGGGTTCCTTCCTGCTGCCGGCTGCCTTGGTGGGGCGGAGCCGACGGTCCGAGAATGTGACGCACGCCACTCAACCGTCCTCCCGGTCCATGTTCAAGTCTTGACTCTCGCGGAGAATGGGTACGGGCCGGATGTTCATTCTTTGAACGAAGCGGCCCCGGCCTGCCGACTCCCATGGCGTCACCTGGGACGATGCACCCGTGTCCCTCGCAGAGCTGCGGTTCGTCGCGCTGATCCCGGTGAAGTCACCGGCGGTGGGCAAGTCCCGGCTCGCCGGGGTCCCCGATCGCCCAGGTCTCGCGCGCGCGATCGCGGTCGACACGATCGACGCCGCACGTCGCGCCGAGCGGGTACGCCGGGTCGTGGTCATCACCGACGACGACTTCGCGCCCGCGGCACGCGAGCTCGGCGCGGAGGTCGTCGCGGATCCTGCTGACGGGCTGAATGCCGCACTGCGCCTGGGCGCTGCGGACGCGGCCGCCCGCTGGCCCGAGCTGCGACCGGTCGCGCTGCTCGCCGACCTGCCGGCACTCACGGGTGCCGAGCTGGACGTCGCACTGTCGTCGGTCGGGTCGCGCCCGGCGTACTGCGCGGACGCCGAAGGCAGCGGGACCACGCTCTACACGGCGGCGTACGACGAGTTCGACCCGCACTTCGGCATCGACTCGCGCGCCGCGCACGCGGGCACCGGGGCGGTCGCGATCGCGGGCGAGCTGGCCAGGCTGCGCCGCGACGTGGACGACGAGGCGACGCTGGCCGAGGCGGTCAGGCTCGGCGTCGGGCGCTCGACCGCGGCCGCGTTGGGGCTCCTCCCCCAGGAATGACGACGGGCCGCCTCCGAAGGGACGGCCCGTCGTGACGGTGCGGTGAGGTCAGGCCTTCTTGGCCGGAGCCTTCTTCGCGGGCGCCTTCTTCGCGGGCGCCTTCTTGGCCGGAGCGGCCTTCTTGGCAGCCGGAGCGGCCTTCTTGGCGGGGGCCTTCTTCGCCGGCGCCGACTTCGTGGCCGGAGCGGTCGCCTTCTTGACGGCCGTGGTCGCCGTCTTCTTGGCCGGAGCGGCTTTCTTGGTCGCCGTGGTCGTCGCCTTCTTGGCGGCGGTCGTGGCGGCCTTCTTGGCCGGAGCGGCCCTCTTGGCGGCGGTGCTGGCCGCCGTGGTCGCGGCCTTCTTCGCCGGAGCAGCGGCCTTCTTGGCCGGAGCCGTGGCCTTCTTGGCGGCGGACGTCGCCGCCTTCTTGGCCGGAGCGGCCTTCTTGGACGCGGAGGCGGCTGCCTTCTTGACGGGCGCGGCGACGGCGGCCGGCTTGGCGGCGGCCTTCTTGGCCTTCGGCAGCGGCGGCAGCTTCTTGGCGCCGGAGATGATGTTCTTCAGGTCCTGGCCCGGAGTGAACTTCGGAACCGACTTCTTCTTGGTCTTGATCTGCTCACCCGTCTGCGGGTTGCGGACCAGACGCGGGTTGCGCACGAGCTTCTCGAAGGAGCCGAAGCCGGTGATGGCGACCTTCTCGCCCTTCGCGACCTGTCGCGTGATGGTGTCGAGCACGGCGTCGAGAGCGTTCGCTGCCGCCTTGCGGTTGCCATCGAAACGCTCGGAGAGCGCATCGATCAACTGAGACTTGTTCACTACTTGTCCTTCCGCAAGGGCGGCTTCCCCGCCGCCCTTTGCTGGTCCGCAGCCGGGCCCTCGCCCGACGTCCTTAGTCGATGACGCTAAGCAGGAAACCCCCTTCTGCCAATCACCACGCCGCACTATTTGCCCTTTTTTTGCGGGATCCGCGATGTGCGGCATCGACCAATCGGCGTACGAATTGATTCCGAAATGCCGAAAGCCCCCATGAAATGGGGGCTTTCGGTGTTGATGACGTATGGATCAGGCGTGCTGCGTGACCGGCTTCCAGGTCGGCCGCTTCGACTCGTACGCCGAGATGTCGGCCTCGTTGCCGAGCGTGATGCCGATGTCGTCGAGGCCGTTGAGCAGGCGGTAGCGCGTGTAGTCGTCGATCTCGAAGGGTGCGACGAGGTCACCGGCGGTGACGGTCTTGGCCTCGAGGTCGACGGTGATCTGCGTGGCCGGGTCGGCCTCGACCAGGTCCCACAGCTTCTCGATGACGTCCTGCTCGACGGGCACCGAGAGGAGCCCGGCCTTGCCGGAGTTTCCGCGGAAGATGTCGGCGAAGCGGCTCGAGAGCACGACCTTGAAGCCATAGTCCATGAGCGCCCAGACGGCGTGCTCCCGCGAGGAGCCGGTTCCGAAGTCGGGACCGGCCACGAGGATCGAGACACCCTGGTACTCGGGCTTGTTCGCCACGAACTCCGGGTCGTTGCGCCACGCGGCGAACAGGCCGTCCTCGAAGCCCGTGCGGGTGACGCGCTTGAGGTAGACCGCCGGGATGATCTGGTCGGTGTCGACGTTGGAGCGACGCAGCGGGAGCGCCGTACCGGTGTGGGAGGTGAACTTCTCCATGGTGATCAGGCCTCCAGGTCGGCGGGGGACGAGAGGGTTCCGCGGACGGCGGTGGCCGCCGCGACGGGGACGGACACCAGGTGGGTGCGACCACCCTTGCCCTGGCGCCCCTCGAAGTTGCGGTTGGACGTCGACGCGCTGCGCTCCTGCGGGGCGAGCGTGTCGGGGTTCATGCCCAGGCACATCGAGCAGCCCGCGCCACGCCACTCGGCGCCGGCCTCGATGAAGACCTTGTCCAGGCCCTCCTCCATCGCCTGGTTGCGCACGCGCACCGAGCCGGGGACGACGAGCAGGCGGGTGCCGTCGGCGACCTTGTGGCCCTTGATGATGTCGGCGGCGAGGCGGAGGTCCTCGATGCGGCCGTTGGTGCAGGAGCCGACGAAGACGGTGTCGACCTTGACCTCGCGCAGCGGCTGACCGGCCTCGAGGCCCATGTACTCCAGCGCCTTCTCGGCGGCGATGCGGTCCTGCTCGTCGGCGAAGTCCGACGGGACCGGAACGTTGGAGCCGAGCGGCGCGCCCTGACCCGGGTTGGTGCCCCAGGTGACGAACGGCGTCACGTCGGCCGCGTCGATGACGATCTCCTTGTCGAACCGCGCGTCGGCGTCGGTGACGAGGGTCTTCCAGTGGGTCACCGCGGCGTCCCAGTCGGCGCCCTTGGGCGCCTCGGGCTTGCCCTCGATGTAGTCGAAGGTGGTCTGGTCGGGAGCGATGAGGCCGGCCTTCGCGCCCCACTCGATCGACATGTTGCAGACCGTCATGCGGCCCTCCATCGAGAGCTCCTCGATGGCCTGCCCGCGGTACTCGACGATGTAGCCCTGTCCACCACCGGTGCCGGTCTGGGTGATCAGGTAGAGGATCAGGTCCTTGGAGGTGACACCGGCCGGCAGCGTGCCGTTGACGGTGACCGCCATGGTCTTGGGCTTGGCCTGCATCAGGGTCTGCGTCGCCAGGACGTGCTCGACCTCCGACGTACCGATGCCGAACGCGATGGCGCCGAACGCGCCGTGCGTGGAGGTGTGCGAGTCGCCGCAGACGATGGTCATGCCCGGCTGGGTCAGGCCGAGCTGCGGGCCGACGACGTGGACGATGCCCTGCTCGATGTCACCGAGCGGGTGGAGGCGTACGCCGAACTCGGCGGCGTTCTTGCGCAGGGTGTCGACCTGGGTCTTGGAGACCGGGTCGGCGATCGGCTTGTCCCAGTCGAGCGTGGGGACGTTGTGGTCCTCGGTCGCGAGGGTCAGGTCCGGACGGCGGACCTTGCGGCCCGCGATCCGGAGGCCGTCGAACGCCTGCGGGCTGGTCACCTCGTGCAGAAGGTGAAGGTCGATGTAGAGCAGATCCGGTTCACCATCGACCGATCGGACGACGTGCTCGTCCCAGACCTTCTCCGCCAGGGTCTTGCCCATGACTACCTCCGTGAGTGCTGCGCAGCCCGGTCTGAGCTGCTGCTCACCAGCCTACCGCTTGCATCCCAGGGGCTGAGACGGCAGTATTGCCATATGGACAACTCGAGCGGCGTCGGCGTACTCGACAAGGCGGCCCTGGTGCTCACTGCACTGGAGTCCGGACCTGCGACCCTGGCCGGCCTGGTGGCCGGGACCGGCCTGGCCCGGCCGACCGCGCACCGGTTGGCGGTCGCGCTGGAGCACCACCGGCTGGTGGCGCGCGACATGCAGGGCCGGTTCGTCCTGGGCCCGCGCCTGGCCGAGCTGTCCGCCGCAGCCGGTGAGGACCGCCTGCTGGCGACCGCCGGACCGGTCCTGGCCCGCCTGCGCGACATCACCGGCGAGTCCGCCCAGCTGTGGCGCCGCCAGGGCGACCACCGCGTCTGCGTCGCCGCGGCCGAGCGTCCCTCCGGCCTGCGTGACACCATCCCCGTCGGCTCGCAGCTGACCATGCGGGCCGGCTCGGCCGCACAGGTCCTGCTCGCCTGGGACGACCCGGAGCGCATCCACCGCGGCCTGCAGAACTCCGCGTTCTCCGCCGCCGAGCTGTCGGCGATCCGCCGCCGTGGCTGGGCCCAGTCGGTCGGCGAGCGCGAGCAGGGCGTCGCGTCCGTCTCCGCCCCCATCCGCTCCCCCGGCGGCAAGGTGATCGCGGCGGTCTCCGTGTCCGGGCCGCTCGAGCGCCTCTCCCGCCAGCCCGGCCGGATGCACGCCCCCGCCGTTCTCGCCGCCGCCGAGCGGCTGTCGGAGTCGTTGCGGCGGGCTGCCGCCGAGTGACCTCGAGGTTGTGAAGTGGAGCGAGGCCCCTGGGCCTCGCTCCACTTCACAACCTCAGAACTGATGCCGCAGATCAGCCGCCCTCAGGCCGTACCGGCCGAGCGAGGTTGACCGCCACCACCGGCACGATCGTGCACACCAGCAGCAGGGCAACGACGAGGAACGTCGCGCCGACCGAGGCCTGCGGATCCGCGTCGATGTTGCGCTCGAACGCGAGCCGACGTCCGCCGAGCAGCGGCAGCACCGGAAGCAGACCGACGCAGTAGCCGAGCGGCATCAGCCAGCCCCTGCGCAGGGTCGACCCGATCGCCACGGTCAGGGGCAGCAGCGTCGCGCTGGCGAGCCAGAGAACGCGCACGTTGTGCGGCGCGGCCCCACGGCCGGCGACACCGAGGTCGACGAGGAGCCGGGCCAGGTCGTCGGCGAACGGCACGCTGAGCAGGGCCAGCAGCAGGCCGATGCCGAACGCGGCCTGCGCCTTGCCCTGCGGCGAGAGTCGTGGCGTCGTCACGCACCACGTCCTGCCCCGGCGGGCGCCCCTCAAAACAGCTGGTCGGTGCGCTCGAGGTCGAGGAGCGTCTGCTTGCGCTCGATGCCGCCGGCGTAGCCGGTGAGGGTGCCGTCGGCACCGATCACGCGGTGGCACGGGATCACGATCGGGATCGGGTTGGCGCCGTTGGCGACGCCGACCGCGCGGGAGGCGGCGTTGGTCTTGCCGAGGCGGGCGGCGATCTCGCCGTACGACGCGGTCTGGCCGTAGTCGATCTTGACCAGCTCAGCCCACACGGCCTGCTGGAACGGGCTGCCGTAGGGCTCGAGCGGGAGGTCGAAGGTGGTGAGCTCGCCGGCGAAGTACGCCGTGAGCTGGTCGACGGCGGCACGCAGCAGCGGTGCGTCGTCGGCGCGCTCGCCCTTCGGCCGACCCGACTGGTCGATGAACGGGCTGAACTCGATCGCCGTGATCGCACCGGAGTGCTCGACGATCCGCAGCGGCCCGATCGGGCTCCTCATCACGGTCCACATGTCGCGGTCATTCTCCCTCAGGGGTCGGGGTCAGCGAGGTCCACAGGTGCAGCAGGGCGTACGAGCGCCAGGGCGCCCAGGCCTCGGGGTCCGGGTGTCGGCCGGCCCGACCACCGAGAGCGTTGCGTACGCCGACGTCGGTCGGCAGGAACACGTCCGGATCTCCGAGCGCACGCAGCGCGATGTAGTCGGCCGTCCAGGGGCCGATGCCGGGCAGGGCGAGCAGGTCGCGGCGTACGTCGGAGCGGGCCGGCCCCGGCTCGAGGACCAGGTCGCCGTCGGCGAGCGCGCGGGCCATGCCGATCAGCGACCGGCCGCGCGCCCGCGGCACCGCGACGGACCCCGGGTCGATCGCGGCCAGCGCCGGCGCGGACGGGAACAGGTGCGTCAGGCCGGGTACGTCGGTCTCGACCTCCTCGCCGTGCGCCGCGACGAGCCGAGCCGCGAGGGTCCGGGCGGCGGCCACGCTGACCTGCTGGCCGAGCACGGCGCGGGTCGCGAGCTCGACGCCGTCGACGTGACCGGGCACGCGGAGCCCCGGCCGCCGCGCGACGAGCGGCGCGAGCGTGGCGTCGGCAGCGAGGTGGTCGTCGACCGCGACCGGGTCGGCGTCCGCGTCGATCAGCCGGCGCGTCCTGGCGATCGCCGCGCCGAGGTCGCGCAGGTCGGCGAGGACGAACCTCGCCGGGACGAACGCCGTCCCCTCCCCCGCCACGTCGTCGAGCTCGAGCCGGACCGTCGCCGGTCCGTGCGGGAGGTCGAGCGTCCGGGCGTACCAGCCCGGCCCGCTCGTCTCGATGCCCGGCACCGCGCGGACCGCGAGGAAGTCGAGCAACGCGCGGCCCGCGAACGGCGCACGTACGGCGAGCCGCAGCTCGATGCCGCTCCCTCCGACTCCCCCGCGCCGGCCACGCAGCTCGGTCGGGCTGGCGGCGTACACCTCGCGGACGGTGTCGTTGAACTGCCGGACGCTGGCGAAGCCCGCAGCGAACGCGACGTCGGCGAACGGCAGCGAGGTGGTCTCGATGAGGATCCGCGCGGTCTGCGCGCGCTGTGCCCGCGCGAGCGCGAGCGGCCCCGCTCCCAGCTCGGCGGTGAGGACGCGGTTGAGGTGCCGCTCGGCGTACCCCATCCGAGCCGCGAGACCGGGCACGCCCTCGCGGTCGACGACGCCATCGAGGATGAGCCGCATCGCCCGCCCGGCTGCGGTCGCGGCGACGTCCCACTCGGGGCTGCCGGGTGTCGCGTCCGGCAGGCAGCGCTTGCAGGCGCGGTAGCCGGCGAGCTGCGCGGCCGCCGCGGTCGGGTGGAAGCTGACGTTGCCGCGGGCCGGCGTACGGGCCGGGCAGGACGGGCGGCAGTAGATGCCGGTCGTGCGGACGGCCGTGTAGAACACCCCGTCGTAGCGCCGATCGCGCGACTTCACCGCGGTGTAGCGGGCCTCGTCGGTGTCGGGCTGGGTCATGTCTCCATCCTGCCCGTCGCCACCGACACCTTCTAGCGGAAATCGGACATGACCGTATTCATGGTCGGAACGCGCTGCCGTCTGCCACTCTGTCGCCATGGCTGACAACCCCCTCGACCTGCTGTTCGCCGTACAGCGAGGAGCGACGAAGCTCGCCGCCGAGACGGTCCGTACGACGGCCGGCATCGCCGGTGCCGCGGTGACCCGGCCCGACGAGCTGGTCGGTCAGGTCGCCGGACAGGTGGCCGACCTCGCCGGAACGGTCGCGGGCCTGGCCGCGGGCATCACCGGCATCGCCGGCGCGACGGCCCAGCCGCTGCAGGACTTCATCGTGCGCCAGCGCGAGCTCGCCGAGACGGTCGCGACCCTGGCCGAGGCTCAGGCCGAGCTCGCCGGTGTCGTCGCCAAGCTGGCCGAGCGGCACGCCGAGGCCGTCACCGCGCTGGAGAAGCTGACCTCGCCGATCTTCGCGATCGTCGGCACCGATCCGACGCCGGCGAAGAACCGGGCGGCTCGGGTGCTGACCCGGGAGCTGACCGACGCCGAGGTCCGGGCCGCCAAGGACGCCGAGCTCCAGGCCGCCAAGGAGGCGAAGGCCGAGGCCGCCGCAGCCGCCCGCCAGGCGAAGGCCGAGGCCGCCGCTGCCGCCAAGGAGGCGAAGGCCGAGGCCGCTCGGGTCGCGAAGGCAGCGCTCGCCACCAAGGCGGCAGCCAAGAAGGCGGCCGCCGCGCCCGCACTGCCCGCTGCCCCGAAGCAGGCCGCCGCTCCGAAGCCGGCCGCGAAGAAGGCTCCGGCCAAGAAGGCAGCGCCTAAGAAGCAGGATTGATCAACGCGACCGGCTCGCCCTCCTGCACGATCTGACCGATCGCGGCAGGGAGCGCCATCACGACGCCGCTGGCCGGTGCGTTGAGCGGGATCTCCATCTTCATCGACTCGAGGACGGCGACCTGCTGGCCCTTCTCCACCCTGTCCCCGAGAGCGACGTCGATCTTCCAGACCGTCGCGACGATCGGGGCCAGGACGGGCCTCATCGGGCTCCGCCGGCGTACAGCATCGCCAGCGCAGCGACCATCCGCTCGCGCGTCTCCTCGGGGAGGATGACGTCGTCGATGATGCCGGCCTCGGCGGCCAGCCACGGGCGGGCGACCTCCTCGCGGTAGTCGGCCGCGAGGTCCGCGCGCAGCGTCTCCGGGTCGTCGGACGCAGCGAGGGCGCGGCGGTGCAGCAGGTTGACCGCGCCACCCGGCCCCATGACGGCGAC
The DNA here is from genome assembly GCF_054782655.1 of Nocardioides montaniterrae. Classification (NCBI taxonomy): domain Bacteria; kingdom Bacillati; phylum Actinomycetota; class Actinomycetes; order Propionibacteriales; family Nocardioidaceae; genus Nocardioides; species Nocardioides montaniterrae. The sequence continues at coordinate 22,632 of NZ_BAAGSB010000017.1, read as the reverse complement.
CTCGGAGCCCGACCAGGCCCACGAGAAGTCGGCGCCGAGCGACTTGGAGCCCATCGCGATGTACGCGCCGCCGTACGCCTTGCGGACCACCACGGTCAGCAGCGGCGAGGTCGCGGCGGCGTACGCCCGCAGCAGCGTGGCGCCGTGCGTGATGACGCCACGCGACTCCTCGACGGTGCCGGGCAGGAAGCCGGGCACGTCGACGAACGTCAGGACCGGTACGCCGAAGCGGGTGCAGAACTCGACGAAGCGACTCGCCTTGACCGAGGACTTCGCGTCCAGGATGCCGCCGCGGGCGGCCGGCTGGTTGGCCAGCACGCCGACCGGGCGGCCAGCGAGCCGGCCGAACGTGGTCAGGATCGACGGCGCGTAGTCGGGCATCAGCGTCAGTCGCGGGCCGGCGTCGAGGACACCGTCGAGCACCTGGTTCATGTCGAAGACGACCGAGGACTTGTCCGGCACGACGTGCGGGAGCCGCTCGGCGGCGCGCGCGTCGGGCTCGCGGGGAGTGCGGAGCGGGAGCTCGCCACCGACGGCGCTGGGCAGGTAGGAGAGCAGGTCGCGGGTCGCCTGGATCGCGGCGTCCTCGCTCTCGACCTCGAGGTGGGCCACGCCGCTGACGCGGGTGTGCATGCCCGAGCCGCCGATCTCGTCGGCGGTCGCGTCCTCACCGGTGGCCGAGCGCACCACGTCGGGCCCGGTCAGGAACATCTGCGCGGCGCCCTTGACCATGATCGTCCAGTCGGTGAGGGCGGGCGAGTACGCCGCGGCGCCGGCGCACGGGCCGAGGATCACCGAGATCTGCGGGACCTTGGTCGAGGCCTCGACGTTGAGCTTGAAGATGCCACCGCAGCCGTGGAGGGCGTGGATGCCGTCGTGGATGCGGGCGCCGCTGGAGTCGTTGAGGTAGACGATCGGGAAGCCGCGATCGATCGCGAGGCGCTGCGCCTTCTGCACGCCCTCGGCGAAGACGGCCGAGATCGCACCCGCGGCGACGGCGGCGTCGTGGGCGATGACGACGACCGGACGCCCCTCGACATCGCCCCAACCGGCGACGGTTCCGGAGGTTCCGCCGGCCCGCATCGGGGTCAGCTCGACGAACGTCCCGGGGTCGCAGAGGCCCCGGGCGCGCTCCCCGGCGGTGTAGACCCGGACCCCGCGGGGCGCCGGGATGTCGCGCGCCCGACGGTCCTCCAGGACGTCGCGGTGGTGAGCGGGGGCGGGGCGGGTGGCGGGGCGTTCGAGCTGCTGGGTCATCGGGTTCCTCCCGTTGGGGCTCTGTGTTGTCTATGGTTCGGGTCGTGACTGATCTGCTCGAGCCGCGACGGCGCCCCGCTCAGGAGCGGAGCCGGATCAAGTTCGACCAGATGCTGCAGGCGAGCCGTGACGTGCTGCTCGACGTGGGCTTCGAGTCGTTCACCTGCGAGGAGGTGGCGTCGCGGGCGGGGGTCCCGATCGGGACGCTGTACCAGTTCTTCGCGAACAAGTACGTCATCGTGTGCGAGCTCGACCGGGTCGACGCGGTCGCGGTGCAGGAGGAGCTGGCGGTCCTGGCCGAGCAGCTCCCCACGCTCGACTGGCTGGTCCTGGTCGACCGCCTGATCGACCACGTGGCGGACCTGTGGGCCAAGGACCCGTCGCGGCGCGCGGTCTGGCACGCGGTCCAGTCCACGCCCTCCACCCGTGCCACGGCGGCCGTGACCGAGCGCGAGCTGGCGGCCGAGGTGGCGCGCGTGCTCGCACCACTCACCCCGAAGACGCCGCGCGAGCGCCGACGCATCATTGCCGAAGTACTCGTCCACGTCGCCTACTCCATGCTCAACTTCTCGGTCCGCGACGGGCAGAGCCACGCGGAGGCGATCATCGAGCTCAAACGGCTGCTCATGGCCTACCTGCTCGCTGCCGAGGCGGGCGACTGAGCGGACTCGTTGAGCATGACGACGGCGATCGCGCTGTCGCCGTCGTGGCTGAGCGAGAGCTGGGTGTCGTACGCCGACAGCGCCTCCCGGGTGCCACCGTGCAGCAACAGCCGCGGCCGGCCCCAGGCGTCGACGACGACCTCGACCTCGCCGAGCACCTCGTCGCCGGCCGGCGGCGCCTCGCCGTAGACGGTCGCCGACCAGGCCTTGACCAGTGCCTCGCGGGCGGCCCACCGGGCGGCCCAGTAGGCCGCCAGGCGGTCACCCTCGAGCTGCCGGTTCACGGCCTCGGCCCGCTCCCCCACGGTGAAGACCGTGGAGAACCGCGAGCCCGGCCGGGCGAGCTGCTCGGCGAACGCGGGTACGTTGACCAGGTCCACCCCGAGCCCGGCCGTCATCGCTTGCACCACTCGTAGACGCCCGACTCGTCCAACCGGGCGTCGGCGTTGAGCAGCACGTCGGCCTCGAGCTCCTTCGGCGTCTCCTCGCCCAGTCGGCGGTCGGAGCGACGTACGAATCCCGGCTCGCCGAGCATCGTGCGGGCGACCCGGAGGGCACCGGCGATGCGACGCTCGCGCGCCGCGGCCCGGTAGGCGTCCTGCTCGTCGGCGGGCAGCGCCGCGACGAACACCTCGGGGTGCGCGATCGCGACGATGCCGGCGACGTGGCCGAAGCCGAGGCTGGTCACCAGGCCGGCCTTGAGCGGGCCGGTGCGCAGCGCCTCGCGGTGCCACACCAGGTGCGGGTGCTTGGCCATCTCCGGGTCGACGCAGTCGAGGCTGCGGTTGGGCGGGATGACGCCGGCGGCCAGGGTCTGGCACAGGCCGATGACCTGGAACGCCGCGGCGCCGCCCTTGGCGTGACCGGTCAGCGTCTTCTGCGAGACGACGTGCAGCGGGTTGCCCTCGCTGCGGCCGATGGCCGCGGCGAGCCGCTCGTGCAGGTCGGCCTCGTTGGGGTCGTTGGCGGCCGTCGAGGTGTCGTGCTTGGAGATCACCGCGACGTCGTCGGCCTTCAGGCCGTGCGACTCCAGCGCACGCGCCAGCGGGCTGTTCTCGCGTCCCCGGCCGGCGGCCAGCGCCCCGAGCCCAGGGGCCGGGATCGAGGAGTGGATGCCGTCGGCGTACGACGCGGCGTACGCGACCACACCGAGGACGGGCAGGCCCATCCGGGCGGCCACGCTGCCGCGCGCCAGGAGGACGGTGCCGCCACCCTGGCCCTCGACGAAGCCGCCGCGGCGACGGTCGTTGGCCCGGCTGAAGCGGTTGTCGGCGATGCCCTGGGCCCGCATGGCCTCGGTGTCGGCGGTGGCGGACATGGCGGCGAAGCCGATCACGCCCTCGGCGCCGAGGTCGTCGTAGCCACCGGCCACCACGAAGTCGGCCTTGCCGAGGCGGATCTTGTCCATGCCGTCCTCGATCGAGATCGCGGTCGTGGCGCAGGCGCCGACGGGGTGCGACATCGCGCCGTAGCCACCGACGTACGACTGCATGACGTGCGCCGCGACGACGTTGGGCAGCGCCTCCTGGAGCAGGTCGTTGGCGACCGGCTCACCGAGGAGCGTGTCGAGGTAGAGCGACTGCATGGAGGTCATGCCGCCCATGCCGGTGCCCTGGGTGTTGGCCACCAGCGACGGGTGGACCCACCGCATCAGCTCGGCCGGCGTGAAGCCGCTGGCGAGGAACGCGTCGACGGTGCAGACGAGGTTCCACAGCGCGAGCCGGTCGACGGTGTCGACCATCTCCTTGGGGATGCCCCAGCCCGTCGGGTCGAAGCCGGTCGGGATCTGGCCACCCACGGTGCGGGTGAGCTTCATCCGGCGCGGGACGCGGATCTGGGTGCCCGCGAGGCGGGTGACGGTCCAGCCGTCGGCGGCCGGCGCGATGCGCGTCTGCTCCGGGTGGCTGGCCTGCAGGGCGCGGGCCTCGGCCTCGGTGTCGACGTTGAACGTGAGGTCGTCCTCGAGGAAGACACCGACCAGCAGCGGCGCGGTGCCGTCGACCATCGAGTTGTCGTCGGCGTACTCACGGATGCCGCAGCGCTCGACGACCACGTCGTGGAAGCGCTCGAAGATCTCGTGCTCGGCGACCGCCTCGTCGCCCTCGGTGGCGCGCCAGGTGCGGCCCTGCTCGTCCCAGCGGACCAGGCCGGTCGACCAGGCGAGCTCGAGGACGCCGGCGGCGGACAGCTCGCCGACCTCGACCTCGTGGCGGGTGCGGCTCGAGCCCCAGGGACCGAGCTCGGCGGCACCCACGATGACGACCATGTCGTCGACGGCGAGGGCCGGGTGGGCGACCTCGGGACGGGCCGGCTCGGCGATGGCGGCAGGCGAGGCCGGGAGGGCGGCGATCGTGGTGATCTCGTCCTCCGCTGCGGCCTTGGGCATCGACATGCCGGCGGCGATGTCGCGGAGGTTGACGCCCTCGAGGCCCTCGGCGAAGTCGGCGTGCAGGGGGCGCTCGGCCGCCTGCTCACGAGCCTCGACGGTGCACAGGGAGAGCAGCTCGGCGGCCATCTCCTCCGGGCTCCAGACGCGTACGCCGGCGGCGCGGGCCGCGTCGATCATCGGGTCGTTGCCGCCCATGAGGCCGGTGCCCGCGACCCAGCCGATGACGGCGTGGGCGAGGGTGACCCGCTCGGGCCAGCCGCGCTCGGCCGACCACTTGGCGACGATGGCGTCGAGAGCGGCCTTGGTCTCGCCGTACGCGCCGTCACCGCCGAAGGTGCCGCGGTTGGGCGAGCCGGGCAGCACGACGTGCACGCGCTGGTCGCCCCACGTGGCGCCGATCAGCCGCTCGACGGACCACAGCAGGATCCGGGCCTGGGCCTCGGACTGCGCGCCGGCGTCGGCGAGGTCGCCGGCGGCCGGGCCGGCCGCGAACGGGAACAGCAGCGTCGGGTGCAGGGCCGGCTTGAGGACCTCGGTCTTGGGACCGACGCGCTTGACCTGCTCGTTGCGGACCCAGTCGACCAGCGCGTCCACGTCGGCGTACGCCGCGAGGTTGGCCGGGACGACCCAGAGGGCCGCGCCGGCGCGGGCCGTGCGGGCGTAGAGGTCGCGGAACCGGGCGATGCGCTCGGGGCTGTCGTTGGAGGTGGTCGCGACGACGGTCGCACCACCCGCGAGGAGCGCCGCGACGACGGACTCCGCGATCGAGTCGGGGCCGGCGCCGGTGACGACGGCGACCTCACCGGACCAGGTGCCGGGCGTGGTGTCCAGTGCCTGCTCGGCGAGCGCGTCGAGGCCGTGGAAGCGGGCGATGGCGGCCACCGCCTCGCCCGCGCCGGTCAGGTCGGCCTGCGGGGCGTTGCCCAGGGCGGCCCGGACGACGTCGGTCCGCGCGCTGGCCCAGCGGTCGTCGAAGAGCACCGCGCGGCGCTCGTCGAACTTCGGGGTGGTCAGGCGCATCCAGTCCGAGCCCAGCTCGGACTCGACGCGGGCGACGACAGCGAGAGCCTCGGCGTTCGAGCCCGTCGAGACCGGCGCGACCGACGCCCCGTCGAGGCGGGACAGGATCGTGCGGGCCGAGGCGACGAGCGCGTCGGTGATGCCACCGGTCAGCTCGGCCGCGGCGGCCGAGTCGATGACTCCGCCCCCGGCCTCACCGGTGGACGGCAGGGCGACGGAAACTCCGTTGCGCTCGGCGACGACCTGGACGGCCGCGTCGACGGCGTCGTCGAGGCTGCTGACGCTGGACTCGCGGCTGGCGAGGGCCAGCTCGGCGAGCACGTGGCTCCCCCAGCCCGCGCTGAGCTGCCAGGTCTGGGTGACCCGGTCGGTCACGCTCGACTGGCGGGCGCCGATCGGGCCGAGGACCTTCTTGAGCTGGTCGCCGAGAGCAGCGGTGAGGACGGGGCCGAACGGCTTGTAGCCGCGGGCCAGGCCCTGGACCTGCCCCGTCAGCTGGGCGATCGGTGCCTCGGCGGCACCGTCGATGGCACCCAGGCCGAGCTCGGCACCGAGGTCCATCAGCAGCTGGTTGCGGCGCGACGACGCACCGTCGGTGAGGCTCTCGATGCTGTCGGTCGGCGCCAGCGCGTCGGGGTGGGACTTGGTCCACCAGGCCAGCAGCAGCGTGGTCGCGTCAGCCGCGGTGAACGGCAGGTCGGCGACGTCCTGGGCCGCGGAGGTCGACACCGACGCGGGCGCGGCGACCGGAGCAGCCTTCGCCTCGGCGGGCGCGGCATCCGTGGCGGGCTCGACGTCCGGCTCGACGACCTCGTCCTGGTCACGGCCGAAGACGACGTTGGCGTCACGCTCGAGGTTGAGGACCTCGACCGGGCCGGCGAGGGTACGGCGTACCTCCGGGACCTTGAGCGTGGACGCGGCGATGTTGGCCAGGGTCGGCGCGGAGCCGACACCGACCTCGATCAGCCGCTCGACACCCAGGCCACCGTCGGCGGCGTCGGCGAAGAGCAGGTCCTGGGTCTCGATCCAGCGCACCGGGCTGGCGAACTGCCAGGCGAGCAGCTCGACGAGCAGCAGGCGGCACAGCTCGCCGTCTCGGCCGGCCCAGGCGTCGAAGTCGTCGAGGGCGACGCGGATCGCGTCGGCCGGCGCGACCTCGAGGATCGCCTCGAGGAAGGCGCGGTCGAGGGCGAACGGACGGGCGACCAGGTTCGGCACGTAGCGACCGACCAGCAGCGCGGGGTCGACCACCGGCGGCAGCAGCTCGTCGAGCTTCTGGCGGAAGTCGGACACACCGTCGGCGAGCACGCGCGAGTGGAACGGCACGTCGATGCCGGGCACCAGGACGAACGCGGCCTTTCCGCCGTACGCCGCACGCCGCTTCTCGATCTCGGCCTGGAGCGCGTCCATGCCGGCGACCGTGCCGGCGATGGCGTACTGCGAGCCGCGGAGGTTGAGGTTGGCGATCTGGAGGAACTCCCCGGACGTCTCGGCGACCGAGTCGATGAACGCGGCGACGTCGTCGTCGGCGCAGTCGAACTGCGCGGGGCGGATCGCCGCGAGGCGGTAGTCGCTGCGGCCCTCGGCGTCACGCGGCACCAGGGTGTGCATCACCGAGCCGCGGCGGAAGACGATCTCAACGACGGCCTCGAGCTCGAGGACGCCGGACACGGCGGCGAGCGCGTTGTACTCACCGACGGAGTGACCCGCGATGACCGCGTCGTCGACGGCCACGCCGGCCTCGATCATCTCGGCCATCTGCGCCGAGCCGAGGACCGCCATCGCGACCTGGGTGAACTGGGTCAGGAAGAGCACGCCGTCGGGGTGGCGGTGCCAGGTGCCGTCGACGAGCAGCTCGGTCGGGTTGTCCTTGACGACCCGGAGCACGGAGAAGCCGAGCACCTTGCGGGTGTGCTGGTCGGCGCGGTCCCAGATCTCCTTGGCGGCCGCAGAGCGCGCGTAGCCCTCCATGCCCATGCCCTGCTTCTGGATGCCCTGGCCGGGGAAGACGTACGCCGTCCGCGCGGCCCGGACGCGAGCCGTGGCCGTCATGACGAGCGTGCTCCCGTCCTCGGTGAGCACGCTGGCCTGCACCTCGACGACCTCGTCGCCGTGGGAGAAGCCGACTCGGGTGAAGGCCAGGTCGACCTTGGCCCCCGGGCTGACCGGCGCGAGGAAGCGGGCGGTCCAGCCCTCGACCGGGCGACCGAGGGTCTCGGCGAGCGCGCGCTGCGCGGTGGCCGAGATCCACATGCCGTGGACGATCGGGCCGCGGAGGCCCGCGAGGCGGGCGACCGCGTCGTTGGTGTGGATCGGGTTGTGGTCGCCGGTGACCTCGGCGAACGGGCGCAGGTCGGTCGGTGCGGTCACGGTGACGCGACCGCGGCTGCGACGCTCGGCGGGCGCGACCTCCGCGACCCCTCCGGCGCCGGCGGGGTCGGCGAGCTTGGCGGTCGACGTACGCCCGCGGATCGCGAAGCGCTCGGTGAGCAGGACGCCGCCGACGCGGACCGCCACCGAGGCGACGCGGCCGACCTCGGTGTCGCGCACGTCGACCAGGGAGGCCGCAACCTCAGGCTCTACCGGGGTGTTGGGGATCGAGCCGGCGATCGAGTGATCGAGGTGGACGAGGTCCAGGAAGCCCTCGGCGACGTCCTCGCGGGCCGAGAGAGCCGCGAAGACGGCCGGCCAGGCGAGGCCGACGAGCACGTCGAGCACGGGCTCCACGCGCGTACGGCCCACGGCGGTCACCGCGGCGTGCGCGGTGAGCAGCCGCTTGTCGAGGACCGACGAGCCGCCGGCCGCGAAGGCCAGCAGGTCGCGCATCGCCTCGGCCGGCGCATCGACGACGGGAGCGGCGCCAGAGGCGACGGCGTCGTCGACCAGCAGTCGCAGCCGCAGCGAGCCGCGGGACAGCGGAACCGTCGCGACGACGGCGTCGCCCTCCACCTCGATCGCCACCTCGGTGGTCGAGTCGGCCGAGACCAGCCGGCGCAGCGGGTTGACGACCGTGCGGCCACCCCAGACGGCGTCGGGGGCGGCGAGGGCAAGCGCGAGCACGCCTTCGGCGTCGTCGGTACGCCGGCGACCGGGCACGTCCTGGATCGCGGCGTCCTCGACGGAGGCGACGACCGCGGCCTCGAAGCGGCACAGCAGCTCGGCGACCGGCTCGTCGGCACGGGTGATCCCGCCGACCGCGTCGGGGCCGGGGATGACGACGACGGCGTCGGCGCCGTAGCGCGCGTCGTGGGCCTGCCAGAGCGAGTCCGAGCGGTACCAGCGACGTACGTCCTGGTCGATCACCGGGACGAACGGGACCGGCTTGCCCGGACGCGTGCAGACCTCGAGGAAGAACGGCAGGTCGGCCGGGTGGAGCCGCACGCCGGCGGCGTAGGCATCGGTCAGGACCGCCAGTGCGGCGGCGCCGTCCTCGACGTCGGCGGGCGACTCGAAGAGGGTCGGGATGGGACCGTGGTCAGCGTCGGCGAGGCGGGCCTCCGCACGCTGGAGCATCTCGTGGAAGCGGTCGCGGATCGTCTCGTCGAGCCAACCCGACCCGTCGGAGGAGAGCTCGAGGAACCGACCGAGCCACTCGGCGTACGTCATGGAGAGCACGTCACCGAAGTACGGCTTCGCGGTGAGCGCGAGAGCGGCGATGATCTCGTCGCGGCGCTCCGCCACGGCGTCGGCGTCGCCGGCGACCGTGTCGAGCAGGGCACCGCAGCGGGAGGCCGCGTTGTCGATCTCGTGGATGTCGGCGCCGAGCTGGCTGCGGCCGCTGACGACCTGGTCGGGAGTGGTGTCGACCAGCAGCTGCTTCACGGCCGGCGACGTGGTCGCCTCGAGGCACGCCATCGCGGCGGTGCCGACCAGCACGCCGTCGAGCGGCATCCGCGGCTCGGCGTACTCCTCGCTCCAGGCGCCGGAGACGTAGCGCGCGGCCACGGACGGCGTACCGATGCCGCCGCCTACGCAGACCACGACGTTCTCGCGGCGGCGCAGGTCGGCGTACGTCGCGAGGAGGAGCGAGTCGAGGTCCTCCCAGGAGTGGTGGCCGCCGGCCTTGCCGCCCTCGATCTGGACGATCAGCGGCGTGGGTGCGACCTCGTCGGCGATGGCCAGGACGGACCTGATCTGCGCGACGGTGCCGGGCTTGAAGACGACGTGCTCGATGCCGGCCTCGCGCAGCTCGGCGACCAGGTCGGCGGCCTCCGACAGCTCCGGGACCCCCGCGGTCACGACGACCGCGTCGAACGGCGCACCGGCGGCGCGGGCCTTCTGCACCAGTCGCTGGGAGGCGACCTGGAGCCGCCAGAGGTACGGGTCGAGGTAGAGCGCGTTGAACGCGGCGGTGCGGCCCGGCTCGAGCAGCTCGCGCAGGCGCGCGAGGTTGGCGGCGAAGACGGGCTCGGTGACCTGTCCGCCGCCGGCGAGCTCGGCCCAGTGGCCGGCGTTGGCAGCGGCGGCGACGATGGCCGGGTCGACCGTCGTCGGCGTCATGCCCGCGAGGAGGATCGGGGAACGGCCGGTGAGGCGGGTGAAGCGGGTCTCGGCGTGCACGGTGCCGTCCGGCAGGCGTACGACGGACGGGGCGAACCGGTCCCAGCCCTGGGGCTGCTGCGGCGCGGCACCGAGCACGGTCAGCTCGCGGAGACCGGTCGGGGTGACGGGGGCGATGGTGCCGATGCCGTGCGCCGCCGCCAGCGGGCGGCTGACCCGGCTGATCAGGTCACCGGGGCCGAGGTCGACGAGCCACCGCGCGCCGGCGCCGCTGGCCGAGGCCACCTCGGCGGGCCAGTCGAGACCCTCGACGAGCAGCGCCCGGGCGAGCCGTCCGGCGCGCTCGACGTCGAGCCCGGCCCGCTCGGCGAGGTCGACGACGAGGTCGACGGCCGGCGTGAGCTCGGGGTGGTGGAAGGCGGCACCGATGAGCAGGACGTCGGAGGTGACGTCCTTCGGCAGCGCCTCCTGGAGCCGCTCGATGCCGCGCGGGGTGCCGGAGACGACGGTGCTGGCGCGGCCGTTGCGGACACCGGCGACCAGGCGCGACGAAGCGGGGAGGCCGGCGATGATCTCCTCGACCTCGGCCAGGGGCAGCGAGACACCGAGCATCGTCTCGCCGGCCAGGCCGAGACCCGGCGCGACCTGCTGGGTGGCCGCACCGATGAGGCGGGCGAGGGCGAGCACCTCGGCGGGGTCGGCGCCGTCCACGATCTCGACGGCGAGCAGGCCCTGGGAGTGGCCGATGGCGGTGACGGCGCCACGCGGGTCCAGGCCGAGCCCGCGGATTGCGGTCAGGGCGGCGGCCTGCGCGAGCAGCACCCCCGGCAGTGCGTACGCCGGAGCGGTCCGCTCCTCCAGCGGCGGGACCGCAGCGGCGTCGCCGTCGGTGTCCACGGACTCCGAGGAGGCCGCGAGGTGGGCGTCGACCCAGGCGAGCGGCGCGAAGCCCTGCGCGGTCGGTCCGAGATCGGCCCGCACCGGAGCGAGCAGCGCCTCGGACTCGGCGATCAGCCCGGAGAGGTCGAGCGCGTGGGTGCGCACCAGCTCGGCCAGGCCCGGCAGCCAGTCGACGCCCTGGCCCCCGAAGCCGACGGCGTACGGCGTGCCCGCCGCGAGCCGGTCGAGCAGCCTCCTCGGCGTACGGGAGGCTGACCGCGGCGCGGCCGAGAGGCTCGCGGAGTGGTCGCGGCGGGTAGGGGCACTGGCGTCGATGGCATCGCTCGTCACGTCCACCATGAGAGCAGAACGTGAGGCGATCCTCAAATCTATGTAGAGGGTTTTCTCATGTTTTTAACCTACCCGTCGGTCTACTCGCGGGTACACCGAATTCGGCCCGATCCGGCTTCCGAAGTAACACGCTGTTCGCACGTCTACCGCCCCGTTTTCTGCGCTTCCACGCTGTCGTGCCGCCGTGGAAGCACCGCGGACAGCGTGTTACTTGCGGCCCGCCCCGGCAGGAGTAGCGTCGCCGGCATGACGACGGCGACGGTCACCTGCCCGCTGTGCGAGGCCACCTGCGGCCTGCGCGTGAGCTTCGAGCAGACCGAGCAGGGGCCACGGGTGACCGAGGTCCGCGGCAATCCCGACGACGTGTTCTCGAAGGGCTATCTCTGCCCCAAGGGCGCCTCGCTCGGGGCGCTGCACCACGACCCCGACCGGCTGACCACGCCGATGGTCATGCGCGACGGCGTCCATGTCGAGGCCACCTGGGAGGAGGCGTTCGCGCTCATCGACGAACGGCTGCAGGCGATCCGCCACGAGCACGGCAACGACGCCGTCGGCGTCTACCTCGGCAACCCGTCGGTCCACAACCTGTCGACCTCGCTCTACGGCCGTGTGCTGATCAAGGCCCTCGGCACCACCCAGGTCTACTCCGCCAGCTCGGTGGACCAGATGCCCAAGCACTTCACCGCCGGCTACATGTTCGGCCACCCGCTGACGATCCCGGTGCCCGACATCGACCGCACCGACCACCTGCTGATGATCGGCGCCAACCCGCTCGTGTCCAACGGCAGCCTGATGACCGCCCCCGACATGCGCGGCCGCCTGCGGGCCCTGAGGGAGCGCGGCGGCCGGCTGGTCGTGGTCGACCCGCGCCGCACCCGCACCGCCGAGATCGCCGACGAGCACCTCGCGATCGTGCCGGGCACCGATGCCCTGTTCCTCCTCGCCATCGCGCACGTCCTGTTCGCCGAGGACCTCGTCGACCTCGGTCACCTGACCGACCACGTCGACGGCCTCGACGACGTACGCGCCATCGCCGAAGGCTTCGCCCCCGAGGACGTCGCCGCGCACACGGGCATCGACGCCGACGTCGTACGCCGCACCGCCCGCGACCTCGCGGCGGCCGGCAGCGCGGCGGTGTACGGCCGGCTCGGCACGACCACGCAGGCCTTCGGGACACTGGCCAGCTGGCTGGTCGACGTGCTCAACGTGCTGACCGGCAACCTCGACAAGGCGGGTGGCGCGATGTTCCCGCTGGCCGCCGCGGGTCAGGCCAACAGCGCGGCCCGCAAGCCGCGGCCGTTCTCGGCCGGCCGCGCGCACAGCCGGGTGCGCGGCCTCACCGAGGTGATCGGCGAGTTCCCGGTGGCGACGCTGGCCGAGGAGATCACCACACCGGGCCCCGGCCAGGTCCGTGCGCTGGTCACCGTCTGCGGCAACCCGTGCCTGTCCACGCCCAACGCCGCGGCGCTCGACAAGGCGATGGAGACGCTCGACCTCGTCGTCAGCCTCGACGTCTACCTCAACGAGACCACGCGCCACGCCGACGTGATCCTGCCCGGCCCCTCTCCCCTGGCCCGGCCCCACTACGACCTGGCGCTCTACCAGCTGGCGATCCACAACGTCGCCAACTGGAGCACGCCCGCGCTCACCTCCGACGTGCCCCAGGAGTGGGAGACCCTGCTCCGCCTCTCGGGCATCGCCATGGGCATGGGCCCGTACGCCGACGTGGCCGGCCTCGACGCCTTCGTCGCCGACGACGTCGCCCGCCGGTCCGGGCTCGACGTGGCCGTGGTCGGCGACCGGGTCGGTCCGGCGCGGCTGGTCGACCTGATGCTCCGCAGCGGTCCGTACGACGTCACGCTGGCCGACCTGGAGAGCGCCCCGAACGGCCTCGACCTCGGTCCGCTCGCCAGCCGCCTGCCCGGTGCGCTCTCGACCGCGAACGGCCGGGTCCAGCTGGCGCCCGAGCCGATCACCAAGGACGTCCCACGGCTCGCCGCCCTGCTGGCGACGCCCGCCGACCCGGGCTCGATGGTGCTGATCGGTCGCCGCCACGTCAGCTCCAACAACTCCTGGATGCACAACATCCCGGCGCTGGTGAGGGGCGGCAACACCTGCACCGCCCAGCTCCACCCACGCGACGCCGAGCGACTCGGTCTGCGCGACGGCGTCGACGCGATCGTCCGCTCCCGGACCGGCGAGGTCCGCGTCCCCGTCGAGGTCACCGACACCGCGCGACCCGGCACCGTCTCCATCCCCCACGGCTGGGGTCATGGCACCGACGGCACCCGCACCACCACCGCGACCGAGCACGCGGGCGTCAACTGCAACGTCCTGGTCGACGATGCCTTCCTGGACGAGCCGACCGGCACCACGGCCCTCAACGGCGTGCCCGTCGAGGTCGTGCCGGCGTGACCCGGCAGACTGGCCCGATGCAGTCGACCTCCACCGCAACCGTCACCGCCGCCCCCGACGCCGTCTGGGCGATCCTCTCCGACCACGAGGGCATGGCCCACTGGGCGCCCGGCCTGAAGGTCAGCCTGCGCACCGAGGGCGCACCCGAGCGCAACGGCGTCGGCGCGGTCCGCGAGATCAACGCGCCCGGTCCGGCGCCCGCGATCGTCGAGGAGATCACCGTCTTCGAGCCCGGCGCGCGGCTGGGCTACAAGGCGCTGAGCGGCGTGCCCCTCCGCAACTACCACGGCGACGTCGTGCTCACCGCCGACGGCACCGGCACCCGCATCGACTACACCGTCAGCGCCGACCAGCGCGTCCCGATCGTCGACCAGCTCGCCGTCACGGCCATCGCCAAGACCCTGCTCACCACGCTCGTACGCCGGGTCAACGCGGTCACCAAGGCCGACTGAGCGGGCTCATCGTCGCGCCGCGGTTGTTCACCGACCTGATCCGCGGAGCCTAGGCGGCGGACCGCCGCACGGCCCGTACGCCGAGCGCGACCACCACGGCGCCGAGCACGACCAGGATCGAGACGTCCAGCAGCCACTGGCCGCCGGTCGCGTGGAACAGCGGGTCGTCGTGCGTGGTCGGGTCGAACTGGTGGGCGCGGCCCAGGCGCACCGAGCTGGCGCCGGCGGCGTACGCCCAGCGCGACGGGGACAGCCAGGAGACCTGGTCGAGCACCGGCCGCCCGGCCATCCGGACGATCGCGCTGGAGAGGACCAGCTGCGCCATCACGACCGCGACGAGGGCCGGCATGGTGTGCTCGAGCGCGCGGACCCGGGCGGAGACGACCAGGCCGATCAGCGCCGTGACGGCGGCGAGGAGCGCGACCGGCAGGGCGATCTCCCACCACCCCCAGCCGCGCACGCCGCCGCGGTCCACCCCCGGCATCCCGGCCAGCGCGATCCACGCGACGACCAACCCCTGGCCGAAGCAGGCGGTGCCGAGCACCAGCGCCTTGCTGGCGTAGTAGACGCCCGGCGAGAGGCCGACGGCGTACTCCCGCCGGAACACCGCGCGCTCCCCCACCAGCTCGCGCACGGTCATCGCGATGCCCATCAGCACCGCGGCGATGACCAGGATCGTCAGCCGCTGCGAGGGCTCGGTGCCGATCAGCTGGCCGGCCCGGTTGCGGGTGTGCCACATGGACAGCCCGGCGTCGCCCTGGACCAGCCGGGCCAGGCCGGCGAGCACGAGCGGGAGCGCGACCAGCAGCGCGAGGTGGAGCCGGTCGGCGAGGAGGACCGCGAGGTTGCGGCGTACGAGCGTGCGGAGCTGGGACCCCGGCTGAGGCGGCGGTACGCCGGTCCCGCCCCGGCGCCGGGTCTCGTTCGCGAACAGCCCGTCCGAGGGGACGTACGCCGGCACCTGGCGCGCCTCGAGCAGGTCGAAGAGCTCGGGGAAGTCCTCGCAGTCGAAGTGGTCGAGCACCTCCTCCGGCGGGCCGACGTACGCCAGCGCGCCGCCGCGCGCCAGCACGACGAGGTTGTCGCAGACGTCGAGGCCGAGGACCGAGTGCGTGACGACCACGACCACACGGTCCTCGTCGGCCAGCCCACGCAGCTCCTGCATCACCGACCGGTCGAGGCCGGGGTCGAGCCCGGAGGTCGGCTCGTCGAGGAACAGCAGCGGCGGCGCGGTGAGCAGCTCGGTGGCGATCGAGACCCGCTTGCGCTGACCTCCCGAGAGCTGGGCGCCGATGCGCTGGTCGGCCTGCCGCGCGATGCCCATCCGGTCCATCACCTGCTCGACCCGGATGGTGCGCTGCGCGAGGGTCGTGTCGGCGGGCAGCCGCAGCTCTGCGGCGTACTCCAGCGACGTCGCCACGGTCAGCTGCGGGTGCAGGATCTCCTCCTGCGGCACCAGCCCGATCCGGCTGCGCAACGCCTCGTGGTCGGCGTGGACGTCGGTCCCGCGCCAGCGGACATGGCCGTACGACGGCTTCGCCTGGCCGGTGAGGACGCGCAGCAGCGTCGACTTCCCGGCCCCTGACGGGCCGATCACCGCGGTCAGGGAGCTCGGCGGCAGGGCGAACGTGATGCCGTTCAGCAGGGTCCGTCCGTCGGTGGCGAACCCGACGTGGTCGACGGCGAGCGCGATCGGCGGTCGCGGGCGTTGCACCGCGACCGTCACGGGAAGCGGTGCGGGCTCGACCTCGAGCAGCACCTCGGGTCCGTCCTCGCCGATGTGCACGGTCACGGAGCGGTCGGGGTCGACCGGTAGCGAGGCGACGCGGCAGCCGTGCAGGAACAGCCCGCCCTCGAGTCCGGCGTCGACGGCGGTCCAGCCGTGCTCGTCGAGACGGAGGTGCAGCCGCCCGAGCTCGGCGTCCGCGTCGAAGACGTGCGTACGGCCGGCGACCCTGACGTTCAGGCGCTGCGTCTCCATGGCGCTCTCAAAATAGGGCCGGGCACGGGGGCGCGCCCGCAGGCGCGCTCAGGCTCCGTTCTCACGCGCTGCCACCCGCAGCGAGTGCAGCGGCAGCACGCCCCAGAGCAGCGACACGCAGGCGACGTACAGCGCCGCCACGACGATGGTGAGCGTGGTCCCCCAGAGGTAGTTGGTCACCAGCGTGGCGATACCCAGCATCGACAAGGCCACCAGCAGGATCGCCACGAGGATGCAGGCGTTGCCGCGCACCACCACCCGCTCCTTGTCGCGCCTGCGGAACGCCATCCGGTGGTGCACCACCGGCGCCACCACGACGATCGCGGCGGTTCCGGTGACGAGCAGCGTCAGGAAGTAGTCGATCTTCTGGAAGCGCGTGGCGTCGGCGAAGCCCGACGAGAACACCACGACCAGCTCGAATCCGACGAGCAGCAGGATGCCGCCCTGGATCACCCGCAGCTCCTGGAGCAGCTCGTTGAGCTCGCGGTCGAGATGGGGCGCGTGCGGCAGGTTGTCGGG
Source organism: Nocardioides montaniterrae (assembly GCF_054782655.1). Taxonomy (NCBI): domain Bacteria; kingdom Bacillati; phylum Actinomycetota; class Actinomycetes; order Propionibacteriales; family Nocardioidaceae; genus Nocardioides; species Nocardioides montaniterrae. The sequence goes on along the minus strand of NZ_BAAGSB010000017.1, from coordinate 6,207 downwards.
CACGGCCCCTCCTCAGAACAGCTGTGGCACGAACGTCTGCTCGTGCATCGGCGGGCGGATGTAGGTCTCCTCGCGCATCGTCGGCAGCACCACCTCGGCCGGGGCCGCGTCCTCGTAGTCGAACTGGCTGAGCAGGTGGCTGATGCAGTTGAGCCGAGCGGTCTTCTTGTCGTCGCTGGGGACGACGTACCAGGGCGCCTGCTTGGTGTCGGTGTGCTGGAAGGTCGTGTCCTTGGCCATCGAGTAGCGCACGTACAGCTCGTGCTCGGCGAGGTCCATGTCGGAGAGCTTCCAGCGCTTGAGCGGCTCGGCGTTGCGGGCCTCGAAGCGCTTGCGCTGCTCCTCGTAGGAGACCGAGAACCAGTACTTGATCAGGATGATCCCGCTGCGCACCAGCATCCGCTCGAAGTCAGGCGTCGCGCGGAGGAACTCCTGGTGCTCCTCGGGGCTGCAGAAGTCCATCACCCACTCGACGTTCGAGCGGTTGTACCAGGACCGGTCGAACAGGCACATCTCGCCGGCGGCCGGCAGGTGCTCGATGTAGCGCTGGAAGTACCACTGCGTGCGCTGCCGATCGGTCGGCTTGGGCAGCGCGACGGTGCGGATCGTGCGCGGGCTGGTGCGCTCCGAGATCGTCTTGATGACGCCGCCCTTCCCCGCCGAGCCACGGCCCTCGAAGATCACCAGCACCTTCAGGCCCTGCTTCTGGATCCAGTACTGCAGCTGCACCAGCTGCTGCTGGAGGTGCTCGATCTCCCGCTCGTACACCTCCTTCTTGAGCTTGCCCTTCTTGGTGTAGTCGTCGGGGTCACCGTGGTGCGCGACGAAGAAGCCGGTGTCGTCGGCCCCCTCGGGAAGGGTGAGGGTCATCGTTCCTCCAGGGAGCAGGAGTAGCAGCGACACGGTGTCACTGGTAGGTGCCGAGGATTGTGGCACGCGTCACACCGATGCGACAGGGCTACGGGAAAACGCACGAAGGCCCTGGTCAGGGACCAGGGCCTTCTGTGTGTGTACCCCCGACCGGATTCGAACCGGCGCTACCTACGTGAGAGGCAGGCGTGCTAGGCCGCTACACAACGGGGGCATTTGCTGCCCCAGATCTCTCCGGAACAACGGGTGGAACTCTAGCGATCTGCGTCCTGACCAGCCAAATCGGCTTGCTGTGACGCTGCCCGCGGGAGCTTCGCTGGGATACTAGGACTCGAACCTAGAATGACGGAATCAGAATCCGTAGTGTTGCCAATTACACCATATCCCAAGGTGTTTCCGGCCCCTCGGAGTTCACCGGAGGACCGGGGAGAAACCTTACATGGCGCCCGCTTCGGCCTCCAAAACACCCTCCCCCGCACGCCGCTCCAGGCCCCGCTTCCGGCTCCACCGCCAGCACAGGCCGAGGTAGAGCAGGGACTGCGTGAGCGTCACCGGGAGCGACCACCACGACCCGTGGCCGGGGTGCAGGGCCGAGGTCATGTCGCCGTACGCCAGCGCCAGGCCGAAGGCCACGAAGTTGTTCAGGACGTGCATCGCGATGCCGGCTTCCAGCCCGCCGGTCACGAGCACCAGGACGCCGGCGACGACGCCGAACGCGAACCGGTCGATGAAGACCGGCAGCCCCTGGCTGCCGTGCGCGACCGCGAACAGCGTGGCCGGGAAGAGCACGGCGATCACGGCGCGGCGGCGATCGCTCAGACGTACGCCGAGCGAGCCGATGGCCTGGGTCAGGTACCCGCGGAAGACGAACTCCTCCCCCGCGGCCTGCAGCGGGGTGAGCAGCACGATGACCAGCAGGAAGTCGCGGACCTGCGAGCTCCACGGGTGCAGCTCACCCGACATCTCCACGCCGGCCGAGCCCTGCGAGGGCAGCACCGCCGAGAGCCAGACGGTGATCGCCAGGGTGACGACGGCGAGCCCGAGGCAGGTCGCGAACCAGCCCCAGCGGAGGCGTCGTACGACCGACAGCACCCAGCGGGAGTCGGTCCGGTTGATGAGGGCGAGGACCCCGATGACGGTCGGGATCGCCAGCGCCCAGGTCAGGTTCACCGCGCCGAGGTAGCCCGGCGTGACCGGGTGCCCATCGGTGTTGTGCGGGCTGAGCACCAGGAACGCCGGCAGCGGCAGGATCGCCAGGACGACGAAGCTCACCGTCAGCACGCCGACCGGCGGCCGCCAGCCTCCCGGCGCCGAGAGCTGCAGGAGCCGGTGGTAGCCCAGGCCCCGCGGGGGCGGCCCCGTCATCGGTGATCGAGCCTGTCGGGATCAGCCGAGCGCACGCTGCAACCGGCCGAGACTGCGCTCGCGGCCGAGGATCTCCAGCGACTCGAAGAGCGGCGGTGACACCTGGGCACCCGAGGTGGCGACCCGCACCGGCCCGAAGGCGACCCGGGGCTTGAGCCCCAGCTCGTCGACCAGCTTGCCCTCGAGGGCGGCCTGGATGTTCGCGGTCGTCCAGTCGGTGACGGCACCGAGGGCGTCGTACGCCGCCTGCACGACCTCGAGACCCTGCTCGTCGAGCACCTTGGCCCTCGCGGCCTCGTCGATCGCGAAGTCGTCCTCGCTGACGTAGAACGACCTGACCAGCGCCGGCGCCTCGGTGAGCTTGCGCAGGCGCGGCGCGATCAGCGGCATCAGCTGGTCGAGGAGCGCGTCCTCGTCGGCGGTGAGCTGCTCCCCCACCACGCCCTCGCGCACGAGGAACGGCAGGATCCGCTGCTTGCAGTCGGCCTCGGAGAGCTGCTTCATGTGCTCGGTGTTGATGGCCTCGCACTTCTTGATGTCGAAGCGGGCCGGGTTGGCGTTGACGTCGCCGATCTCGAACGCGGCGACCATCTCGTCGAGGGTGAACACGTCGCGGTCGGCCGCGATCGCCCAGCCGAGCAGCGCGAGGTAGTTGAGCAGGCCCTCGGGGATGAAGCCCTGGTCGCGGTAGGCCAGCGCGTGCGCCTCCGGGTCGCGCTTGGAGAGCTTCTTGTTGCCCTCGCCCATGACGTAGGGCAGGTGCCCGAACGCGGGGGTCGCCTGGGCGATGCCGACCTCCTTGAGCGCCTCGTACAGGGCGATCTGGCGCGGCGTGCTGGACAGGAGGTCCTCGCCCCGCAGGACGTGGGTGATCTCCATCAGCGCGTCGTCGACCGGGTTGACCAGCGTGTAGAGCGGGTCGCCGTTGGCACGGCACAGCGCGAAGTCCGGCACGAACTGCGTCTCGAAGGTGACGTCACCGCGCACGAGGTCGTTCCAGGTGATCGAGCCCTCCGGCATCCGGAAGCGGGCGATCGGCGCGCGGCCCTCGGCCTCGAACGCCGCCACCTGCTCGGCGGAGAGCTCGCGGCAGAAGCCGTCGTACCCCATCACCTTGGAGCCGGACGCCTTGCGGCGCTCCTCGACCTCGGCGTTGGTGCAGTAGCAGTCGTAGACGTGGCTGTTGCCGCGCAGCTTGGCGAGCGCGTCGGCATAGATGTCGCTGCGCTCGGACTGGCGGTAGGGGCCGAGCTCGCCGCCGACCTCCGGGCCCTCGTCCCAGTCGAGGCCGAGCCAGCGCATCAGGTCGAGCAGGGCGTCGTACGACTCCTGGGTGTTGCGCTCCTTGTCGGTGTCCTCGATGCGGAACACGAACGTGCCGCCGTGGTGACGGGCGAACGCCCAGTTGAACAGCGCGGTGCGGACCAGGCCGACGTGCGGGCTGCCCGTCGGGGACGGGGCCATCCGGACACGGACCTTGCCGGTGGTCGAGCCTGTCATCGCTTGCCTACCTTGTTGATCAGGGTGCCGAGGCCCTCGATGAAGACCTCGACCTCGTCGTCGACCTGCAGTGGACCGACACCCTCGGGGGTGCCGGTGAGGATCACGTCGCCGGGCAGCAGGGTCATCACGCTGCTCACGTGGGCGACCAGGGCCGGGATGTCGGCGACCATGTCCTTGGTGTTGCCGTCCTGGACGACGTCGCCGTTGACGAAGGTCTGGATCCGCCGACCCGTGGAGAAGTCGTGCGGGTCGAGGTCGGTCTCGACCCACGGGCCCAGCGGGCAGAACGTGTCGAAGCCCTTGGCCCGGGTGAACTGGCCGTCCTTGCGCTGCAGGTCGCGGGCCGTCACGTCGTTGGCGATCGTGTAGCCGTAGATGACGTCGGTGGCCTGCTCGGGAGGTACGTCGCGGCAGATGCGGCCGATCACGACGGCGAGCTCGCCCTCGTAGTGCACCTCCTCGCTCTGGGCCGGGTAGACGATGAGGTCGTTCGGGCCGATGACGGAAGTGTTCGGCTTGAGGAACATCAGCGGCTCGCTCGGCACGTCACCGCCCATCTCAGCGGCGTGCGCGGCGTAGTTCTTGCCGATCCCGACCACCTTGCTGCGCGGCAGCACCGGCGCGAGCAGCTTCACGTCGGCGAGCTTGTGCTCCTGCTCGAGCAGCTTGATGCCGACGTACATCGGGTCGCCGGCGAGGCCGACGATCACCGCGTCCTCGTCGGGCTGGCCGTACTCGTCGAGGTCGCCCGTCAGGACGCCGTAAGCGGGTTCTTCACCTGTCGTGAATCTGACGATGCGCACGCACCGGAGCCTATCCGTGCGCGCCGGGCAGGGATCAGCGCACCTTCACCACGTTGGTGCCGGCGACCTTGTCGTGCAGGGCTTGGCGGTTCTTGTCCCACAGCGGCCAGAGGACGTCGACCGTGACGAAGATGCCGATCAGGATGCCGAGCGGCGAGCCGACCTGCTCCAGCCCCACCGCGCCCAGCAGGCTCGGGACCAGGCTCAGGCCGTTGAGGATGCCGACGCGGCGCAGGACCGCGCCCCACGGCAGCTGGCCGGGCTGCTCGCGCAGGCGGACCCGGAGACCGGTCGCCAGCTTCCCGAGCGTCGCCCCCTTCCAGCGCAGCATGCCGGCGAAGTAGACCAGGCTGAGCAGCACGATCGGGAGCTGGTGCAGCGACATCGTGTGGAAGATGTGCGCGGAGCGCGCGTCGAAGGCATGGGTGCTCATGCCCGGGTGCGCCTCCGCCTGATGCATCTGGTCGCGCATCACGTCGAGCAGGTCGCCGAGCTGCGGCGCGACCACGATCAGCGTCGGCACGCCGATGACGAGCCCGTCGATCAAGTAGGCCAGCACGCGCTTCCACCAGCCCGACAGCGGTACGCCGTCAGGCGTGGTCGCGGTGCCGACGCCCTGGGTGGGCGGCATGCCGGCGGCCGGTGGCGAGGACGCGTGCTCGGTCCAGGCGGCACCGTTCCAGTAGCGCATGTGCGGCGGATCGGCGTACGGCGCTGTGGGGTCGGGGTACCACCCGGCCGGAGGATTGCTCACCGCGCGAAGATAACCCCATGGACGACCCCGCCGAGGCACATCGCGCGCGCCTTGCGCCGTACGTCGCTCCGTACCTCGCGCGCCGCGCGGCCGGGATCAAGCATCCGGTCCACGACTTCCTGTTCGTCTACTACTCCTACCGGCCCACCCAGCTGCTGACCTGGCACCCCGGTGACGTGCCGCTGCCTGCCGCGAAGCAGCCCTTGGTCGAGGGGTTGTTGTCGCTGCTTCGCGCCACTGCGGGGCGGCCCGGGAACTTCGGGTGCTTCGGGCTGCACGAGTGGGCCATGGTGCACGGCGCTTCGGAGAACCGTCATCCTGTTCCGCTTCGGCTCGGCGCTGCTGGGACCGACGCCGTCACCGAGTCGCACCGGATCGCCTGCTCGCACTTCGACGCGTTCCGGTTCTTCACACCGTCCGCGCGCTCGTTCAACACGCTGTCCCCTCGGGCCGACGACCGGCCGGCGTACGAGCAGCCGGCCTGCCTGCACGGCGGCATGGACCTCTACAAGCACGCGTTCCGGCTCTCGCCGTACATCTGCTCGGACCTCGTCGCCGATGCCTTCGAGCTCGCCTGGGACATCCGGATCCTCGACATGCGCGCGGCGCCGTACGACATGACCGGCTGGACCCTCGACCCCACCGGCGAGCCGTGGACGCCGGTGGCCATCGAGACTCCTGAGGGCAAGGCCGAGTACGTCTCTCTCCAGCGCGAGTACGCCGAGCGGGGTGCTCCGATCCGGGCGGCCCTGATTGCCGAGTGCACTCGGTTGCTGGGCTGCTCGTTGGTTGAGTAGCCGCCGAGCGCCAGCGAGGCGGCGTATCAGTGATTGGCTTGGTGGGCCTGGTCGCGGTCTGACTCACGCGCGTATCTGACGCCGCTGGCTGTCTTGGTTTCGAAGTGTCGGCTGC
>NZ_BAAGSB010000016.1:0-44232 GCF_054782655.1 Nocardioides montaniterrae | reverse complement strand
CAAGCGCTGCCTGAAGCGCTACATCGCCCGCGACCTCTACCGACTACTCGAACACGGCCCGATCACCACTTGACAGACCATAGGAGCGTCGGCGGGGGACGGTCGGATAAGCGCGGCCGCCAGTCGATGACGCAAAGACTGACCAGGGATGACCGGCCACGTCGTTGGTTTCGATACGCCCTCGGCTAGCGCCTCGGGCTACTCAACCAACGAGGAGGCGGCTGCTCAACCAACGGATGGATGCTCAGAGGGTCAGGACGACCTTGCCGACGACCTCGCCGGCGTCGATCAGGCGATGGGCCTCGGCGGCGTCCTCCAGCGGCAGCACCGAGCCGATGATCGGCTTGACCGCGCCCGAGGCCACGAGCGGCCAGACGTTGGCCACGACGGAGGCGCAGATCTCGGCCTTGCTCTCCACGGGTCGGGAGCGCAGCGCGGTGGCGGTGACCGAGCCGCGCTTGGCGAGCAGCTCGGCGATGTTCAGCTCGGCCTTGATGCCGCCCTGCATGCCGATGATCACGAGCCGCCCCGAGTCGGCCAGTGCGGTGACGTTGCGGCCGAGGTACTTGGCGCCCATGTTGTCGAGGATGACGTCGGCCCCGCCGTGCTCCTTCAGCAGCGCGACGAAGTCCTCGTCGCGATAGCTGATCACCTGGTCCGCACCGAGCTCCCGGCAGCGGGCGCCCTTGGACGCGGATCCGACGGTCGTCACGACCCGCGCACCGAGCGCGGAGGCGAGCTGGATCGCGAACGTGCCGATGCCGCCGCCACCGCCGTGGACGAGGAACGTCTCGCCCTCCTTCAAGGAGGCGGTCATGAAGACGTTCGACCAGACCGTGCAGGCGACCTCCGGCAGCGCCGCGGCCTCGACGAGGGACACCCCGGCCGGCACCGGCATCAGCTGCCCGGCCGGCACCACGACCTGCGAGGCGTAGCCGCCACCGGCCAGCAGCGCACACACCTCGTCGCCGACCGACCACGCCGAGACCCCGGGCCCGAGACCGGCCACGACACCCGAGCACTCCAGCCCGATGATGTCCGAGGCGCCGGGCGGCGGCGGGTAGACACCGATCCGCTGCAGCAGGTCGGCGCGGTTGACCGCGGTCGCGGCCACGGACACCAGCACCTCGCCGGGACCAGGCGAGAGGTCGGGCAGGTCCACCACACCGAGGGCTTCGGGACCACCAGGAGCAGAGGCGACGACGGCACGCATGGCCCCACGCTAGCGAGGCGCAGAAGCTAGGCCGGCTCGTACTCCTCGTCCAGCTCGACCTCGACCTCGACGTCGTCGATCCCGTCGTCGTCGGCGACGGCCGACGGGCGGTCCCAGCCCTCGGCGAGGGCCTGGGCCTCCCCGGCCAGTCGCTCGACGGCATCAGGACTCAGGTCGCGGCTGGCCGCGGCATGACCCAGCAGGTACGCCGTGACCGGCCCCGCTGCAGGGTGAACGTTGTCGTGCGCGGCCGACGCGAGATCGCCGAGCAGGCCTTCGTCTGCTTCAGCATCGATGTCGAGCAGGTCGCACAGCTCATCGATCCAGTCGTGCAGGTTCACCTGTCCACAGTGAAACCGAACAGGCATTCCTGACAAGAGGTCAGGAGGGGTTTTCCTCGGACTCGCCGGCCAGGTCCCGCAGGTCGCCCCACGAGTCGACATCGCGGTGCTCGACGCCGAGCGACGGAACCGACACCAGGTCGAGCCCGTCCAGCAACCGGTGCAGCGGCGCCCCGTGACGCTCCTCCAGGGCGGGCGCCACCGCGTCCAGTGCCGAGACGGAGACGAGGAAGCACAGCTGCCGGCGTACGTCGGGATCCACCAGGATCGCCCCGTCGTGGCCGGCGGCAGCGGCCGCCAGGCGGCGGAAGGTCGAGGTCGTGACCCGTGGCATGTCGACCGCGAGCACGGCGACCGCCGGCACCTCCCGCAGCATCACGTCACGCGCGGCCATCAGGGCGGCCACGGGCCCGCCGTGGCGCGGATCCTCACGGACGAAGGTCACCGGCCGCTCGGTCGGTACGTCGTCCCCGACCACCACGACCTCCGCCGCATCGATCACGGCGTCGAGCGCGTGGTCGAGCAGGGTGCGGCCGTCGAGCTCGATCGAGGCCTTGTCGAGACCGCCCATGCGGACGGCCTGCCCGCCGGCGAGCACGATGGCGGTGAAGCTGGTCAGATCCCCCGGAAGCACCCTCCGAGCGTCGCACAAACCACATCGTCCCTGGCAGGCTGGGTCCATGACCGGACGCAAGCCGCTGCGCGTCGCGCTCGTCCAGGCGGCCTCCTCGCTCGACCCGGCCGCCAACCGGCGTACGGCCTCCGAGTGCTTCCCGCCGGAGGCCGACCTCGTCGTCTTCCCCGAGGCCTGGGCCCGCGACTTCGGCGCGCCCGACGAGGACCTCAGTGCGTACGCCGAGCCGCTCGACGGCCCGTTCGCCACCGAGCTCGCCCGGGCCGCCCGGGACCACCACAGCACGGTCGTGGCCGGCATGTTCGAGACCAGCGAGGACCCGGCCAAGCCGTTCAACACCCTCGTCGTCCGCGGCAACGCTGATGCGAGCTATCGCAAGATCCACCTCTACGACTCCTTCGGCTACCGCGAGTCCGACCGCCTCACCGCGGGCGCGCCCGAGCCCACCGTCGTCGACGTCGACGGCTGGAGGCTCGGCCTGATGACCTGCTACGACCTGCGCTTCCCCGAGCTCGCCCGCACGCTCGTCGACCAGGGCGCCGAGGTGCTCGTCGTCCCGGCCGCGTGGGTCGCGGGCGAGGGCAAGATCGACCACTGGCGGACGCTCCTCACGGCACGTGCGATCGAGAACACGGCGTACGTCGTGGCCGCCGGCCAGACCGCCCCGCGCTACTGCGGAACCAGCATGGTGATCGACCCGCTCGGCCGCGTCGTCGCCGAGGCCGGGTCCGACGAGGAGACCCTGGTGCGCGCCGTGCTGGACCCCGACGCGGTCGCCGCGGCGCGGCGTACGAACCCGTCCCTCGCCAACCGCCGGATGTGACCGATCGCCTAGGGTGGGCGACCGTGTCGACCTCCCGCGGACTCCTGCTCGGCTGGTTCGCGCTGGTCGCGGTCGGCACCGGCCTGCTGCTCACCGCGATCGTCCCGGCCGGCCCGCAGTGGCTGAGCTCGGCGGGAGCGGTGGCCATCGCCGGTGCGTACGCCGCCGGGCTGGCCGTCCGCGACGGCGGTCGTCCGCTCATCTTCGGCGGGCTCGCGCTGGCGCTCGGCCTGCTCACGGTGCTCACCGACTACGACCTGCTCCGCACCGGTGCGGCCGTCATGGTCGCGGCCACCGCCTCGGTGTTCGGCGTGATGGTCACCGTGCCGACCAAGGGCTACCTCGCCTCGGCCCGCGAGACCGCCCTCGGCGTGCTCGTCGCCGCCGTCGGCGGGCTGGCCGCGATCGGCTTCCAGCCGGCGCTGCACATCGAGCGTTTCGAGTACGGCGTGCTCGGGCTGGCCCTCCTCGGCGCGTTCGCCGTCGTCTACCGCCTCGGCGCGGGCCTGCACGGCCTGGGACGTCGCGGCCTGCTCGTGGTCGCGGTCGGCACCGTCCTGCTCGCGCTGACGCTGCTGTACGCCGAGCTGCTGCGTCGCTACGGCTCCAGCGGACTGGTCGACCAGCTGCTCCAGCTCGTCCGGGACTGCCGTCACCACATCGGTGCCTTCCCGCGCCCGATCGAGACCGTCCTCGGCGTACCGGCGCTCGTGTACGGCTGCCACATGCGGGCTCGCCGCCGGCAGGGCTGGTGGGTCTGCGCGTTCGGCGTCGCCGCCACCGCGCCGACGGCGACCGCGCTCGCCAACCCCGCGATCACCATCCACGAGGCCGTACTGTCGGTGGTCTACGGCCTGGTCGTCGGCGTGCTCATCGGCTGGCTGATCATCCGTCTCGACACCGCGTTCACCGGCAAGGCCGGCAAGCGCCGGCGTCGCGCCGTGACCAACACCGCCGCGGTACGTCCCGAGCCGCAGCGCTGGCTGCCGCTGCTCTGAGGCGCTCCGAGCGCCGTCAGCCCACGACGCGCTGGGGCGCCAGCGAGTTGCCCGGCTTGATGCTCCCGCAGCTGCTGGGCGCGGGCTTGCCGGCCATCCGCCCCTGCACCCAGGAGTACGCCGACGGAAGCCACTGCGTCACCGAGGTGAAGTGCGAGAGCGCGTACTGCTCGTACTTCACGCGTACGCCGCGCGAGCAGTAGCGCCGCGCCAGGCTGCGGACGTCGCCGGCGATCATCACGCCGTCGCCGGCACCGTAGGTCTTGCTCGGCTGGGTCCCCTCGAGGAAGCCACCGGTGCCCTGCCCGATGAACATCGGTGCGGACGGGGTGCCGAAGCGCCCCATGATCAGCTTGTTGGCGGTGTGCACGAACGCCGGGACGCTCTCCGGGATGGCGTAGCGCGGCTTGGCGATCTTCTTCCAGGTCAGCCCCGGATACATGCCGAGCACCTGGCTGATCGTGGCGTTCTGCATCTTCCGCATCACGGTCTTGCCGTAGTCGCTGGCGTAGGGGCTGAGGTCGAGGTGGAAGGCCCGAGCGAGGCCGACGAGCGCCATCGGGGCCACGCCCGCCCAGACCGTCGAACCGCCGATGTAGTGGACGTTGTGGCCCGGCTGCACCAGCACGCCGCCGATCGCCGTACCGACGATGCGGCGGGCGACCTTGGCGGCGTACGTCGGCGCCTGCTCGGCGGCCCACTCGCTCGCGATCGCGCCGCCGGAGTAGCCGAGCAGGGCGATCTTGGAGGTGGAGCCGACGCCGGTCGCGGACGAGCGGGAGATCGCGCGCAGTGAGTCGAGGGTGGTCCAGCCGTACTCGGGTCCGGCCGCGAAGTCGGCCTTCTGGCCCTCGGTGTCGGGGATGTTGATGGTGTAGCCGGCGAGCAGCGCGGGCGCGATCAGCAGGGTCTCCACGTTCACGTTGCCGCTGCCCACGCCGCTGCCGCCGGCGATGGCGGCGGACGGCTCGTCGGCGGGGTTCAACGAGTCGTAGAACGACTGGTAGGACAGCACCTTCGGCGCCCCGACGGGCGTCACCGGCCGGACGACCGTGGTCACGTTGACGACGGCGTGGCCGACCTGGTTGCGGGTGCGGTAGAGGATCTGCGTGGCCTTCAGGGGCAGCGCGAGTCCTTGGATGCTGTACGGGACGGTGCGGGTCCGCAGGACGGTGCCGGGCTTGAGGTCGCGCAGCGGCGTGGACCCCGAGTAGCTGTAGAACGGATCCGTCGCGGGCCCGGCCGCGTGCGCGGCGCCGGGCGCGGAGACCGCCGTACCGGCGCTCGCCGCCAGGGTCAGCGAGGCGATGGAGAGCAGTACGGCGCGGATCCTCATGGCCGCATGCTAGGCCGGATCGGTCCCGCGGGCGGCGTGGTCCGTGGCTACTCCTAGACTGGCGGCCGTCGGCTCGCCGACGAAGGAGAGGTGCCGGAGTGGCCTATCGGAACCGCCTTGAAAGCGGTCGTAGGGAGACCTACCGGGGGTTCGAATCCCTCCCTCTCTGCAGATCCTGAACGGAGAACCATGACTGACTACCGGATCGCGAAGCCGGTGCTGTTCCGCATCGTCGGCTCGTACGTCGTCCTGCTGGCGCTGGTCACCCTCGTCCTGACGGTCGTCATCGGCACCACGGACGTCAGCTTCGACGTCCTGGTGGTGGTGCTCGGCGTCGGCGTCCTGGTCGTGCTCGGCGTGGCCTGGTGGGTTCGCCGGCAGATCGTCGTGCGGCTCAGCCCGACCGGCTACCGCGTCAACCTGGTCCGCGGAGCCGGCGTGACCGAGGCTCGCTGGACCGACGTCGAGGACGTCGTGGCCGCCTCCCAGCAGAAGATGGACTGCGTCGTCGTACGGCTCACGGATGGTCGGACCACCACCATCCCGATGCAGATGCTCGCCGCCGACAAGGACGACTTCGCCCACGACGTGCGCCGCCACCTCGACGCGGCCCGGTCCTGAGGCCGGACCGGATTCGCTGGCTCCTGCCACGCCTTGTAGCCTTTGCTTGGCCGAGGAGACGTCGCATAGTCCGGTCGAGTGCGCCTCACTGCTAATGAGGTATGGGGCAACCCATCGGGGGTTCAAATCCCCCCGTCTCCGCCATGTGATGTCGCAGGACATCGGAGGATCCGGATCCACGAGTGTGGGTCCGGATCTTCCACCTCCGGCCCGCGCGGCTCCGGATCGCTGCTCACTGCGTGCAGGGGGTGCGCCCCGGGACCCGACGTCGTAGAGTGACCGCCGGGGGAAGTTCAACTCAACGGGAGATGAGATGAAGACGGTCCTGCGCAGGGTCGCAATCGGCGCCACCATCGTGTTCGCCGCGATCAGCATCGCGGCCGCTCCGGCGGTCGCCCACGCCGACACCGGCTGGGGCTACGTCATCCACGTCTTTCTGACCCGCTAGCGGTCAGCCCTCCGCGGACTCGTCGTCGCCGGAGATCCCTTCGCGTCCCATCGTGTAGCCGAGCTGGAACCGCGTCGCGGCCTCGTGCTCGCGACGCAGGTCGGCCACGTAGTCGGCGTACGTCCGCTGGCTGACGCCGAGACGCCGCGCGGCGACGGCGTCGGAGTGACCCTCGATGAGCATCCGGATCGTCATCCGGCGCTGCTCCTTGGCGATCGTCTTGGCGATCGTCGCCTCGCGCTCGGCGAAGCCCCACGCGCGCGCCCAGCTGCGCTCGAAGATGTCGAGCAGGAAGGCGACCACGGCCGGCTCGCGCACGAACACCGCCGTCGTCGGGCCGTCCGGTCCCGGGATCGCCGCCACCCGGCGGTCGATGATGATCATCCGGTTGAAGAACTCGTCGAGCGTGCGCACCTCGGCGCCCCGGTCGCTGACGGCGGCGACGTACCGGTGCGTGGACGCGTGCCGCCGCGCGCTGTGCTGGTAGAGGATCCGCATGCTCACGCCACGCTCGAGGGCCTCGGAGTCGCGGCGTACGGCGCTCGCGACGATCGCCGCGCTCCGCCCGGCCTGCGGCTGGGCGGTGAGGATCTCAGAGGTCGCCTCGGCGACCAGGCCGGAGAGGTAGGGCTCGATCGCGTCGCCGTGGAGGTAGGCGAACGCGTCGCTGCTCGCCGGCAGCGGTCCCGAGCGGAAGCTGGTGGCGAGCTGCTGGAACAGCCGCGTCCAGTGCGCCGACTCCTCGAGCATCCGGGTGCCCTCGGTCGCCAGCGGCGCGACCACGGTCGCCTGCGCGACGCTCGGCTCGACCGCGTGCCACTCGCCCGACTCCGGGTCCTGCTGCAGCAGCCCCATCCGGATCAGGACCTCGAACCCGCTGCCGCGCTCGCCGTCCACCCGCGGGTCATCGGCCTTCAGGCCACCCTCGGCCACCGCTGCGTCGTACAGCTCCAGGGCCGCGCCTTCGAAGATCTCGCGGTCGTCGGAGAAGGTCCCGGGCATGCGCGCCATGTTGTCACAGCGGAAATGCAGAAGAACCCCGGTGGCTACCGGGGTTCTTACTCTGCGCGCCTGTAGGGATTCGAACCCCAAACCTTCTGATCCGTAGTCGTGCCGCGGAGTGGCCCCCTGCGCAAACTTGCGGGCAATTCAGACTCAGCGAGCCCGGCCCGCGCTGGCCTCCGCCACACGGCTGGGAACGTGTGGCAGGCCGTTCGGTGAGAGTTCTCGTGACAGTGACCCGGCCTGTCGGGCTGAGGGCGTGACGACGAGCCCCCGATTCGCTTACCTGGCCGGGCGTCAGCCGTCGCAGCCACTGCAGCTGTAGACGCCCAGCCGAGTTCCGTCTTGTGGGTAGGCGGGCGATGGGGTGAGCCGAAGAGTCGGCCACCCGGAATCTTCTAAGGGATGGCTGGCTGAGTGCACCACGCGCGTCAGATTCGCAGTCGCGCCGGTCGATCGGGACGGATGAACGGGTTGGCAACATCAGACGCGATGTCCGACCGCCGAGGGTCATTCGTCCTGCGCTTCGCCAACGGTGACCGCTCGTACCGGATCACGGCCGAGTCGAATCGTGCGAAGTCCGGTGCACCAAGCTCAGCAATCCGCTGACTCCAAATGTGATCGAAGTCAGCCTGAACGTCTCGGCTGCCCGCGTCAGCGACTCGAATTCCGACCTCGCCGAAGAGGCCCTCGAACGCGGAAGCGAGCGTGGGTGACACCTCTTCCAGACTGGCAAGCACCTCGGCCGCAACCAGCGACGCCACGAAGTCAATGGCCGCACCGCGAGCCGTATAGATCGCTTGTCCTTCATCGGCGCCTCGTTGAAGTTGGGCAAGCAGCTTGTGAGCCCCAGACCAACGCGACCCAGGCTTCGTGTGTGCCATCTCGCCCAACGCACGGTTGAGCGGACCCAGCCGCCGCCAGCCAGCATTTTCAAGCCAGTCGCGCGGCGTCGTATTCGGCCGCGCCTCCAGCTCGGTCGCCTTCCCCGGCTTAAGACGCCAAACGCGCATCCGCGCCGTCTGCTCAAGAATCGCTCGGAGCACTGCCATTGCGCGGTTGTCGTCCTCGAGCCAGAGCCAGTACGCAGAGCGAAGGCCTGAACCAACCAGCGCCGCGGCGTTCGCGCGCTCATCAGACGGCGCCCAGCGCCCAAACAACGAGGCCGCCTCGGTCAATATGATCCAGGCTTGAGCGCGACCCGTCAGCCCGTCGAGCTCGAACGCCTCGCCCAGCATGTCGCGTTCGTGTGCGATGGCGTGCTGGGCACACTGAATCGCCCGGTGACGTTGCCACAGGAAGGCAAGCGTCGCGAGTTCGTCGTCGGTGAAGAGCCGGCCAGCAGGTCGTTCGCCTCGTGTAATTGCCTCAAAGTCCCCGGCAGCAATTGCAATCTCGCGACATACCTCCTCGCTCAACCCCTCCCCAGGCAGAAGCGGAGCCAGCGACATCAGCGGCGGAGACACGCCGCGACGCGCGTAGACGTCAGAAATGGTCTGGAAGTGTGGCGCCCGAGGAATTTCGGACTCCTCCCCATCCGACGGAGCGTTCTCGGCATCTACCCCACGCGAAGCAGTGGACCGAACGGCATCACCAGCCACTGCGGGACGGTCGACTGAGAATGAATCAAGCGTGGCACGAAGCGTCGTTGCAAGGGCGACGTCGCCATTCGTGGCTGCCATGTAAGCAAGAGCCGTCCGGATCTGGCGCAGTGCAAGCGTGATGCCGGCCGTGATCAGGTCGACGGCTTCAGCAGCATCACGGCCCCAAGGTCTGCCGTCGAGGAGATCACCGGCATCCCACTGCAGAGCGCCGGGCAGGAGACGCCCATGAAGCAACTCGCTCAAACCGCAGTACGTCCACCCAGGGCACAGCACGCGACCGTCGCTGGTCAACACATGCTCGTGGTCAATGGCCTCGTCGAGCTCTTCGCGCTCCTCCTCATCGGCGAATGCCGGGTTCAGAGGCAACTCCGTGAACCACCGTGCATGGAAGGGCTCTTCGATACTCCACACGCGCGCGACGAATGCTGCGACTGATTCACCAGCGTCTTGCTCCAAACCGGCGTTGTGCGCCCGATGCAGAACCCAGCGCTCCAGCTGATGTCGGACGATCATCGCCGCCCCTACAAGTTGCCCGCTGAGCAGAAGGCGGGAAGCTGCGATAGCGCTGTCGACTCCCCAGAGCAAGTGGTCTTGCCAACTACCTTGAGGAATGGCCGGAGGCCGCGCCGGATCGGCTCCAACCGCAACCAATCCCAGACAGAGCGTCGCCGACGGTGACAGTGCGGACATCACATACAACCTTTGCCGGGCGGGCGCCGAGGCAATCCGTTCCATTCGGAGCGTGTGCCTCGCGATGAGCGCCTGGGCGAGGCGGTCGGTGCCCAGCTCGGCAACCCTCTCGAATCCGTCGATCGTCGGCGGCACTCGGCGTCCGCGAAGGTCAATTTTGCGGACGCGCCGGAGGAGCTCCTTCTCAGTGGGCTCCACCATTCCGGAACGCAGGGCAGCCCTGCGCCGCCTAGTCTTTCCCACCGCTCCTCCATCAAGCACGTGCCCGCGCACGGATAAGTCGTGCGACAACACAGCCAACAGCACCCGCGGAAGTAGCATGACAAAACTCGCAGAATCGTGCCTGCATCGCGGACGAGCCTTGCCAAGCGCCGACGGCCGATGCAGAGCTGGTCGGGCCAGCTCCTCGAGGTTCACGAGGGATGCTGCGGAGAAATCAGTCGTGCGGGATCGCATAAAGACGAGTCGAATCCGACCGATTCTTGAAACCGAAAGGGTCAGTTGCCGCCGGGCGGAAGTGGCTCGGTCACCCAAGCCTCGATGCGATCGTGCTTCGGCATCGAGAGACCCGAGACTGAGCGAACTGGCTGCCCCTGGACAACAACTGTGGCGCGCGCGTCGTACCAGCGGATCGCCCGTTGATGCTCGTCCGGCGTCAGGCTGATGCGCAGCTCGGTCCGAATCGATTCGTCGTACGTGTCCAGCACGCAGAAGAACGCCGGCTCAGCCTCGTCCGACGAGTGGCCGATCTGCAGCAACGAGCCCGAAAACACCGATGTCTGCTGCACGGCCGGCTTGCCAAGACGGTTCGCGAGGCGCCGGTACTGCGAACGGGACTCACGCGGGATGGTCACTGACCGCGTCAGCCCCGTCGCCGCACCGTACGCGGCCGACCAGTCGAAGCTGACCTCTACCTTCTCGATCAACTCATGCCGCAGGAGATCGTCGACAGCTACGCAGAGTTCCCGCGAGACGCCCACCGCGCTGGCGGCATCGAGATCTGATTCCGGAATCCGGTCAACGTCACCATCAAGCATCGCGACCGATCGAGCGAGGGCGTTCGACAGAGCTCGGGTGACCTGTCGCTCGTAAGGCTCGAACACGACATCACCGTCATACCGGAGCGGCTCCTCTGTCGTTCCGAGTGATACGTAGAGCGGGAAGATAAACGACCCATCCTCGGTGTGAGCCAGCTCCGCTTCACGCGCGACCAATTGAGCCTCGGGCAGATACCGACGCCCGATGTAACGCGTCGGAGACTTCACACTCGTGCCGCTCGCGGACAGAAGCTTCCGCGCGTTCTTCAACGCGTCCGAGGCGGCGCCCAGTGGGAGGCGCCCGCTCGGTAGGTTCTCCCCAACGAGTCTGAACTGCACACGGTCGGAACGCGGAGAGGAGAGCCGCTTCCAGACAAAGTCCCGGCTCTCACCCATGGTTTCCGCGACCCGCTCGGCGACATCCCACGCGGCCCGGTGATCCTCCGCGAGACGATCTGGGATCGCAACCAGTTCGTCACCCCATCGCAGCATCGCGCCGCGAGGACCTCGGCTTACGTCTTCCCAGCCGGCCAGCAGGAGCCAGATCCGAAAAGTCTCCGGATCAGGACGGCCAACCCCAGCGCCCACAGTCATGCGGAGACAGGTCCGTATCCGGCCTGGAGAATCTCGGTCCAGTCATTGATCGTCAGAGGAGTGAAGCGTTGAGCTCGGTCCATCGTCAGGCTGGTCGTACCTTCCGCCAACGTGTCCACCCGCTCCCAGATCGCGAATCCTGGCACCGTTGTAGCAGTCGGGTCATACACAACCCATGACGACGACTTCTTCGCGAGGAGCACGAGGATCAGGTACGTCGGGTTGATGTTCTGACGCCACTTCTCGACCCAGTCGGGATCGACGTCGACCTTGAAGGTGCCGGCTACCTTCTTGATGCTCTTGGTGGTCGTCGCCTTGATCTGGACCGGCGTCGAAGCGCCTCTAGTGCGAATGGCTCCGTCGACAGCCAAGTGGTCCTCGTCCGCCGACTCTTCCGTGAAACCCACGTGGGCATGTGCGCAGACCTTCCGCACATACGCGACGCCGAGGCGACTGATCGCCTTGTTGGTCGGCAGCACGGGGTACCTGTTCGACATATGCTTCCGCGCCTTTCAGACTCAGATCCCCAGGACGGATGTTATGCGGGGGAAGACGTCAGCGCAGACGAATCGGGCGGCCCGCGACGACGGCCTCTACGCGAACAGCGCAGCCGGTGGAACGCCGAGCCCGGCAGCAAGTGCTGGACGTGTCCTGGGCAAGCGTCACGTACAAGACACGCGTGCTTCGGTAGGCACGTCCAGCGCCCAATGGCGGCCGGTACGCAGACGTGCTCCTGGCCCGGATTCAGGGTTGATCGATGCCCTACTATGGGGCTACGCGATACCGGCGTATGAGAAGTGATTACCGTGCCAGCACGGAACGATGCTCTAAACGCCGGCGGACGCGTCGAGGTAGAGGCACTCGTTAGTCATAGCCAATCGAAGGCCGGGGGGACTCCGGCTTCCTTCGACACCCTGAGGGTGGGCTATGTACGACTTTCCTTTGATCAATGACGCTGTCCGCATTGGCGGCAGCGATGTCCTCCTTACTCCGGCCGAGGCTGCGGTCGAGAGTGGCTTCTCGATCGAGACGATCCGTGACGCGTACCGCAGCGGGGAGCTCATAGCGTTCCAGCCGCGGCGCAACGGGCACGTCAAGATCCCGCGCTCGGCGCTCGAGCTCTGGCTCGCGCGGCCCGCGGCCCGCTCCGACGAGCGGAGCCTGTGATGGCTGCGCTGGTGAAGCTCATTGGGCGCTGGTCGGCCACCCCCGGTCTGCGCGTCGAGCGCATGTGGGTGAACCCCGATGACGTTTCGCTCCTGCGCGAGACGCCCGACGGCGAGACGCTCGTGGTGCTCCGGTCCCGCAAGGCGCATCCTCTCAACGAGCCCGCGGCTGGGTTCTGGGTGGCCGCGCCGATCGACGAGGTCGCCGAGACGCTGTACGGCGGTGGTAACACGTGACCGTCGTCCAGGAGATGTGGGTCGGCGGCGACCCCGTCAACGGTCCGGACCGTCCTAGGTACCTCGATGCCGATGGAAACGAGGTCACCGACCCGGCGGCCATCGTCGAATGGCGCGACAAGGCGCCCGAGCGCCGGCGTGCGCGGGAGGCCAAGGCGGCGCGCGAGATGCGCGCCGCCGCGGCCAGGGCTGTCGCAGAGTCGGTTGTCGATGAGAAGGCCGCGATCCGCTTTGCCGAGAAGGTCGCTGACGAGAAGCTGGCTCGCCAGGCTCGGGCCGAGGCGTACCGTCAGATCGCTGAGGAGGAGCGGGAGCGCTCGCCGATGCCGACGGCCATGAGCCTCGCGGCGCTGATGGCGCGGCCGCGCGACCCGGCTCGCTATCGCGTTGAGCGGCTCTGGTCCGCCGGCGGGCGGGTCGTCTTCGCCGCGCAGCACAAGGCGGGCAAGACGACGACTGCGATCAACCTCGTGAAGTCCCTCGTAGACGGCACAGACTTCCTCGACGAGTTCGCAGTCACGCCAGTCAGCCGGGTCGCGGTCCTCGACTTCGAGATGGACGCGGACGATCTCGCCGACGAGTACTCCAAGCTCGGCGTCGCCAACGACGATCGCGTCGACATCTACGCGCTGCGCGGTCGCGCAAGCTCGTTCAACATTTTGGACGAGGACATCAGGGCGCTGTGGGTGTCCACGCTGCAGGGCGTCGACGTCGTCATCCTTGACTGTCTCGCCCCTGCCGCGTCGGCTCTGGGCATCGACGAGAACGACAACACCGCGATGGGCAAGTATTTGGCACGGTTCGACGAGCTCCTCGCCGAGGCCGGCATTGGAGAGGCGGTGCTTATCCACCACACCGGGCACGACGGTAGCCGGGCTCGCGGGGCGTCCCGGATCCTCGGATGGGGCGACCAGAACTGGTCGCTCCGTCTCGATAACCCGAACGAGCCGTCGAGCGCCCGATTCTTCAAGGCGTACGGACGGCGCCGCGTCGATGTTCGCGAGCGCGGGCTCCGTCTCGACCCGGGGACGAATCGCCTCGTGTTCGACGACGGTGTTCAGGTTCTGGTCCCGAGCCTTACCAACGCCGACACCCTCACGATTCTCGCCGCGCTGGCCGCGAAGCCCAGCGGGCTCACGCAGAACAAGATCGAGTCAGCCGTCGGTTGGCGCCACGGCGGCGCCACCGGTACCCGTCTCGCCGGGCTAGAGACGGCAGGACTCGTCACGATCGAGAAGGGGCCGCGGAACGCGAAGATCTACAAGATCACGCCGGAGGGTCGGGAGGCTGCCGATGACTCGGCGTACTGACTTCCTCGGCGACTGTGAGCAGTGTGAAGTCACCCGAGATCACGGTGCACAGAAGTGTGGCGCGTCTTATGAGCGCCACACAGTCACAGTCGCTCGACGCGATCCGCTTCCTCCTAGCAAGAGCCATACGTCACCCCAAGGAAGAAGATCGGATTTCGGCACCTCATGGAAGGAGGTGCGTCGTTGAGAGGCCATCCGCGCATCACGTGTACTGCCAAGGCAAAGAGCACTGGCCGGCGGTGCGGGCGCGCGCCCGTGCCGGGCGGTACGACCTGCTTCGTTCACGGCGGCGCGACCCGGGCTGCGCGCGAGGCCGGTCAGCGTCGCCTTCGCGAGGCGGCGGTAGGTAAGGCGCTCGCGGCATGGGAGCTCGATCAGCGGGCCCAGCGAGCTGCCATGGCTCCGTGGCAGGACGAGCCGGCCCTCAATACCCCGGTCGCACTGGTGCGGCCCTCCGACCTCCGGCGCATCGCGCGCGAGATGAACTCGATGGCTCGGCGCCTTCGCGAGCAGGCGGCGGCGCTCGATGGCGCGCGCAAAACGGAAACGGTCCGTGAGAGATTCCAGCGGCCCGCCGTGAGATCGGGTGACTGAACAGGCGCTGACCTGCGGCGATGGACGCCCGTCCTCTGACGACTCATCAGTTGGCTGAAATTTTGGCCGCATGCCCGGCGTTGACCAGACGACAAGACAAGCTCCTCGGACCATCGAAAGGATTCGAACGTGGACCTGTTCAAGACCAATGGCTCCAGTCCTCCCGAGGGAGACCTCTGATGCCGCGCGTACTCACTCCGAAACAGCATGAGCCGATCCGGCTGATCGAGACCCAGTCCGGGCCCCGCTATCGGGTCGTTATTGACATCGCTCCGCCCGGCGCCAAGCGCAAGCAATGCACCAAGACGTTCGCGACGCTGCCCGAGGCCCGGCGGTTCGTGACCGAAACCCGTGACGGCTTGGCCAAGGGCACCTTCACGACACCGTCCAAGATCACCCTCCGCGCGCTCGCCGAGGATTGGCTCCAGTCCCGGCGAGACATTCGAGCGAAGTCCATACGTGGCTACGCGGACGTGCTGCGGCCCGTCATGGATCGACTCGGCGACCGAACTGCGCAGAGCATCACCAGGCGCGACGTCGATGCCCTGGTCGAGCGGTTGGCCGCGAACGGCGGACGCGACGGAAGCGGCTACAGCCACCGCACGATCGTGTACACGTTGGGCACCTTGAAGCAGGTCTTGGCGTACGGCGTCTCTACCGCTGTACTGTCCACCAACGTCGCGACCGACGTGAAGGCTCCTCGGCGACGCAAGGGTGATCGACGGACTGTCGTGCCGTGGGAGCCCGCCGAGCTTCTCGCCTTTCGTGAGAGGGCCGACCAGGATGCCCTGGCCGGCGCGTGGCGCCTGACCTTGTGCGGGCTCCGCCGCTCAGAAGTGCTCGGCCTGTCCTGGGACGACATCGACCTCGATGCCGGCACCGTCCACATCGGCTGGTCGCGCGTTGCCGTGGGGGATGGCCAGACCGAGCGTGACGACACCAAGAGCGCTGCCGGCGATCGGACCATTCGGCCGGACGACGTCCACCCCGGCACCATCAGCCTGCTGCGCTCGTTGAAGGCCAAGCAGGCGGCTGATCGCCTCGCGGTAGGCCCGGGTTACGCGAACGACGAGCGCCTCGTCGTCGTCAACCTCGTGGGCCAGCCGTTGCACCCCGACGTGTACAGCGCCCAGTTCACGGCGCTGTGCAAAGCAGCGGGCATCCGAACCATCGGCATCCATACCGTTCGGCACACGGTCGCGCGGATCATGCACGAGGCTGGCGTCTCGCCGGCGGATGCCGCTGCGTTCCTCGGGCACACGTTGGCGGTCCACCTCGCCGTGTATGTGGTGCTGACGCAGCGCGGCGCGCTTGCGGCCGGTGCGGCACTGGGCGACGCGCTTGCCACCGTTCGCGCGTAGAAGGGCGATCCGGATGCGACTCGGGTCGGCTTCGGATGACCTCTCCGGACTAGATGCCGAGCGCAGGCCCTACCGAGACCGCCGCGAAGGGCGTCCAGCGACAGCACTGTGTCGGACAACAAGACGCTACCATCTCTCACTTCAGCTTATTCAGAGCATTAATATTTTAGTATGGTCTTGTAAGATCTACTTGTCTCCTGTAGTGTACTACTTGCCGCAACAAGCCCTACGCAACTGAAGGAACATCTAAAATGAGCGCAATCAAGGCCACGGGCTACGACCCGTACGAGTGGTTCTTCGCCTCCCGCTACAAGCAGGGGCGCCGCACGGTCTACTCCATCGACTTCTCGGTGCGAGAGATCATCACCTTCCTCCCGAAGCCGGACCCGTCGAAGCCGCTCGACACGTCGTCGACGCAGCGCCGCATCTACCCGGCCCACGCCAAGGAGTTCGGGGTCTACATCCGCAACGAGATCGAGTGGGTCTCCCCGTCGCTCCTGCTGCGCGGCCCGAACATCTTCAAGTTCGAGAAGCTCAATCTCGACGTCGACACCGGCACCACGCAGTTCGGCCAGCTCGGCATCCCGAAGGACTCGAGGACCGAGATTCAGATCGTCGACGGTCAGCACCGCACCCTCGGCTTCCACCTTGCGTGGGAGCAGCTCAACGACGAGATTCAGAAGGCGCGCGCCAACCTGGCGACCGCCAAGCAGAGCCAGGAGCCGGCGCTCATCAACGAGTTCGAGACCAAGCTGGCCGACCTGATCGACCGGCGCGACACGCTCGCGTCCGAGCGCGTCTCGGTCCAGATTCTCGTCGTGGAGCAGCCCAACGAGGCGCGCCGCATCTTCGTGGACATCAACGACAACGCCAAGGGCATCACCGGCGCGGTAAAGACCCGCTTCGACGATCGCAAGGTCATCTCCCGTGCTCTGAACCGCGTGCTCGAGAACAACACGTTCCTCGACTCGAAGGTCGACCTCCAGATGGACCGCGTCACCGGCAACTCGGAGTACCTCCTGGGCGCCAAGCACGTCGCCGACATCCTGCGGGCCATCACGGTCGGCCACGGTCGCGTCACCAAGCGGCTCGAGGACGAGCTCGATGACGTCGCGGTGGCGAAGGAGTTCGACGACTTCATCGAGGCGATGGTGGAGGCCTTCCCGCCGCTCGCCGATCTCGACAACGGCGACCTCACGCCCGCGGAGCTGCGCGAGGAGAGCCTCATCGGCTCGAACGTCATGCTGCGCGCGTTCGCGGCCGCCTGGTACACGCTCCGCCAGGACGACTGGACCCCCGCCGAGATCACCGAAGCTTTCGCATCCTTCGCGCCGCACATGGGCCCGGTCTTCCCCGACGCCAAGGACTCCTGGTTCTCCACCGGCGTCTTCCCCTCGAACGAGTCCGGTACGACCTACCCGACGTCCCGCGCGCAGGACTTCAAGACCCTCACCGACTTCATCGTCGAGGCCTGCGACGACGAGTACGAGTGGTTCCGGGCGGAGGAGGCGCGCGGCTAGCCAACGGCGGGCTTGCGCCCGCTCAACGAATGCCCTGGTAGCGGTTAACCGGCCATCTACCAGGGCATTCGTGCGCCTTCAGCGTAACGCGCCACCTTGTGGCGAGCCACCGCTATCTCGCCGGCAGACGCGGCTGCCTTCCTCGGGCACACGCTGGCTGTCCACCTCGCCGTCTACCTCGTCCTCACGCAGCGAGGCGCGCTTGCGGCCGGTGCGGCACCGAGGAATGCGCTTGCCACCGTTCGTTCGAAGAAGGGGCGATCCGGCCGCGACTCGGCGTCAGCTTCGGATGATCTCTCCGAAGTAGATGCCGATCGCGAGTCCCACGGAGACCGCCCGAAGGGCGTCCAGCGACAGCGCTTGGCGATGAAGGCGGCGACGTTGGCCGAAAGGGTCGCAAGAGCGAGAAGTAGGTAGTGATGTGTCATCGCGGGAGCTCAGCTCATCGGGTCAGATCCGATCAAGGATCTGGGCCTTCTTCACGGCGAACTCCTCATCGGTCAGCACGCCCGCCTCGCGCAGCTTGCCCAGCTGCGTCAACTGGTCGATCGCGGCCAGCGCCGGATCAGCCTCACGAGTCGGAGACGCCGTAGGCCGGGCAGCTGCCAGCGCCGCCGTCTGGGGCGGTCGATGAGTCTCCGGCGCGTGATAGTTCGGGCCATGGCCGGGCTTGCCACACATGTCGCAGACCTGGCCGGTGCCCAGTTCGACACGGGCCGCTGGTGGCGCTGACCGCGCCCGCTTCGCTTCAGCCTTCTGAAGCTTGAGCATCTGTTCCGTCGCCTTCGCGGTCCGCGCCTTCTTCGAGTTGGGGTTGATGACCAGCCGAGCGGCGCCGCCCGTCCAGAAGATCGCGTTCTTACGCATGAAACCCATCGACCCCAGTCCCTTCCACGTCATTGGCGAGATGCTGACCGATCCGCGAGCTCGAGCATACGTCGGAATGCTGCGGATCCGCAGTCGATCTACGTGCTGCGGATTCGTAGCGTCCAGAAAGTGACCGAAGCCGACGCCCTGAGGAGAAAGCGCGAAGCCGCTGTTCACCTCATGGCGTTCGGTGCACGCGTTCGCGAGCTGCGAGTGGCCAAAGGAGTCACCCAAGAAGAACTCGCGCACGAGGCAGGGCTTCACCGAACGATCGTCGGGTTCATCGAGCGCGGCGAGCGCGAGATCGGGGTGGCCAAGGTCTGGCCCCTCGCCGAGGCGTTAGGCACGACCCCCGCCGACCTGTTCGTCTGACGCGAGGCTCGCAGGACGGATCCACGGAAGTGACCGACCTCGTCCAATGGGGGCCCCAGGCCTCAAGGACGACCAGCGACGGGTCCGTCACGCCGTACAGCTCGCGGAGCGCGTGAATCGCGTCGGCAGCTATCTCGACGGCGTCCGAGACTGGCACCTCCTTCCACGGGTTCGGTCCGTGGGCCTCGCTCGCCGGTGTCCATCCTTCGGCATCGAGCCATTGCTGCGCGCCCGGTCGGACCCAGCAGCCGGGGCTCACCACTGAGGGCTCTACGACCTCGGCATGGAGCTGGTCGCCGTCGAAACCGCAGACTTGGACGTACGGACCGTCGGCAACTTCGAGGATCAGCTTGTCCTGCTGGGCTAGGTCGGCGAACCCCGAGAGGATTCGGGCGACATAGCTCTCGAGGCCAGCCCAACCGTGCTCGTGCGTTAGACCAGTAGCGGCCATCTCGGCCCCTTCTTCACATGGGCGTGCGCCCGGCTTGGCTGCCGCCTCCTGACGATCAGCCCGGGTCTTCCTTGGAGGGCACCGTGCCGGGGGCGCGGTTGCCGCCAGCCATGTCCAAGGGCATCTGGCTGAACTCGGGACCTTGAGGTGAGGGTACGTCCGATCTCCGATGCAATCGAGCCGTTCACACGCGGAGGTGCAGCAGCTCGACTACGCGACGTCGCTGGGCACCGCGTGGGCGTTCACGTCACGAAGGATGTCCACGATGACTTCGAAGTCGTTGGGGAAGATCACGTCCACGTGGCCGTGGTCGACGTACGGCGACTCGTAGAGCCGGGCCGGCTCCATAAGGCCATTGGCAGTGAGCTCGTCGACGATCAGCGACACGAAGCGAACCTGCTCGACGGAGAACCTCGACTCGTCGAGAAAGCCGCCGAAGGCCTCCACCGCGGCGGCACGGTCGAGACCGACCAAGGAACGGATGAACGGGCCAAGAGCGCCGGCACGCTCGGTGACCCAGGCCAGGTCGACCTGCTGGTCTCCACCCGACGCGACCAGCATCTCGGCGAGTGATTCGAGGTCCTCCGCAGTCAGTTGCTTGTTGCGCCGCAACCGCTGGAGCGCGAGGTGCTCCTCGTGCTCCCTGAGGTACGTCTGCGCCTTGGCGCGGAACCGTTCCCAGTTCATTCCTGACGTCACCTGGGGCAGATCGACCAGTGTCGATTCCTCGAGCGTGTCCTCGAAGTCGGTGTAGACGGGGCTCTGGCGAGTCTTCTCCACGAAGCGGACCAGGCCGCGGAGCCGTAATCGCATCACCTCGAGCATCGGCAGGGTGACGTCGACCCACCATTCGTCGCTGGCTACCTCGTCCAGCAACGGGAGCTGTTCTGCGACCGATGGGATCGTCTTCTTCGGCAGCAACGCTGCAGCGATCGCCTGGACCGTCTCCCGGATGCGCTCGGCGGCGACGGCATCGCCATCGAGCTGAGCCAGTTGGCGGCGGAGCACGAGGAGGTCGAAGCGCTTGGCGTCCTCGTCGGGGTCACGGACGGTCGAGGGCAAGCCGGCGAGGTTGTGCAGGATGTCGCCCGCGTCGTCCTTGGTCAGGCTCGACCACCGACCGCGGTCGGACCAGGCCTCGACATCCTGGCGGTGTGCTCGCACGAGGAAGTTGTCGACGTTCATGCCGGCGACGATCTCGTGCAGCCAGTCGGCGGTGGTGTCGCGGAGCTTCGTCTCGGTTCCGGCGCCGTCGAGCGCAAGGACCAAACCGAGCCGAGACTCGAAGAGCCGCTGGGTCAGCGACTTCTGGAGCGAGCCCTCCGAGCCCGGGAGGTCCTGGCTGAAGTACTCGAGGTTCCCGCAGAAGTCGAACACGAAGAAGTCCTTCTTGTCCTCGCCGGGGCCGAAGAGATCGGGTCGCAACCGCGTACCGCGGCCGATCATCTGCCAGAACTTCGACTTCGACCGGACCATCTTGAAGAACACGAGGTTCACGACCTCGGGCACGTCGATACCGGTGTCCAGCATGTCGACGCTGATCGCGATATGGGGCGCCTTGTCGGGCTGAGAGAAGTTGTCGATCAGGCTCTGGGCGTACGTCGTGTGGTGGGTGATGACCCGCGCGAACTCGCCGCCGTACTCGGGGTAGGCGACATTGAACCTCTGCTCGATGAACTCAGCGTGCGCCTGGTTCTTGGCGAACACGATCGTCTTGCCGAGGCGGTCGCCGCCGGCGACCTTGTAGCCCTCAGACATCAGCGTCGCGAGCACCTTGTCGACGGTGTCCTCGTTGAACAGGAAGCGGTTGAGCTCCTCGGAGTCGATCGAATCCGGTGGACCGTCTTCGCCCCAGTCGAGCGCGTCCCACTCGTCCTTATCCTCGTCGGAGAGCTCGTCGTACCGGATGCCTTGGCGCAGGAACTTGGTGCCGACGGAGACGCCGAACGGCGGCACGAGGAAGCCGTCGCCGACGGCCTCGTCGAGACCGTAGGCGTCGGTGGGGACTCCGTCTTCGAGGTGGAACAGCCGGTAGGTGTTGTGGTCGACCTCGTCCTTGGGGGTCGCCGTCAGGCCGACGAGGTGCGCGTCGAACCACTCGAAGATGGCGCCGTACTTCTGGTAGACGGAGCGGTGTGCCTCGTCGATCACGATGAGGTCGAAATAGCCAGGCCCGAACCGGCGGTTGCCCTCATCGACGTCGTTGATCAGGTTCATGATCTTCGGGTACGTCGACGCGTACACCCGCCCGTCGATCGCCTTCTCGGTCACCAGGTTGACGGTCGTGACGCCGGGAAGGTGGGTCTTGAAGGCGTTGACTGCCTGGTTGACGAGCGCGGTGCGGTCGGCCAGGAAGAGCACACGCTTGACCCAGTTGGCCTTCATCAGCTGATCAACCAGAGCGATGACCGTGCGCGTCTTGCCGGAGCCGGTGGCCATGACCAGCAGTGCCTCGCGCTCGCGCTTGTCGAAGGCTGCGCCGACTGCCTTGATCGCACGGGTCTGGTAGTAGCGCTCAACGATCGTGGCGTCGACGGTGGCGCCGGCGAGCGAGAGCCGGGTCTCCCGACGCTGGATCATCAGCTCGAGCTCGTCGCGGTTGTAGAAGCCCTGCACGTCTCGCGGCGCGTAGCCCGAGTCACCGAAAGCCGCGTCATCCCAGATCCAGTGCTGGTAGCCGTTGCTATAGAAGACGACCGGCCGGCGCCCGAATTCGGCCTGGAGGCAGTCAGCATAGAGCTTGGACTGTTGCTGGCCCACCTGCGGGCTCTTGGCCGTCCGCTTGGCCTCGATGACCGCGAGGGGCAGCCCGTCTGCGCCCCAGAGGACGTAGTCAACGAAGCCGCTGCCCTCGCTGTTGGGCATGCCAGTGACGGGGTACTCGCGGTCACGCTTCTGATCGAGCTGCCAGCCCGACTCCGCCAGCAGCACGTCGATGATCAGCTGCCTGGTCTCTGCCTCAGAGTAGTCGTGATCGTCGGGCTTGTTGTTCGTCGCCTGCGCTGCGGCGATCTGAGCCTTGAGCGCCGCGATCTCGGCGTCCTTCGCGGCTGCCAGGTCGTCGCGCTCGGCGAGCTCCTTCTGGTGGGCGTCGTCCTGCGCCTTGAACTTCGCGGCGAGCTTCACCAGGTCCTGACGCGCCAGCGGGGCCAGCTTCGCGGCCAAGGCCGGATCGAACTGCGCCTTCGTTGGAACGCTCTGCGGGTCCGCCGAGTACCGGTACGCCGCGAACACCACGACGTGGAAGAGCTCGCGCAGGACGTTCAACGCAGTCTGCGGCTGGATCGGCTTGCCCTCGTGAGCTGCAGTGTTGCCGACCCGCCGGATCACGTTGAGCTTCTGCGCGATCCCAACGCCGACCTTGGCCTTGAAGGCGGCGGAGTTGATCCGTGCTGCCAAGTCGCTCTGGTACGGCTCCGGCAGCCCCATCACGTCGTACAGGTGCCCGACCAGCTGCTCGATCGCGCGCCGGCTGTAGAAGCAGGCTGCCGCTGGGTCGTTCGACAGGTACGACTCCGCCTTCACACAATCGGCATGCGCCGCCGGCAGCGACGCTCGAGCGAACGCGAAGTTGCTCATGCTGCGTCCTCGCCGTCCCTCAGCTGGTGAAGCTGCCACCGGGCATCGACCACGCCGACGAGCGTGTGCGAGAAGGACCCCACGAACCAGAGACCAGCCAGACCCGCGGGCAGGAGGGGCGGCTCGCAGTCGATCGCCTCAACCCGGCCGTGCAGTCCCGCGGCTTGCTCGAACGGGAGGCCACCTTCCCCGAACGCGATGAACAGGTGGGTCTCGGCTGCACCGGAATCGATCACCTTTGCGATGTGGTCCCTCTGGTTCGACTCTGCAAGCACTGCCGACAACGCCTCGCTGAGTCCCTCGAGCCTCTCATCAACCGCGCCGCCCGTGGCTGCGGGCAACACGTAGACGATCGCTTCGTGGTCGCCCGCCTCCGGTAGGAAGTAGCCCCAGAAGTGGCATCCCGAGCGAACCGCCCATCGCACGTCCACGGGTAGCTGCACCGAGAACTCGTCGAGGTAGGCGGTGCTGGTGAGCCCGTGCTCCTCGCACCAGCGGATGATGCTCTGAAACTTCGCACGTAGTTCTGGAATCACCCCAGGTGTCGGCACATTGATCGTCCACGTCCCGTTCCCCGGTGCTTGCCACTGATGGTTGTCAGCCGCGATGAGGGCGTCGCGTTGGCGAATACCCGGACCGCTGTGGCTGGTGATCTCCAGAGCGGCTCGGCGCCCATCCTCGTAAGCGAGCCAGACGTCGTGCATGCGCGGGCGTGAACCGTCGTCGTGGGCTACAGCTCGGGCACCCAGCGCTCGAGCGACTGCAGTGGCACCGAACGCTTCAGTGTGGTCGAGGCCATCGAGCGCGTGGGCTTCCATCAGAGCTCCCCTCGGAAGGCCTGGGATTGAAGCGCCGCAAAGAGCCCGTCGTTACCGGCCAGACCGCGCTGTATGACCGCGCGCTGAACGTCGATCTGCGCGACACGGGCGGCGAAGTCGCGCTGGAGGTCAACGGGTGGGACGGGCAAAGGCAGTGCCCGAAGGCCCGGGCCACTGAAGTTCTGCTGTGCGGATTGATGGGACTTAGTCCAGATGATGGATTGCAGACCTTTCGTCCGAATCGCTGTTGCCGCGTAGTCGGGAAGCACTCCTTCGGCGAGCCTGATGCGGATGAAGTACGCACCGGCAATGCAGGGCGGGTCGGCGTCCCTGATGACCGCGAGTTTGCCGACCGTCGCCCCTGTGCGCGCGAACACGAGGTCACCGGCGGCCAGCCCGTACTTCTCGCGATCCTCGGTGGTAACGGCCATCCGCGGCATGGTGCCGAAGTCGAGTCGCCCTTGTTGGTCGAGGTCAGTGATCCTGACGATCCTGATTCCGCCTGCAGAATAGGACTCGTTATGAAAGCGCGGACCGTACTGCATCCAGGCTGCCGCGTCCCCTAACGTGGACGACCGCCACTGATGGGGATTCGTGACGGGATCGCCGAACATTTCGTGGAAGATCGACTGCGGCAGAGAGTCGAGGTGGGCGAGGACCTGGCGGCGCTTGGCGCGGAGGGCGTCGGCCTGGTCGAGGATCGCGGCGATGCGGCGCTGCTCGGACAGGCGCGGGAGTGGCACGGCGAGGGTCCCGAGGGTCGCGAGGGAGATCGCCTTTCGTCGATGGATCGCCCCGCGTCCGAGTTGTTCGTAGCTGGCGAGTGCACGGGGACTCTTCAGGAACCGGATGAGATAGCGAGGCTCGACCCGCGACTCGTCCGCTCGAAAGACTGTGTACATCGGACTGATGAGGGACCTCTCAGGCGCGATCCCAATGGACCCCTCGTCCAGGTGGATGGTGGCGTAGGCGAAGTCGCCCGGTTCGACAAGCTTGTAGCCGGCAACATCTCGGCTAAAGACCTGCTTCTTGAAGTACTCCAGGCTCGGCACGAAACCCGAGTGCTTGGTAACGGAATACACCGGGAGTTCGTTGTCGGCGCCGGCTCGCTTGCCTGCCGCGGCCGTGAGCTCGCCAAGAGGGACCGTCTTCACGAGAGCATCGCCTTCAGCTCGGCCAGGCCCTTCGCGATCTCCTCGTCGAGCGCCTCGATGTCGGCGATGATGTCGAGCGGGGCACGGTGCTCGACCTCGTCGTACTCGATCTCCTTGTAGCGGTTCAGCGACAGGTCGTAGCCCTGGGCGACGATGTCGGCCTTGGGGACGAGGAACGACTGCTCGGTGCGGGCCCGGTCCCTCTCGTCCGAGTCGGGTCTCGACAGGCTCGACCACCTTCGGAGCACGTCGGGGAGGTCGTTGGCCTCTACCGGGTTGCGCTTGTCGTCCAGGGAGAACCCGTCGGCGCGGACGTCGTAGAACCACACGTCGTCGGTGCCGCCGGAGTCAGTGCGCGTGAAGAACAGGATGGCGGTGGAGACACCGGCGTACGGCTTGAAGACACCACTCGGCAGCTTCACGACAGCGTCGAGCTTCTGGTCCTCGACGATCGTCTTCCTGAGCGCCTTGTGGGCCGTCGAGGAGCCGAAGAGCACGCCATCGGGCACAATGACCGCCGCTCGACCCCCGGGCTTGAGCAGCTTGAGAAAGAGCGCCATGAAAAGCAGCTCGGTCTTCTTGGTCTTCGCGACCTGCAGAAGGCTCTTCGCGGTCGACTCGTAGTCCAGCGATCCGGCGAACGGCGGGTTAGCGAGGATCAGCGTGTACTTGTCGGCATCGCCGGCCGCACCCTCGGATAGCGAGTCGCGGTAGCGGATATCGGGCGACTCGATGCCATGCAGCAGCATGTTCATGGAGCCGATCCGCAGCATGACGTTGTCGAAGTCATATCCATGGAACATCGACTTGTGGAAGTGCGCCCGCTGGGTGGCGTCGGTCAGCGCCGTCGGGTGCTGGGTGCGGACGTACTCACTGGCCGCGACCAGGAAGCCGGCCGTACCGCACGCCGGGTCACAGATCTCGTCGTCGGGCTGCGGCGCCATCATGTCGACCATCAGCTGGATGATGTGGCGGGGTGTGCGGAACTGCCCGTTCTGCCCGGCACTGGCGATTTTGGAGAGCATGTACTCGTAGAGATCGCCGTTGGTGTCGCGGTTGTCCATCGGAATGGTGTCGAGCATGTCGACGACCTTCGACAGCAGCGCCGGCGTTGGGATGGTGAAGCGGGCGTCCTTCATGTGATCGACGTACGTCGCGTCGTCGCCGCCGACCTGAGCGCCGTACCCCTGCAGGAACGGGAAGACTTCACTCTGGACCGTCTTGTACATGACGTCGGCGTCGAGATTCTTGAACCGGCTCCAGCGCAGGTGCTCCTGTCCGGGCAGGAACTTGGCGTCCTCGATCACGCCGCCGGTGATGCGCGCCTTCTTCTCGGCGATCGCCTGCAGGTCGTCGAGACGGCGGAGGAAGAGCAGGTAGGTGATCTGCTCGATGACCTCGAGCGGGTTGGCGATGCCGCCGGACCAGAAGGCGTTCCAGACGCCGTCGATCTTGCTCTTCAGCTCTCCCGTGATCACGGTGCCCACCTTATGAGGCGCGGGTGATGGCTGGCTGGGCATTGGCGGACCTCCTGCTGACCGGTCCTTCCGGTGCAGCCGGGCAGGCTCTCGAAACCTTCCGACACATCCCAATCCGGGGGGCCCGGTTGCTTTGCCCAGCCCGCCGTTGCTCAAGATCCCCGCTTTGTAGGCGCTGCGCGCTAGCCTGCTGCCAAGTGCTGATCCGACCCTGTGGTCGGGGTAGGCGCTTCCTGCCCCCGCTTCGGCGGGGGCTTCTTACTTTCTGATGACGACGCCCGGCGCACCGATCCGCGACAGCCCATTGACCTTTGAGTGCGCAGCTGGCCCAAGCTGCGCCCACATCGTCGCCGGGACGACCTTGGCTGGACCGGGCCCTGGCGGCACATAGGTTCGCCACCCGGCATATGCCACAAGATCGGCAAGTTGCAAGAAGTACGACTCGTGTGACGCCCTCGAGCTCGGGTCTTCAATCAGACGTCGGAAGGGATTGTTGAAGGTGGTACCGCCGAAGTAGCTCCCAGAGGTCATGTGCCTCCGCGACTTGCGTACGAACTTGCGAATCGTTGCGTCCTCGCCCTCGTCGTGAACGATGAGCATGTCGGTGTTCTCGTAGTGCGTGGTGCGTTCCAGCCGCTGCAGCAGCGTCCCCCATGCCATGTCGAGACATTGCGAGCCGACGGCTCCGGTGGCCGCCTTGTCGACAACCACGGCGAAGGCACGCGCCTTCATGCTGGACAGCTGGTTTAGGTGGTAGGCGTAGATCAGCTGGCGTTGTCCGGGCGAAAGGCCAAGCGGCCGCAGCCCGCCTGCGTTGCGGATCAGGTGGTTCGCCTTGAGCTCCTGGCGCATGAGCGGACCGAAGGTGGACTTGATCTGACGCCGGAATCCGACCAGGTGATCGAACGCCGTCGCCCAATCCGCTGAGTCAATCAGCACGCAGCCCAGCACGAAGCAGCCGGAGGAGCCCTGCAGGGCGGGATCTCCGGTGTCACCAGACTCATCGATGTACGCGATCAGCACCCAACCACCCTGGCATGCGCACCCGACAGCGCGGCGGGACTCGGGCAGATCCGTGAGGGCCTTGTGAGAGACGCGGTCCGGCGGCACACAAATGCGAAACGGCCCCGCCAGCGTTTCCGCTGATCAGGGCCGGTTCGTGTCTTGCGCGCCTGTAGGGATTCGAACCCCAAACCTTCTGATCCGTAGTCAGATGCTCTATCCGTTGAGCTACAGGCGCATGTCGCGCGGCGTTGCCTTGCGACCGGTCGAGAATAGCGGAGGGCTCGGGCTGGTGCCGAATCGAGGTCGCGGGAACGCCCTATGCTCACGAATCATGAGCGCACCGATGAAGCTGGGCATGATCATCAACTACGCCGGAGAGTTCGGCGAGACGGTCGAGCTGCTCCAGGACTACGAGCGCAACGGGCTCGAGCTCGTCGCGATCCCGGAGGCGTACTCCTTCGACGGGGTCAGCCAGCTCGGCTACGTCGCCGCCAAGACCGAGCGGCTCGAGATCATGAGCGCGATCCTGCAGATCTACTCGCGCACCCCCGCGCTGCTCGCGATGACGGCCGCCGGCCTGGACTACGTCTCCAACGGCCGCTTCACCCTCGGCATCGGTGCGTCGGGCCCGCAGGTCGTCGAGGGCTTCCACGGCATCAAGTACGACGCCCCGGTGGCCCGTCAGCGCGAGGTCGTCGAGATCTGTCGCAAGGTGTGGCGCCGTGAGGTCCTCGACCACTCGGGCAAGTACTACAAGGCGCCGCTGACCAAGGACGACGGCGGCACCGGCCTCGGCAAGCCGCTGAAGATCATCAACCACCCGGTCCGCAGCGACATCCCCGTCTCCATCGCCGCGCTCGGCGAGCAGAACGTCGCCCTCGTCGCCGAGATCGCCGAGGGCTGGCAGCCGCTCTTCTTCCACCCCGGCAAGTCGTTCCAGGCGTGGGGCGGCGCGCTGGAGGAGGGCCTGGCCAAGCGCGACCCGAGCCTCGGCGAGCTCGACGTACAGCTGCAGATCGCGTTCTGCGTCGGGGAGCCCGCGCCCGAGGCGCTCGCCGCGGCCCGCAACCAGCTCGCGCTGTACATCGGGGGCATGGGCGCCCGCGGCAAGAACTTCTACAACCAGCTCGCGTGCCGCTACGGCTACGAGGCCGAGGCCACGGAGATCCAGGACCTCTACCTCGACGGCAAGAAGGCCGAGGCGGCGGCCGCCGTACCGGACGACCTGGTCGACGCGATCACCCTCTTCGGCGACGAGGACGTCCTGCGGAAGAAGCTCGACGCCCTGTACGCCGGCGGCGTGCGCACCCTGCTGACCAGCCCCGTCGCGCCCGATGACCACGACAAGGTCGCGCACATGAGGATCCTCGCGGGCCTCCTCGCGGAGAGGCGCTGAGCGAGACATCTCGTCCCGCTAGAGACGTGATCGCAGATCGGCGATAACTTTCCGGTCATGGGTTCCTACTTCGTGACCGGCGCCACTGGCTTCATCGGGCGCTTCCTGATCCGTGAGCTCCTCGCCAACCGCGAGGGCGACATCCACGTCCTGTGCCGTGCGGGGTCGCTGGACCGCCTCGAGCGGCTGATCCAGGAATGGGGATCCGACCGGGTCAAGCCGGTCATCGGCGACCTCTCCGCGCCCGCGCTCGGCGTCGATGCCGACTGGATCGCCGAGCACAAGGGCGACATCACGCACTTCTTCCACCTCGCGGCGATCTACGACATGACCGCCAGCGAGGCGATGAACGACGCGATGAACATCGACGGCACGCGCAACGCCCTGGAGCTCGCGGGCGCGCTCGAGGCCGGCACGTTCCACCAGGTCTCCTCCGTCGCGGCCGCCGGCGACTACAAGGGCGTCTTCACCGAGGACATGTTCGACGAGGGACAGCCGCTCCCGTCGGCGTACCACCGGACGAAGTTCGAGTCCGAGAAGATCGTGCGGGAGGAGTCGCCCGTGCCGTGGCGGGTCTACCGCCCCGCGATCGTGGTCGGCGACTCCGAGACCGGCGCGATGGACAAGATCGACGGTCCCTACTACTTCTTCCCGATGATCAAGCGGATGCGCGACGTGCTCCCCGGCTGGATCCCGCTGATCGGCATCGACCTGCGCGACACCAACATCGTGCCGGTCGACTACATCGCCAAGGCGATGGACCACATCGCGCACGTGCCCGGCCACGACGGCGAGGCGTTCTTCCTGACCAACCCCGAGCCGCAGGGCGTGATCGAGATGATCAACGCGTTCTGCAAGGCCGCGCGGGCGCCGAAGTTCGCGACGCCGGTCGACCGCCGCATCTCCGAGGCGGGCCCGATCAAGGCGCTGCCCGAGGCCCTGCGCCCGGCCTCGCTGCTTGGCGCCGCGGTGCGCTCCAAGCCCGCGCAGCTGCTGCTCGGCTCGACGTCCGGCGTCACCGGCATCCCGGCCGAGGTCCTCGGCCACGTGAACTTCACCGCGACCTTCGACTCCACGAACGCCCAGGAGCTGCTGGCCGGCTCGGGCATCACGGTCCCGCCGCTCTCGTCGTACGCCGAGCTCCTGTGGAACTACTGGGAGGAGAACCTCGACGACACGACCGCGCGCGACAAGAAGGCGCGCAAGGCGCTGTCGGGCAAGTACGTCGTCATCACCGGCGCCTCGTCCGGCATCGGTGAGGTGACCGCGAAGAAGGTGGCCGCGGTCGGTGGCATCCCGGTCCTGGTGGCCCGCGGCGCCGAGAAGCTCGAGGTGCTCAAGCGGACCATCGAGTCGCGCGGCGGTACGGCGTACGTCTTCCCGTGCGACCTCTCCGACCTCGAGGCGATCGACGCACTGTGCGCGCGGATCAGCGAGGAGCTGCCGCGGGTCGACTTCATCGTCAACAACGCCGGCCGGTCGATCCGCCGCTCGATCAAGCTCTCGCTCGACCGCTTCCACGACTTCGAGCGCACCATGCAGCTCAACTACTTCGGTGCGATCCGGCTCGTCATGGGCCTGATCCCGAAGATGTCGGAGACCGGCGGCGGACACGTGGTCAACCTGTCCTCCATCGCGGTGCTCACGAAGATCCCGCGGTTCTCGGCGTACGCCGCCTCCAAGGCCGCCCTCGACTCCTGGTCGAACGTGGTCGCCTCCGAGCTGCACGCGGACGGCATCTCGTTCACCGCGATCCGGATGCCGCTGGTGCGCACGCCGATGATCGCGCCGACCAAGATGTATGAGAAGTTCCCGACCATCTCGCCCGGCCAGGCCGGCGACATCGTCATCAAGGCGATGGTCGACAAGCCCGAGGCGATCAACACGCTGTCCGGCCAGATGGGTGCCGCGCTGCACACCGCCGCCCCCAAGACCGCCCACCGCGTGATGAGCCTGGCCTACCAGGCCTTCCCCGACTCCGCCGCCGCCCGCGCCCACGCCGAGGGCACCGAGGCCGCTCCGGCCGACGCCGAGCCGAAGTCGCAGGTCGAGATGGTCAAGCGGCTGGTCAAGGGCCTCAGCTGGCGCTGAGCCTGTGATCGTGTGGATCTGTGGTCATGGGGTGGCCACAGATCCACACGGTCTCGTTCTCCACAGGGTGCGAGCTCGCCCTTGAGCGGCTGGCCGCGACGACGCACGCTCGTGCGATGGACCTGCCGGACCGACGCATCGGCATGCTCGGCGCGCTGCTCAACCGCCAGTCGGGCGTCGTACGCCGGGCGCAGCTGCTGGAGCTCGGCTTCGCCCCTCACGACGTACGTCGGATGGTCCGCCACCGTGACCTCGTGCCCCTCCATCCTGGCGTGCTCATCAACCACAC
The DNA here is from genome assembly GCF_054782655.1 of Nocardioides montaniterrae. Lineage (NCBI taxonomy): Bacteria > Bacillati > Actinomycetota > Actinomycetes > Propionibacteriales > Nocardioidaceae > Nocardioides > Nocardioides montaniterrae. The sequence goes on along the minus strand of NZ_BAAGSB010000016.1, from coordinate 13,203 downwards.
CGGTACGCCGACCTGGGAGCAGCGGGCCTGGGCGGCCGTGCTCGCATGCTGGCCGGCGGCGCTGCGCGCCGAGTCCGCCCAACGGGCGTCCAGCCTGCGCCTGATGACGGGCCCCGACGACGGCCGCCCGATCGAGCTGATGGTCCCCGCGAGCCGCAGCCTGCGGCCTCCTGCCGGCGTCGTCGTCCGCAGATCGCGATCGTTCGACCAGCAGGTCGACATGACCGCGCTCCCGCCGCGCCAGCACACGACCGACTGGGTGCTCGACCTCGCCGATGAGGCGCCGCGGGAGATCGACGCGATCGCCAGCATCGCCGACGCCGTGGGCGCGCAGCGGCTGCGGCCCGACGAGGCGCTGGCGGCCCTCGCCCGGCGGACCCGCAGCCGCCGGCGTGCGTTCATCGCTGCCGTGCTGGCCGATGCTCGCGACGGTGCGTGCTCGGTGCTCGAGCAGCGCTACCTCCAGCGCGTCGAGCGAGCCCACGGGCTGCCGAGTGCGGACCGACAGGTGCGTGCCGCGGCGAAGGGCACGATCTACCGTGACGTGGTCTACCAACGGTTCAGGACGGTCGTGGAGCTCGACGGCCGGCTCCACCACACCCGTGCGGGCGATCGCGACAGGGATCTCGATCGCGACCTCGATGCCGCGGTCGGCGGCTTGCTCACGCTGCGACTCGGATGGGGGCAGACCGAGCGCGCGTGCGCAACCGCCGTGCGGGTCGCTGCGGTGCTCCAGATCCGTGGCTGGACGGGCACGGCGACCCGCTGCCCGGCGTGCGGCTGAACATCGTGTGGATCTGTGGCCATGAGGTGGCCGCAGATCCACACGATGTTCGCCCTACGCTGAGGGCGTGATCTCCGGAAGAGTCGTCGGCCTCGTCATCGCCCTGGTGCTGCTCGGCATCGGGGGTTTCCTGTGGCTCGGCGGGATGGGCCTGATCGGCGCGTCCGGCGACACCAGCAAGTGGTGGGCGAACATCGGCGGGGGACTGGCCGGCCTCGGTGTGGCCCTCGGCTTCGTCGTCGTACGCCGGGGGAAGTAGCTCAGGCCTGCTCGACCGGCGTGATGCTCGCCTTGTGACGGCGCGCGAGGTCGGCGTAGTAGTCGCCGTTGACCTGGACCCAGAACTCCGACGGGGTGCCCGCGATCGGCTTCTTGACCTGGGCGGGCGCGCCGGCAGCGAGTACGCCGGCCGGGATCTCGCCGCCCGGCGTGACCATCGAGCCGGCGGCCACCATCGTGCCGTCGCCGACGACGGAGTCGTCGAGCATGACGGAGTTGTTGGCGAGGATCGACTTCTCGCCCAGGCGCTTGCCGTGCATGACGCAGCTGTGCGCGACCGTCGAGTGCGGCCCGATCTCGACGACCGCCTCGGGCCCGCCGTGGACGACGGAGTTGTCCTGGATGTTCGCGCCCTCACGCACGACGATCGTGCAGATGTCGGCTCGCAGCACGACGCCGTACCAGATGCTCGCGCCCGCCTCGACCGTCACGTCGCCGATCAGCGTGGCCGTCGGCGCGACGAAGGCGTCCGGGTGGACCTGCGGGCGCTTGCCCTCGAACTCGTAGATGAACACAACGGCAGGTTAGGGCAGGCCGGTCCTGCGGCGACGCGCTCGCGCCGGAAAAACTAAGCGCCGCCGCAAACGTCTCGGGTCGTCTGCGGCGGCGAGGTGAATGCTGCCAGAGTCCGGGACGGCGTGTCACGTTTCCGGGGAAGTTTTTTCCAGAAAGTTTTCAGCTCGATGTAACGGAGCGGGAGCCCGGTGACATGTCGCGCCCGCGCGCCCGGTGGGCTAGACATTTGCGCCGGCTCCGACGGATGCCTCAGACCTCGGTCCAGGCCTTCTCCAGGACGCCCCGGATGATCTGCTCCATCTCGTCGAAGTGCTCGGCGGTGCAGATCAGTGGCGGCGAGAGCTGGATGACCGGGTCGCCGCGGTCGTCGGCGCGGCAGTACAGGCCGGCGTCGTACAGGCCCTTGGAGACGGTGCCGTAGAGGATGCGCTCGCACTCGGCGTGGGTGAAGGACTCCTTGGTGGCCTTGTCCTTGACCAGCTCGATCCCGTAGAAGAACCCCTCACCGCGTACGTCGCCCACGATGGGCAGGTCGAGCAGCTTCTCCAGCGTCGCGCGGAAGACCGGGGCGTTCTCCTCGACCCGCTGCAGGACCTGCTCGGACTCGAAGAGCTCCAGGTTGCGCAGGCCGACGGCGGTCGACACGGGGTGGCCGCCGAAGGTGTAGCCGTGCGCGAACATCGCGTCGCCGCTCGCGAAGGGCTCGAAGAGCCGGGCGGAGGCGATCATCGCGCCGAGGGGCGCGTAGCCCGAGGTGAGGCCCTTCGCGCAGGTGATGATGTCGGGGACGTAGTCGAACTTCTCGGCACCGAACATCGTGCCGAGCCGCCCGAAGGCGCAGATCACCTCGTCGGAGACGAGGAGCACGTCGTGCTCGTCGCAGATCTCCCGCACGCGCTGCCAGTAGCCTGGCGGCGGCGGGAAGCAGCCACCCGCGTTCTGCACCGGCTCGAGGAAGACCGCGGCGATCGTGTCGGGCCCCTCGTCCTCGATGGCGACCGCGATCTGGTCGGCGGCCCAGCGGCCGAACGCCTCGGGGTCGGAGCCGTTCAAGAGCCCGCCGGTGATCTCGGAGGCGCGGTAGAGGTTGGTGTTCGGGACACGGAACGTCGAGGGGACCAGCGGCTCGAACTGCTGCTTGAGGCCGGGCAGGCCGGTGATCGAGAGGGCGCCGTGGGTGGTGCCGTGGTAGGCGATCGACCGGCTGATCACCTTGTGCTTCATCGGCTTGCCGGTGAGCTTGAAGTAGTTCTTGGCCAGCTTCCACGCCGACTCGACGGCCTCGCCGCCGCCGGAGGTGAAGAACACCCGGTCCAGGTCGCCGGGCGCCAGCGCCGCCAGGCGCGCGGCCAGCTCGATCGCCTTCGGGTGCGCGTAGGACCACAGCGGCATGAACGCCAGCTCCTTGGCCTGCGCCGCGCCCGCCTCGGCGAGCTCGTGCCGGCCGTGGCCGAGCTGGGAGACGAAGAGGCCCGCCAGCCCGTCGAGGTAGCGCTTGCCATGACTGTCGTAGAGGTACGCGCCCTCGCCGCGCACCATCACGGGTACGTCGTGAGCAGCACCCTCGGCGGCGTACCTGCCGTGCTGGGTGAAGTGCATCCAGAGGTTGTCCTTCGCGGACCGTTGCAGCTCTGCATCGTCCATGTCCTCATCGTGGCAGAAGATTCTGCGGCTCGGTCCTCCCGCGGGCGGAGATTTTCGGAGTAGCGTCGAGGCATGGCTGAGCAGATCTTCCGCAATGTCATCGACGGCAAGCCCCGCGAGGCGGCTGACGGGGCGACGTACGACGTCCTCGACCCGACCTCGGGCAGCGTCTATGCGAAGGCGCCGCTCTCGGGCGCCGCCGATGTCGACCAGGCGTACGCCGCCGCGGCGACCGCCTTCGACGCCTGGGCCGCGATCACCCCGAAGGAGCGCCAGCGGGCGCTGCTGCGGATCGCGGACTCGATCGAGGCGCGGGCCGAGGAGCTGTGCGGGGTCGAGGTGAAGGACACCGGCAAGCCGTTCCAGCTCACCATGGAGGAGGAGCTGCCGCCGGCGATCGACCAGGTGCGGTTCTTCGCCGGTGCTGCGCGGTTGCTGGAGGGTCGGTCGGCGGGGGAGTACATGCCCGATCACACCAGCTGGATCCGGCGTGAGCCGGTCGGTGTCGTCGGCCAGGTGACCCCGTGGAACTACCCGCTGATGATGATGATCTGGAAGATCGCGCCGGCGCTGGCGGCGGGCAACACCGTCGTGCTCAAGCCCAGCGACACCACGCCCGCGAGCTCGACGTTGCTGGCCGAGCTCTGCCAGGAGCACCTGCCGCCCGGCGTGCTCAACGTCGTCTGCGGCGATCGCGACACCGGCCGGCTGCTGGTCGAGCACCCGACCCCGCAGATGGTCGCGATCACCGGCTCCGTGCGAGCCGGCCGCGAGGTCGCGGGCTCCGCCGCGGCGGACGTGAAGCGGGTCCACCTCGAGCTCGGCGGCAAGGCGCCGGTGGTGGTCTTCGAGGACGCCGACATCGCCAGGGCGGCCGAGGGGATCGCCGTCGCCGGCTGGTTCAACGCCGGGCAGGACTGCACGGCGGCCACGCGGGTGCTGGTCGCGGACGCGGTGCACGACGAGCTCGTCGCCGCCCTGGTCGAGCAGGCGCGCGCCACCCGGACCGGCATGCCCGATGACGAGGACGTCCTCTACGGCGCCCTCAACAACGCCTCCCAGCTCGAGCGGGTGAGCGGGCTGGTCGATCGCGTCCCCGGCCACGTCACCGTGGCCGCCGGCGGCCGTCATGCCGTCGTGGTCGGCGGCGATGGCGGGTACTTCTACGAACCCACCGTGCTGACCGGCGTACGACAGGACGACGAGGTGATCCGCGAGGAGATCTTCGGGCCCGTCATCACCGTCCAGCGGTTCTCCGGCGACGCCGAGGCGCTGCGGCTGGCGAACGGCGTGCCGTACGGCCTGGCCTCGTCGGTCTGGACCCGCGACCACGGCCGTGCCCTGCGGATGAGCAACAAGCTCGACTTCGGCTGCGTCTGGATCAACACCCACATCCCGCTCGTCGCCGAGATGCCGCACGGCGGCTTCAAGCACTCCGGCTACGGCAAGGACCTCTCGCTCTACGGCCTCGAGGACTACACGCGGATCAAGCACGTCATGAGCTACACCGGCGACTGAGCGGCGTACGGCGTCCGCCTGGTGGTCGAGGTAACGCCGGAGGTGGCGTCTCACACGCTGGCCAGGCGCCCGACCTCCCGTATGCTGAGCGGCAACCCAAGTCTCCCGCGCCAGGCCATGCGGATCCATCGCCTGCGTCCCGAGCCGCGGGAATGAGCCACGAAGATCCACCCTGGTGTGCGGACCCGTCCCAGCAGGTGAGATGGTGGCGATGCGGACGACGGCGTCCAACGATCAGGCAGCTCCGTGCTGCAACGGGTCGACCAGCAGCCCCATTCCTGGGGTAGCGTCGGCTCACCCTGAACAGGACCGAAAGGCTGGCAAGGCAGATGGTGGATGTGGAGAAGGCGCTCGACGAGGGCGGCCTCACGAACTCCCAGGTTCGGGAGTACGTCGCACACTGGGCCGGTATCACCGGCGCCGACAACGTCGAGGTCGTCTCGGCGTCCGACGACGCCCGTCTGATCCAGGTCGCGCTCGACGCGGGTGAGCTGCTCCCCGCCGGCGACGGCTCCTACTACTCGCGGTCCTACTTCAAGGACACCGCGCGGGCCGAGGAGCGCACCATCGTCGCGACCTCGGACGAGTCCGACAAGGGCACCTACAACAACTGGCGTCCCGCCTCGGAGATGAAGCCGAAGCTCGTCGAGCTGATGACCGGCGCCTCCCAGGGCAAGACGATGTACGTCATCCCCTACCTGATGGCTCCGGCCGGCGGTCCGCTGGACAAGTTCGCCGCGGGCGTCGAGCTCACCGACAACGTCGGCGTCGTGCTGCAGATGATCCGCATGGCCCGCGTCGGCGTGGACTACATCAACCACCTCGGCAACGACTTCGTCCGCGCCGTGCACGTCACCGGCGACCTGCCGAACCTCGGCCAGGGCACCCCCGACGACCAGCGCTACTTCGTGACCGTCGCCGACGAGCGCACGATCCTGCACTTCGGCTCGTCCTACGGCGGCAACGCGCTCCTGGGCAAGATCGCCCACGGCCTGCGCCAGGGCTCCTACGACGGCTGGAAGAACGGCTTCCTCGTGGAGCAGTTCATGCTGCTCGGCATCACCGACAAGGTCGCCGGCACGAAGTACAACATCTGCGGCGGCTTCCCGTCGGCCTCCGGCAAGACCAACCTCGCCATGACGCTGGCCCCCGACGCGCTCGGTGACCGCTACCACGTCGAGTTCTACGGCGACGACATCGCCTGGATCTGGGTCGACGAGAACGGCGTGCTCCGTGGCTTCAACCCGGAGAACGGTGTCTTCGGCGTCGCCAAGGACACCAACGAGAAGACCAACCCGACCGCGATCGAGTCGATCAAGCCGGGCCTGGGCGTCATCTACACCAACGTCGCCTACAACGAGAAGACGCAGGAGGTCTGGTGGGAGGGCAAGTCCGAGAAGCCCGCCGACCTCGACGGCTGGCTGGACTGGAAGGGCGAGAAGATCGCCGACCGGACCCCCGAGCAGGCCGACGACGCCTGGGCGCACCCGAACTCCCGCTTCACCACGACGCTCGCGAACGTCCCGAACGTCGCGGCTGACTACGACGACGCGGCCGGCGTCGAGATCCACGGCATCATCTTCGGCGGTCGCACCCGCGACCGCGAGCCGCTGGTCCGTGCGATCGACGACCTGGCCGAGGGCGTGTACGACGGCCTGACGCTCGGCGCCGAGGCGACCTTCGCGGCCGACGGTCTCGAGGGCGTGCTCCGCTACGACCCGATGTCGATGCGCCCGTTCATGTCCTACCCCGAGGCGGACTACGGCCAGCACTGGCTCGACGTCGTCGGCAAGGCCACGAACAACCCGATCTTCGCGCACGTCAACTGGTTCCAGCGCGGCGAGGACGGCCGCTTCCTGTGGCCCGGCTACCGCGAGAACCTCCGCCCGCTGCTGTGGCTGATGCAGTACCGCAACGGCGAGGTCGAGGGCAACCGCACCGCGGTCGGCGTCATCCCGACCCGCGAGGAGCTCAACCTCGACGGGCTCGACGAGCAGACGCTCGCCGACCTCGACACCGTGCTCACCATCGACAAGGAGCGCTGGATCCAGGAGATGGGTCACCGCGAGAAGCACCTCCACCAGTTCGACGGCCTGCCCGAGGCGATCTGGGAGGCCCACCGCCGGGTGGCGAAGGCGCTCGAGGAGAGCTGAGCTCCCTGCACCACAGCTGAACCGGAAGGCCCGTTCCCCGCAGGGGGTGCGGGCCTTCCGCGTTTCCCGGCGCTGCCAAGATGGCGGGGTGACCGCGGGTGATCAGCTGCACGACATCGGCGGACGGCGCGCGTACGCGATCTGGCTGACCGCGCTCGCGGCGTACGTCCTGGCGATCTTCCACCGCTCCTCGCTCGGTGTCGCCGGGCTGATGGCCGAGGACAGGTTCGGGATCAGCGCCACACAGCTGTCGCTGTTCACGGTGCTCCAGCTGATCCTGTACGCCGGCCTGCAGATCCCCGTGGGTGTGCTGCTCGATCGCTTCGGCTCGAAGCGGCTGATCCTCGCGGGCGTGCTGATGATGAGTGCCGGGCAGCTCGCCTTCGCGTTCGCGGGGAGCTTCCCGGCGGCGCTGGGTGCGCGAGCACTGGTCGGCGCCGGCGACGCCATGATCTTCGTGAGCGTGATCCGGCTGGTGACGCTGTGGTTCCTGGCCCGGCGCACGCCGCTGGTCAGCCAGCTCACCGGTCAGCTCGGCCAGCTCGGCGCGCTGGCCGCGGCCACGCCGCTGACGCTCGCGCTGCACCACCTCGGCTGGACGCCCGCGTTCCTGATCGCCTCGGGCCTCGGTGCGCTGGTCATCGTCGCGGTGCTCGCGCTGGTGCGGGACTCGCCGTACGCCCGGCGCGAGGCGGAGCGGGTCAAGCTCGAGGTGCTCGCCCGCTCGCTGCGGCAGGTGTGGGCGCACCCGGGGACGCGGCTGGGCATGTGGACGCACTTCACCTCGCAGTTCTCGACCACGGTCTTCGCGATGCTGTGGGGCTTCCCCTTCCTGGTGCGCGGCGAGGGCTGGAGCACCGTGGACGCCTCGACGCTGCTGATGGCGATGACCGGCTGGGTGATCGTCAGCGGGCTGGTGCTGAGCTGGGTGACGGCGCGCTGGCCCTACTACCGCAGCTACGTCGTGGTCGGCATCGTGCTCGCGATCGTGGTGATGTGGTCGGTCGTGCTGTCGTACGACGAGCGCGCGCCGGTGTGGCTGATCGTCGCGCTCGCCTTCGTCATCGCGACCGGCGGCCCGGCGTCGATGGTCGGCTTCGACCTGGCGCGGATCTTCGCGCCGGTGACCGCGATCGGGCGCGCCAACGGGCTGGTCAACATCGGCGGCTTCCTGGCCAGCCTGATCACGATGGCGCTGGTGGGCGTGGTGCTCGACCAGCGGGCGCCGGGTGGCGCGTCGACGTACACGCTCGACGACTTCCGGGTGGCGCTCTGCGTGCAGTACCTCTTCTGGGCCCTCGGCGTCGTGCAGATCCTGCGCTACCGCCGCCGCGCGGTGGCCCACCTCCGTCGCGAGCACCCCGGCGCGATCGAGCGGATGCGCGGCGGCGAGCACGTCGTGCACCTGGGGCTCGGCGGCGAGATCGGCGTCTGAGGTCCTGCGGGTTTCCCAAGGGATGCAGGGAAACCTGCACCTCCCCATGGTTGTAGCGCTTGGGGAGTGCAGGTTCGGGTGCATCCCTTGGGAAACCTGCAACGGCGTACTCTCCGAGCCATGCGCGCGGTCGTCTGCCACCAGTCCGAGCTGTCGGTCCAAGAGGTCCCCGACCTCGTCCCGGGCGAGGGGCAGGTGCTCCTGGACGTGCAGCGCTGCGGGATCTGCGGCTCCGACCTGCACGCCCGCACCCACGGCGACGCGACGGCGCAGGACGTCGCCGAGCTCGGCTACGACGACTTCATGCGCTCCGACCAGCACGTCGTGATGGGCCACGAGTTCGTCGGCACGGTCGTCAACCATGGGCCGCGGACGCGCAAGACGTGGCCGGTCGGGACCCGGCTCGTGGCGCTGCCGGTGCTTCAGCAGGACGGAGGCGTCCAGCTCACCGGCCTCTCGGAGAAGGCATCCGGTGGGTACGCCGAGCAGGTGCTCGTCACGCAGTCGATGGCGATGCGCGTGCCGGACGAGGTGTCGACCGAGTCGGCGGCGCTGGTCGAGCCGATGGCGGTCGCGCTCCATGCCGTGCGCAAGGGCCGGGTCGGTGCCAGGGACACGGCGGTCGTGCTGGGCTGCGGACCGATCGGGCTGGCGGTGATCCTCATGCTCAAGGCCACGGGGGTCCGCCACGTGATCGCGAGCGACTTCTCCGCGGGCCGTCGCGCGCTCGCCGAGCGGTGCGGCGCCGATGTCGTCGTCGACCCCGCGGTCGACTCGCCGTGGACCTCCTTCGCCGACTCCAAGCGTTACCTGACCGACCCGATCGCCCTGGCCAAGATGGGCATCGACGCGATGGACAAGCTGACCGCCGTACCTCTGCTGCCGTGGGCGCACGTCATGCGGGCCGCCGAGAAGGCCGGCGCGACGCCGCGCGGGCCGGTCGTCTTCGAGTGCGTCGGCGTGCCCGGCATGATCGAGCACGCGATCACCCACGCGCCGCTGCTCTCGCGCATCGTCGTGGTCGGCGTGTGCATGAACGCGGACTCCTTCCGGCCGTCGATGGCGATCAACAAGGAGGTCGAGCTGCGCTTCGCGTTCGCCTACGACCCCAGCGAGTTCCACCAGACCCTGCAGTGGATCGCCAAGGGCAAGGTCGACGTCACCCCGCTCATCACCGGGACCGTGGGCCTGGACGGCGTCGCCCAGGCCTTCACCGACCTCGCCGACCCCGAGCGGCACGCGAAGATCCTGGTGGATCCGACGGTCTAGACCGGCCGGCGGTGTTCGCCCGGGTCGGCCGATGTTTGGTGGGGTGCTCGCTCGACCCGCTGCGGCAGCGGCGTGCAGCCGTGATGATCTCCCCATGCTCAAGCCGGCCTCGCGCAGCCTCGCTGTTCTTCTCGCCCTCCTGGTCGTCCTCGCGGCGTTCGCGCTGGCGCCGGCCTCCGGCGCGGTCCGTACGCCGGCGCAGCGGACCCTGGCGCCGTACCAGCAGGCCCTGCGGAACGCGGAGATCCCTGCCTCCTGCGGGCACCCCGCCGCGCACCTCGACGGCTACCAGCAGGACTGGGGGATGAACGGCTCCGCGAGGCTGCGGATCGGACGCGCCATCCACGGGCACGTCACGGGTCACTCCGGCTGGGTCACCGCCGTGCCGATGGACTGCAACGCCGGTGGTGTCGGCCTGCCGCAGATCGTCCTCTTGTACGGCGCTCACGCGCACCTGCTGGTCTGGAAGGACCTCTCCTCGGTGCCCGCCGCGCAGGAGAACGAGGCCACCCGGAAGCTGGCGTTCGTCGACGGCAAGGTGCGCTTCCTCTTCGACGGGTACGACGGCTGCTGCTTCATGCACAGCGTCCACCGCGGCACGCTCGGGATCGCCGCGGGCCACCGCACCTGGAGGTACGCCGGACCGCTCATCGTCACGAACGACGACACCGACCGCGGGACGATCACCGGGCCGAACCAGGGCTCCTGGGCCTTCGCACCGGCGCCGACCGACCTGCGCGCCTTCGGCGATCACGTGTGGAACAAGGAGCAGGCGGCGGCGACGAAGTACGGCTGCGACAACACCCCGTGGGTGGCGCTCGAGCGCTACAGCCACCACGGCTTCGCCATGGGCGACGTCGGTTCCTGCGGCGGGTACCTGGCCATCTGGGCGAAGGTCTCCGGCAGGTGGCGCCAGGTGCTTGGCATGCAGGACTCGCCGATGTGCGCGAGCCTGAGCCGGCTGCAGCGTCGGGCACTCACCGTCCTCGCGCAGTCGTGCTACCGCGACACCACCTCGTCGCCGGTCAACCTCGGCACCTGGCCGCGCTCCGGCATGTAGCCGGTGCCGATCAGGGCTTGCGGCGCAGTCCCAGCGCGGTCCCGCCGGCAGCGATGACGACGGCGAGGCCGGACAGGCCGAGCGCCCAGCCCGACCGGCTGTCGCCGCCGGAGTCGGCGGTCGACGTACCGCTGCCGTCGGCGCCGGAGGTGATCGTCAGCGTCGGCGCGGGGTGCTCGGGCTCGGCGGCGCCCTCGACCTGCGGTTCGATCCAGCGGACGACCTTGCCGTCGGAGTAGGTCTGCAGGGCCTTGAAGATCAGCGACCCCGAGTCGGGCAGCGGGCCGAGCGAGAGGCCGAACTCCTGGAACTGGCCGGGCTTGATGGCCGACGCCTTCGACGCGGCTGTCCAGGTGATCTGCGAGACCGCCTGGGTGACCTGGCCGTCGTCGGTGGTGAGGGGGGTCGCGAGCTTCTTCTCTGCCACCTTGTAGGTCCAGCCGGCCACCGGCTGGACGCTCACCGACCCGAACGGATGGTCGGCCGGAAGGAAGACCTGGACCTTGGTCGTCGACGCGGTCGCGGACTCGGTCGGCACGCGGAACGTGAGCTTGTCGTAGCCGCCGCCCTCGGCGGTGTCGGGGTTGACGGTCACATGGGCGAGCGCGGGGCTGCCGATGGTGACCAGGGCCAGGGTCGCGGTTCCGGCGAGGGTGCGCAGCAGGGAGCGAGACATGGGTCGGCCTTCCGAGACTCCCGTCCGTCGCCCCGAGTGGCGACCGGATCGGTCCTACGATGATTCCGGTTCCTCGTCCGGTCTCACAAGGATGTGTCCACGTGTCACGCTCTCGGGTCCTCAGGCGCGCCTGCCTCGGCGCAGTCGTCGTCGCTGCCTGTGTGCTCGGGGTGCTCCTCGGCTCGTCGCCGGCATCGGCGCACGCGATGGTCGTCTCGAGCACTCCCGCGCCCGGCAGCCTGCTTCGGACCGCACCGAGCTCCGTCGCGATCACCTTCGACGAGGCCGTCACCACGGTCCCCGACTCGCTGCGGGTCTACGGACCCGACGGAGAGCGGGTCGACCACGGGGCGCTGGTGCGGCCCGGCGGCAGGGGCAACACCATCGACGTCGCGATCGGCTCGGGCGCGAAGGGGACCTATCTCGTCTCCTGGCGCGTCGTCTCGGCCGACTCGCACCCGATCTCGGGGGCCTTCACCTTCTCCGTCGGCCGGCGGTCGATGGCCCCGAGCGCCCCGCAGGTCACCTCCGACACCGGTCTCGGCACCCTGCTGGGTGTTGCCAGGGGCATCGGGTACGCCGGCTCGGCACTGCTCCTCGGGGGCTCGCTGCTGCTCGCCCTGGCCCGCACCGGCGCCGCCGGCACCGCGCGCGGCCGGCGGCGGCTGCTCGGCGGGGGTGTGGCGTGCCTGGTCGGCAGCGCGGTCGTCGCTCTCGGCGTACAGGGTGCGTACGACGCCGGCCTCGGCTGGTCCGCGATCGGGCGGCCGTCGCTCGTGGGGGCCGTGCTGTCCACGACGTTCGGGCACGGGCTGCTGCTGCGCATCGCCGCCGCGCTCGTGTTCGCCGCGGCGCTGGTCCTGGTCGGCGGGAGGGCGCGCGTCGCGCTGGCGGCCCTGGCCGGCCTGGTGCTGGTGGTGTCGTTCGCGATGACCGGGCACGGGGTGGCCGGACCGCTGGAGTTCGTCTCGACGTCGATCCACGTCGCGGTCGCATCGATCTGGATCGGCGGGCTCGCGGTGCTGGCACTGCTGGTCCTGCCGGGCAAGGGCGACCCCCGCGAGCTGGTCACCCGGTTCTCCACCATCGCGCTGGCGTGCGTCGTGGCGCTGGTGGTGACCGGCACCTACCAGGCCTGGAAGCAGGTGGGGGCGCGGGCGGCGCTGACCGCGACGACGTACGGCCGCGAGCTGCTGGTCAAGCTCGCGCTGGTAGTGCTGACGCTGGTCGCCGCGGCGTTCTCACGGCGCTGGGTACGCCGGGCACGCCACGGCGACGCCGGGCCGCTGCGCGCGGTCGAGCGGGAGCTGGTCCTCGGCATGGCGATCATCGGCGTGACGACGGTGATCGCGACGACGATGCCCGCGGCCGTGGCCTACCACCCGTCGACGACCGCGCGGCTGACCACCGGGACCGACGTCGTCGAGGTCTCCGCCGTGCCGACCGGTGACCGGATGCTCGACCTCGACCTGCGGTTGCTCGACGCCGATCGCCGACCGACCGACCCACCCGAGGTCGACGTCACCGTCTCGCTGCCGGGCAGGAGCCTCGGCCCGCTGCCCGTCTCGATGCACCGCGTGGCCCGGGGTCACCTGGTCGGCAGCGTCGCCGTACCTGTCGTGGGCACGTGGACCCTTGCCGTCGACGTACGCACCTCCGCGATCGACGAGCACACCGCCACCACGGATCTTCCGATTCGCTGACGGGCGGGGCGCAGGTTTCCCAAGGTATGCACCCGAACCTGCACTTCCCACGCGTTGCAACGCTTGGGGAGTGCAGGTTTCCCTGGGCGGGCTCGCAGGGTCATCGCAACAACAGTCCGTTGATCAGCTCTGAGGGTGCAGCGTAGTCAAGGCGTTTGCGTGGGCG
>NZ_BAAGSB010000015.1:0-51911 GCF_054782655.1 Nocardioides montaniterrae | reverse complement strand
CCGCAGCCGACACTTCGAAACCAAGACAGCCAGCGGCGTCAGATACGCGCGTGAGTCAGACCGCGACCAGGCCCACCAAGCCAATCACTGATACGCCGCTCGCTGGCGCTCGCGGCTACTCAACCAACGACGAGGCACTGCTCAACCAACGACGAGGCGCTGCTCGACCAACGAACGAGGCGGCTACTCGACCGACGAAGCGGTCGTCGGCTTGTGGAGCAGCTGGATCACCAGCAGCACACCGACCACGCACGCGTCGATGCTGATGACGGCGACGGCGAGCGAGGTCAGGCCCGAGGCGAGCAGGGCGGCGAAGCCGATGAGGACGGCGACGCCGGCCGCGACGACGTACTTGGTCGTCCAGCCGCGCTTGGCGAGGCCGCCGTACACGAGCAGCTGCAGGATCGAGAGCAGGCCGCCGATGAGGGCGAACATCCAGAGACGGTCGGTGACGCCCGAGTAGCGGTCGCCGCCCGCGAACTGGATCGCGATGTCCTTGAGCAGCCAGGCGGCGGCGACGCAGAACGCGCCGAGTCCGCCGAGGAACGCCAGGCCGCGCAGGATCGCCTGCCGGCTCTGGGAGTCGTCGGACATCGACGGGAACAGGATGACCACGGCGAACTGCGGCAGGAACAGCACGGCCTTGGTCACGATCGCGCCGGCGGCGTACAGGCCGGCGTCGTGGTGAGGGAGGACCACGCGGGCGACGATGACGTCGATGTTGGCCAGCCCGGTGAACGCCAGCAGCGCCAGCGAGCTGGAGATCGTCTCGCGGCGTACGTCGCGGCGCACCTCGCGGTCGTGCGCGGTGTGCGGCTCCTCGCTGTGCCGGCCACGCAGCGCGATGGTGCCGATCAGCACCGGGAGGCAGGCGCCCAGGAGCACGCCGAGCATGCCGCTGGCCTCGGTGTGACGGACCGCGAGGAACGCCACGCCCAGCACGACCCGGGGTACGCCGACCGCCAGGTAGATCAGCGACAGCGGCAGCCAGCGACGCTCGCCCTGCAGCACGCCCGCCTGGCCGCCCATCACGGTGGTCGGCACCACGACGAGCGCGAGGATGATCGCGGGGATGATGCTGGTCAGGTCCAGGACGTCGGCGATCAGCGGCGAGCAGGCCAGCGCGAAGACGCCGAGCAGGCCGGCCGCCCGCCAGGTCGTGGTCAGGATGCTCTGCTCGATGGCCGCGACGTCCTCGGGCTCGTGCACGATCCGGCGCGCGGCGGTGGCCTGGAGGCCGAGCTGCACGACGGAGAGAACCATCAGGAGTGCCATCAGGGACGCGATCGCGCCGTACTGCTCGGTGCCGAGCATGCGGGCGGAGATCATCTGGAAGGCGTACGTCCCGATGTTCATCACGGCCATGGCGATGGCGATGCCCGCGCTGCTGCGCAGGATGCTCAGGACCCTCGTCACGCCGGTGAGCCTAATAGGGTGGCGGGCGTTGACCCGCACGAGGGAGCCGGGATGCAGCAGATGTGTGCGCCCGAGGGCCGCCGGCCCGCTCTCGTCAGGTGCTCGGCGTGCGGTCGGCCGCGAAGATCGCCGTTCCCGGGGTCAGCCGTCCGCGGGTGCGCGACCAGCCGCCCCACAGCCGGTCGTTGTCCTCGGGCCACTGCGGCTCGAGCAGCGCGACGATCCGGAAGTCCGCACCGGCCAGCAGGGACACCCAGTCGCCCAGGGTCCGGTGGTGCTCGACGTACGACGTCGCGCCGGTGGCGTCGTCGACCTCGACGTACGGCGTGCGGTCCCAGTAGGACTGCGAGGCGACCAGCCCCTCCTCGGTCGGGTCGTCGGGGAACATCCAGCGCGTCGGGTGGGTGATGGAGAACGCGAACCGGCCGCCGGGCCGCAGCACGCGCGCGGCCTCGCCGATCGCGGCGCCGATGTCCTTGACGAACTGCAGCGCCCCGAAGGCGCAGAAGACGACGTCGAGGGAGCCGTCGGCGAAGGGGAGCGCGGTCGCGGTGCCGCGGACGCTCGGCACGACGATCCCGCTGTCCTCGTCGATGCGTCGCGAGTGCTGCAGCTGGCGGTGCGAGAGATCCAGGCCGTACGCCGTCGCGCCGATCGAGCGCAGCCAGCGCGAGCACTGCCCGGCCCCCGAGCCGACCTCGAGCACCCGCTTGCCGGCCAGGTCCGCGGGCGGGCCCAGGACGCCCAGCTCGGCCTCCGTCAGGCCCTCGGGACCCCACAGGAAGCCGACGTCGCCGAGGTACTCGCCATGGGTCGCCTGGTACTCGTCGGCGTACCTGTCCCAGTCGGCGCCGTTGGCGCGCCGGGACTCCTCCTCGTCGGCCTCACGACGATGGGCGGTCACCGGCGGATGCGGCCATTCCTGCACGCCTGGAGTTTAGGGCTGGAGCCGGGCCCGATGACGGGGGTGGCGCCGGTTGGACCGGCGTACCTCTGCGCGCGTAGTCTTGACCCTTGTGTCTGCGCCCGCAGGCACGCAGCAACCTACTTCTGTCCCCAAGGATCTATCCCTACTCATGACGAGCACCCTCTCGACTCCCCTCAGCTACCTCGACGACGCGCCCCAGGTCGCGCTCAACGACATCGGCTCCGAGGCAGACTTCCTCGCGGCGATCGACGCCACCATCAAGTACTTCAACGACGGCGACATCGTCGAGGGCACCATCGTCAAGGTGGACCGCGACGAGGTCCTCCTCGACATCGGCTACAAGACCGAGGGCGTCATCCCCTCGCGTGAGCTGTCCATCAAGCACGACGTCGACCCGACCGAGGTCGTTTCCGTGGGCGACAAGGTCGAGGCCCTCGTTCTCCAGAAGGAGGACAAGGAAGGCCGTCTGATCCTGTCCAAGAAGCGTGCGCAGTACGAGCGCGCCTGGGGCACGATCGAGAAGGTCAAGGAGGAGGACGGCGTCGTCGAGGGCACCGTCATCGAGGTCGTCAAGGGCGGCCTGATCATCGACATCGGCCTGCGCGGCTTCCTGCCCGCCTCGCTCGTCGAGATGCGTCGCGTCCGCGACCTGCAGCCCTACGTCGGTCAGACCCTCGAGGCCAAGATCATCGAGCTCGACAAGAACCGCAACAACGTGGTCCTGTCGCGCCGTGCCTGGCTCGAGCAGACCCAGTCCGAGGTTCGCCACGGCTTCCTGACCCAGCTCCAGAAGGGCCAGATCCGCAAGGGTGTCGTCTCCTCGATCGTCAACTTCGGTGCGTTCGTGGACCTCGGCGGCGTCGACGGTCTCGTCCACGTCTCCGAGCTGTCCTGGAAGCACATCGACCACCCGTCCGAGGTCGTCACCGTCGGTGACGAGGTCACCGTCGAGGTCCTCGACGTGGACATGGACCGCGAGCGTGTCTCCCTGTCGCTGAAGGCGACGCAGGAGGACCCGTGGCAGCACTTCGCCCGGACGCACCAGATCGGTCAGATCGTGCCCGGCAAGGTCACCAAGCTCGTCCCGTTCGGTGCGTTCGTGCGCGTCGAGGAGGGCATCGAGGGCCTGGTCCACATCTCCGAGCTGGCCGAGCGCCACGTCGAGATCCCCGAGCAGGTCGTCCAGGTCAACGACGACGTCATGGTCAAGATCATCGACATCGACCTCGAGCGTCGCCGGATCTCGCTGTCCCTCAAGCAGGCCAACGAGACCGCGACCGCGGCGGACGTCGAGGAGTTCGACCCGACGCTCTACGGCATGCCGGCCACGTACGACGAGGCGGGCAACTACATCTACCCCGAGGGCTTCGACCCGGAGACGGGCGAGTGGCTCGAGGGCTTCGACGACCAGCGCGGGGTCTGGGAGGACCAGTACGCCAAGGCGCACGCCCGCTGGGAGGCCCACGTCAAGCAGCAGGCCGAGGCCAAGGTTGCCGACGCGGAGGCCGGCGAGGCTTCGTCGTACTCCTCCGAGACCGAGACCGACGGCGGCTCGCTCGCCTCGGACGAGGCCCTGCAGGCGCTTCGCGAGAAGCTCACCGGCGGCCAGGCCTGATCGCCTGATCCACCACAGCAGCACGAAGGCCCGCTCCCCTCGGGGAGCGGGCCTTCCGCTTTTTTCGGGTCGAGGTCGACGGGCTCAGCGCCAGGCCGACGGGGGAGTGAACATGCTGTCGGCCGCGTGGCTGGCCGGCGGCCGGGTGCCGCGGTCGAGGCGGACCGCGAGGACGGTGCGAAGGATGCCGGCGAGGACCACGGCGAGGAGGAGCGCGAAGAAGATCATGGCAGCAAGTCTGCTCCTGTCGGGATCCTGCCACGAGTGGCAGAGATGCCGGTCTCCATTGATTTCCTGCCATCGTGGTGGCAGGGTGGCGGGATGCTGAGCAACGTGGCCGTGCTGGCCTTCGAGGGTGTCGCCCCGTTCGAGCTGGGCGTGCTCTGCGAGGCGTTCGGACTGGACCGCACGGAGCACGGCGTGCCCAAGCTCGACTTCGCGGTCTGCTCGCACAGCCGCGAGCCGATGCGGACCTCGATGGGCTTCTCCATCCAGGTCGACGCCGACCTCGGCCGGGTGGCCGAGGCCGATCTGGTCTGTGTCCCGGCGATGCCGCGCGGCGGCGTACCTCCCGAGCCGGTGATCAACGCCCTGCGTGAGGCGGCCGCGCGCGGGGCGCGGCTGCTGTCGGTCTGCAGCGGTGCGTTCACGCTCGGGGCGGCAGGCCTGCTGGATGGTCGTGAGTGCACCACGCACTGGATGTACACCGAGGAGCTGCAGCGACGCTTCCCGCTCGCGCGCGTCGTCCCGGAGGTCCTCTACGTCGACACCGGCCAGGTCGTCACCAGCGCCGGCACCGCCGCCGGCCTGGACGCCTGCCTGCACATCTGGCGCCAGGAGCACGGTTCGGCGGTGGCGAGCATGATCGCCCGGCGGGCCGTCGTACCTCCGCATCGTGACGGTGGTCAGGCGCAGTACATCGCACGGGCCGTGCCGGACTGCGAGGCCGACACGCTGGGACCGTTGCTGAGCTGGATCATGGAGAACCTGGGCGAGAACCACAGCGTCGAGGCGCTGGCCAAGCGGGCCCTGATGAGCCCGCGAACCTTCGCGCGGAGGTTCCGCGACGAGACCGGGACCACGCCGCACACCTGGGTGACCCGGCAGCGCGTGGCGGCGGCCGAGGAGCTGCTCGAGCGCTCGGACGCCAGCATCGACCGGATCGCCGACAGCGTCGGCTTCGGAACGGCGGCGGTGCTGCGCCACCACTTCACCCGGGTCCGGGGCGTCAGCCCGCAGGCCTACCGGCGCCAGTTCGCCTGTTGAGTTGCTGTCCCTCGCGCATCGTCGTTGACCCTGACAACCTGGTGAGACCTGGACCATTCCAGGACGTCGCGTGCGAAGTAGGACGTCTGGACTAGACGACTCCGAACGTTCGCCGGATGTGGCCCGGGGACGCCGGTTGCGAGCCTGGAACCATGAATCTGGGGAGAGGCCTGGCGGCGCCTTTGGTGTCCGTCGTGCTGGCAGGAACGATGTTCGCGGGGATCAGTGCGGTGGCCCATGCCGCCGACGGCACCCCGACGGCGACGGCGACCGACACCGCGACCGCCACGGACGCTCCGAGCGACACCCCGACCGACACCGCGACACCGAGCCCGACCGACACGGCCACCCCGACCGACACCGGAACGCCCAGCCCGACGGACACACCGACGCCGACGCCCACGGACACGCCGACGCCCACGGACACACCGACGCCGACGCCGACCGACGTCGCGATCACGACGTGGTGGGCGGTGCGCCTGCGTACCTTCTCCGGCGGCCGGACCTACTACCTCGCCCGACCGTTCTGCGCTCCGCTCGCGTCGAAGGAGTGCGCCGACTTCCTCAAGAAGCCGCGTTCGATGGTGATCTACGCGCACCCGGCCAACTGGCCCGAGGACGCCACCACCGCGACGAACCTCCTGGCCTGGCTGCGCGGCCAGGCCAAGGACACGATCTTCGCGTTCGCGGTGAGCGCCGGCAGCACCAAGTACTTCGACGGCGGCTTCTGCTGCACCGCTCAGCCGGTCGACGAGACCAAGTACCTGGCCAGCATCGTCGACGACACCGCCTCCATGGTGGGAGTCGACCGGGGGAGGGTCGGCCTGATCGGCATCTCGAACGGCGGCATGCTCGCCGAGCGCGGTGCCTGTGAGCGGCCGGACCTCTTCCCTGTCGCCGCCTCGCTGTCGGGCAGCTTCGCGGGCAGGTGCGACGTCGGGACGACGCAGGTGCGCCAGTGGAGCGGGTCCGACGACACCGTGATGCCGCTCAACGGCGGCTGGGTCTACGTCGTCGGTGCGTGGCGCCAGGTGCCACCGGCCGCCACCCTGGGGCAGCGGATGCTCGCGGGGTCCCAGTTCGAGCTCGACGTGCTGCCCAAGCAGACCCACTTCCTGCCGATCAGCGTGCTCGGCGACGCGACGCGATGGGTGGTCGCGACCTTGGCCGCCAGATGAGGTTCAGAGCGTGAGGCTGACGCCGGTCAGCCGCTCGCTGAGCTCCCACAGGTCGCGCCCGAGCTGCTCGTCGGCGGCGTACCGGCTCAGCCGTGCCTCGCCGATCCGGCCGCGCGTCTGGCGGAACTGCACCGGACCGGTGTAGCTGCCGGGTGCGCCGGCGGTGGCGGCGTACAGCGTCGGGTTGGCGCCCTTGGCGGCCGACTGGAAGAGCACCGGCATGAAGTACGGCGCCGCCGCGCGGACCACGCGGTTGGCGCCCATGCCGTTCGGGTCGGCGACGAGCCCGGTCGCCGAGATGCCCGGGTGGGCGGCGGTCGAGGTGATCGGCGACCCGGCGTCGGTGGCGCGGCGGTGCAGCTCGCGGGCGAAGAGCAGGTTGGCCAGCTTGCTGTTGCCGTAGTAGGGCTCGGGCTTGTAACGCTCGGCCGGATTCGCCTCCAGCACCTTGTCGGTGCCGCCGAAGTGGGCGATCGAGGCGACCGTGACGACCCGCGGTGCGGATGCGGCGAGGAGCGCCGGCAGCAGGCGCGCGGTGAGCGCGAAGTGGCCGAGGTGGTTGGTCCCGAACATCAGCTCGTGGCCGTCCTCGGTGGTGCGGTAGGCCGGCGGGTTCATCACGCCGGCGTTGTTGACCAGCAGGTCCAGCGGGCCGGCCCAGCGCTCGGCGAAGTCGATGACCGAGGCCTGCGAGGCCAGGTCGAGCCGCTCGACCCGCACGTGGCCGTCCATCCGTCCTGCGGCCTCGCGACCCGCGTCGAGGTTGCGGCAGGCGATGACGACCTCGGCGCCATGCGCGGCGAGCTCGCGGGCGGTGTGGAATCCGATGCCGGAGTTGCCACCCGTCACGACGGCGACCTTCCCGGTCAGGTCGGGGAGCTGGGCAGGGGTCCAGGAACGGGTCACGCGCAGGAGGCTACAGCTCGGTGCGGCGCACCTTGCCGGTGAGCGTCCGCGGGAGCTCGTCGCGGAACGTCCAGGTCTTCGGCCGCTTGGGCGGCGCGAGGTGCGCGCGGGCGTACGCCGACAGCTCGGCCTCGGTCGCCGTACCGACGACGGTGGCGCACACACGCTGGCCCCACTGCTCGTCGTCGCCCGCGTGCACGGCGACGTCGCTCACGCCGGGACAGCCACCGAGGACCTGCTCGACCTCGGTCGGGTAGACGTTCACGCCGCCGGTGATGATGAGGTCGTCGCGGCGGCCGTCGAGGTAGAGGTAGCCGTCCTCGTCCAGCCGGCCCGCGTCACCGACGGTGAACGCGTCGCCGCGCCAGGCCGCAGCGGTCTTCTCCGGCTCGCCCCAGTAGGTGAACCGGGCGTACGACGGCACGGTGCACCAGATCTGCCCGTCGGCGTCGACCGACAGGGACCGTCCGGGCCGGGCGCGGCCGACGGTCCCGGGACGCTCCAGCCACTCCTCGCTGCGGCAGGCCGTGAACTGGCCCTCGGTCGAGCCGTAGAACTCCCAGGTGCTGCCCGCGGGGAAGCGCTCGATCAGCCGGCGCTTCACGTCGGTGGGGCACGGGGCTCCGGCATGGGCGACCAGCCGGAAGCTGCTCAGGTCCGGCCAGCCCTGCTCGTCCCAGTGGACGAAGAGGCGCTGCAGGTGGGTCGGCACGCAGAACATCGTGGTCGGCCGGTGCTGCGCGATGGCCGCCGTGATCAGGGCCGGCTCGAACGGGCCCGGGATGACGACCCGCCCGCCCGCGAGCGCCGTACCGAGGGCGAAGCGCAGCGGTGCCGAGTGGTAGAGCGGGGACAGGACCAGGTTGACGTCGTCGTCACGGAAGCCCCACAGGTCGCGCTCCTCGTCGACCAGCGCCTGCGCCTCGGAGGCGGGGAGCAGACCGGACCACACGCCCTTGGGGGTGCCCGTGGTGCCCGACGTGCAGTGCATCGGGCGGAGGAGCGGGAGGCCAGGGTCGGGGAGCGCGTCGGCGAGCGCACCGACCTCGTGGTCCTCGGTGAGGACCAGCTGCGGGTCCAGCGGCGTGAGGATCCGTTCGCGCTCGAAGGGCGTGAGCCGTGGGTCCAGCGGGATCGGCGCGATGCCGGCGGTGAGCAGACGGTGGACCACGTCGAGGTACGCCGGCGAGCCGGCCACCAGCAGCGCGACACGGTCGCCGGGCTGCAGGGAGGTCACGGCTCCATCATCCTCGGTAGGGTCGCGGCCGTGACGCAACGGGTAGGACTCACGGGTGGCATCGCCTCAGGCAAGAGCACGGTCTCGGCGATGTTCGCCGACCTGGGGGCGGTCGTCGTCGACGCCGACCTCATCGCGCGCGAGGTCGTCGCCAAGGGGACGCCGGGACTGGCCGAGATCGTCGAGGCGTTCGGCGCCGGGGTGCTGACCGCCGAGGGCGAGCTCGACCGGCCCAAGCTCGGTGCGATCGTGTTCGCCGACGAGGCCGCGCGTGAGCGGCTCAACGCGATCACCCACCCGCGGGTCGGGGCTCGCACCGCCGAGCTCGAGCAGGCCGGCCACGCCGCCGGCCGGCTGGTGGTCAACGACATCCCGCTGCTGGTCGAGGTGGGCTACGCGCCCTTCTTCGACGAGGTCGTCGTCGTCGACGTGCCCACCGAGGTCCAGGTCGAGCGGGCCATCGCGCGGGGGATGGACGAGGCCGACGTACGCGCTCGGATGGCGGCCCAGGCCACGCGTGAGCAGCGGCTGGCGGTGGCGACGTACGTCATCGAGAACACCGGGACGCGCGAAGACCTCCGCCAGCGGGTGGCGGAGGTCTTCGGAGAGCTCACGGCGAAGGGGACGGACGCCTGAGCTCGTGCTCGCCGTTGCTCAGGCGGCGAGGTCGGGGTCGCCGAGGCGGCGGAGCTTCTGCAGCGCCTCGCGCTCGAGCTGGCGGACGCGCTCGGCGGAGATGCCGTGCTTGCGGCCGATGTCGGCGAGCTTGTGCTGGCGGCCGTCGGTGAGGCCGTAGCGCTCGCGGATGATGTCGGCGGCCCGCGGGTCGAGCTTGTCGACGAGCAGGTTGAGCCGGTCGCGGGCGTCGGCGTCGATGACGGTGAGGTCGGGGCCCGGGGAGGTCTCCTGCGCGAGGAGGTCGCCGAGCGAGGTGTCGCCGCTCTCGTCGAGCGGGGAGTCCAGGCTGACGTGCTCGCGGCCCCAGGTCATCAGGTCGATGACCCGGTCGACCTCCATGCCGAGCTCGAGGGCGATCTCCTCCGGCTCGGGGGCGCGGCCGAGCTGGCGCTCGAGGGTGCGGCGCGCGGAGCCGACCTGGTTGAGCTCCTCGACGACGTGGACGGGGAGGCGTACGACGCGGGCCTGCTGGGCGATGCCGCGGGTGATGGCCTGGCGGACCCACCAGGTGGCGTACGTCGAGAACTTGTAGCCCTTGGCGTAGTCGAACTTCTCCACGGCGCGGATGAGGCCGGTGTTGCCCTCCTGGATCAGGTCGAGCATCGGCATCTGCGCGCGGCCGTACTTGCGAGCGATGGAGACGACCAGCCGCAGGTTGGCGTTGATGAACTCGGTGGTGGCGCGCTCGCCCTCCTCGACGATCCACTCCAGCTCGTCCTTGGACGGCGCCCCCTTCGGCGCGCCCTTGCGGCGGCCGTAGCGACCCTCCGCGAGCAGGCTGGCGGCGTACAGCCCGGCCTCGACGGTCTTGGCGAGCTCGACCTCTCGGGCGGCGTCGAGCAGAGGGGTGCGGGCGATCTCGTCGAGGTAGAGCCCGACGCTGTCGCGTCCTTCGATCTCGCGAGTCCTGATGCTGGTCATGACGCCCTCCGTTCGCTGTCCCGGGATCACCGGGGCCGCCTTGGTCTGTCGTGGATCTACACAGATGACGACGACCGGGCGCCGGGTTTTGTTTCCCGGATCGGCGAATCTCAGGGTGTTCTTATGAAAGCCCAGGCTCGGAGGTACCCACGCCGGCCAGGCCCATGCGATCGAGCACCCAGGCGAGGGTGAACGCGAGGTCCTCCCAGGCGCGATAGCGACCCGAGACCCCGCCGTGCCCGGCCGCCATCTCGGTGCGCAGCAGGACGTCGGCCCGCGGGGCGATCGCACGGAGGCGGGCGACCCACTTCGCGGGCTCGACGTACAGGACGCGGGTGTCGTTGAGACTGGTCTCGGCCAGGATCGGCGGGTAGGGCAGGTCGGCGACGTTGTCGTACGGCGCGTAGGCGGCCATGCGTGCGTAGGCGTCGGCGTCGGCCTCGGGGTTGCCCCACTCGTCGTACTCGCCGATGGTCAGCGGCAGCGTCGAGTCGAGCATCGAGGTGAGCGCGTCGACGAACGGCACCTCGGCCACGATGCCGCCGAACGCGTCGGGCGCCTGGTTGGCGACCGCGCCCATCAGCAGGCCTCCGGCGCTACCGCCCTGGGCCACGATCCGCTCGGGGGTGGTCCAGCCGGTCGCGGCGAGGTGGCGCGCGCAGGCGATGAAGTCGTCGAAGGTGTGCTGCTTGTGCTCGAGCTTGCCGTCGTCGTACCAGTGCCGGCCCATCTCGCCACCACCGCGCACGTGCGCGATCGCGAAGGCCACGCCCCGGTCGAGCAGGGAGAGCCGGCCGACGGAGAAGTAGGGGTCGATCGAGGCCTCGTAGGAGCCGTAGCCGTAGAGGAGGAGCGGGAGCGGGGTGCCCGCCGCGCGGGCGTCCTTGCGGACCACCAGGCTGATCGGGACCTGCACGCCGCCGGTGCTGGGCGCCCAGATGCGGTGCTCCTCGTAGTCCTCGGGGTCGTAGTCGCCGAGCACGGTCGCCTGCTTGCGCAGGTGCAGCTCGCCGGAGGCGAGGTCGCGGTCGTAGACGCTGGCCGGGTGGGAGAGCGAGGTCATCGCGACGCGGAGGGTCGGCTGGTGGAAGTCGGGGTTGCCGGAGAGGCCGACCGTGGCCAGCTCGGAGCCGAAGTCGAGCAGCTCGTCCGTGGCGATGGGTGCCGCCGCGTCGTCGGAGAGGGTCACCAGCCGCAGCCGGGTGCGGCCCTCGGAGCGCTGGGAGATGACGAGGTGACCGGCGAACGCGTCGACGTCCTCGAGGCGTACGGCGGTGTCGTGCGCGATGAGCGGGGTCCAGCCCGTCGGCGCCGTGGGCTCGCCCGGCGTGATGGCCAGCTCGAACTCGGGCCCGGCGGCGTTGTGCAGGACCAGGAAGCGGTCCTCTCCGCCGATGACGGCGTGCTCGAGGGAGTACTCGACGCCGTCGGTCCGCGCGGCGAAGCACTGCGGCTGCGCGGTCGCGTCGTCGGCGTCGAGGAGGTGGTACTCGCTGGTGGTCTTGGAGCCGGCGGCGATGACGACGTACTTCTTGCTGCGGGTGCGACCGACGCCGACGTAGAAACGGCCGTCGGGCTCGTGGAAGACCAGCTCGTCCTCGGACTGCGCGGTGCCGAGGCGGTGGCGCCAGACCTTGTCGGGGCGCCAGGTCTCGTCGACGGTGGAGTAGTAGAAGTGGTCCGGGGTGCCGCCCCAGGTGACGCCTCCGAGCACGCCGGTGAGCTCGTCGTCGAGCAGGTCGCGGCTGGTCAGGTCGAGGACACGGACGGTGTAGCGCTCGTCGCCGACGACGTCGGTGGCGTAGGCGAGCAGCTTGTCGTCGGGGCTGACGGCCGAGCCGCCGACGGAGAAGAACTCGTGGCCCTCGGCGAGCGCGTCGAGGTCGAGCAGGAGCTCCTCGCCGGGCAGCGCCGGCTCGTCCGGCCTGGCCTCCTCGGCAGGCCGGGGCGGGGTCCAGTCGCTCGAGTCGGTGACCGGCACGCGACAGGTCGCGCCGTACTGGCGGCCCTCGAAGGTGCGGCCGTAGTACCAGTAGCCGCGCACCCGCGTCGGCAGGCTGAGGTCCGTCTCGCGGGTGCGACCCTTGATCTCCTCGAAGATGGTCGTGCGCAGCTCGGCCAGGTGGTCCGTGCGGGCCTGGGTGTAGGCGTTCTCGGCCTCGAGGTAGGCGAGGACCTCCGGGTCGTCCTTGTCGCGCAGCCAGTCGTACTCGTCGGTGCGGTCGATGCCGTGGTGGGTGGTGGTGACGGGACGTCGGGCGGCGATCGGCGGCTGCACTGGATCCTGCATGGGGTGAAGGCTAGTCGGCGTCCGGTTCCGTGCTCGGCGGGTGCCAGCGGCGGAGCGCGGGGTCGTCGACGGCGTACGAGCGGACCGGCCCGGGGCCCGTCTCGGCGGTCTCGAAGCGGACCGTGACCACGCCCTTGCCGGCACCCCAGACCCAACCGCGGCCCATGTCGTCGTGCTCGACGTCGACGCCGGGTCGGTAGTCGTCGTCGCGACGGTCGGGCGGGAGCTCGGGTGCCGTCGCTTCGGCGTCCGGGACCTCGTCGGTCTCGGCGCCGTCCTCCCCGAAGAGCTCCTCCTGCACCCAGTCGGCCAGCCCGGAGACCCCGACCCCGAGCAGTCGTACGCCGCCGGCCGGCTCGAGCTCGGTGAGCAGCCGGTTCG
The DNA here is from genome assembly GCF_054782655.1 of Nocardioides montaniterrae. Classification (NCBI taxonomy): domain Bacteria; kingdom Bacillati; phylum Actinomycetota; class Actinomycetes; order Propionibacteriales; family Nocardioidaceae; genus Nocardioides; species Nocardioides montaniterrae. The sequence goes on along the minus strand of NZ_BAAGSB010000015.1, from coordinate 39,095 downwards.
CCGTACGGGCGAGCACGCCGGCGTCGTCGGTCGGGGCGTCCAACGTGCTCGAGCGGGTGAGCGTGGTGAAGTCGTAGAGGCGGACCTTGAGCGTGACCGTGCGGCCGGAGAGGCCGTGCTTGCGCAGGCGCTCGCCGACCTGGCCCGCCTGCCGGGTGACGATCGCAGCCATCACCGCGCGGTCGGTCACGTCGGTCTCGTAGGTGCCCTCGACGCTGACCGACTTGGCCTCGCGCTCCGGCTCGACGCGGCGGTCGTCCTGCGCGCGGGCGAGGCGGTAGAGACCGCGTCCGTGCGACTGGCCCAGGACCCGGACCAGCTCGGCCTCGCTGAGCTGCTCGAGGTCGGCGACGGTCCGCACGGCGATCCTCCTGAGCCGCTCCAGGGTGGCCGGGCCGACGCCGGGGATGACGCTGACCTGCATCGGGCGGAGGAGGTCGAGCTCGGTGCCGGGCGGGACCACGGTGAGGCCGTCGGGCTTGTTCAGGTCGCTGCCGACCTTGGCGATGAACTTGCTCGAGCCGAGCCCGACGCTCGCGGTGAGGCCACCGGTGGCGTCGCGGACCTCGGTCCGGAGCTGCTCGGCGAAGGCGGTGACGGTGTCGATCTCGAGGTCGGGGAGGCCGGCCTGCTCGAGGTCGACGAACGCCTCGTCGAGGCTCAGCGGCTCCACGAGCGGGGAGTGGCTCCGCAGGATGCCCATGATGATCTCGCTGGCGGCGCGGTAGGCGTGGAAGCGCCCGGTGAGGTACGCCGCGTGGGGGCACAGGGCGCGTGCCTCGCGGGTCGACATCGCCGAGCGGACGCCGTACGTGCGGGCCTCGTAGGAGGCCGTCGCGACCACGCCACGGCCGCCGGTGCCGCCGACGACGACCGGCTTGCCGCGCAGGGAGGGCTTGTCGCGCTGCTCGACGGCGGCGAAGAAGGCGTCGAGGTCCAGGTGGAGAACCGAGGCCTGGCTGCGCACCCGCTCAACCTACTGGCCACACCCGTCACACGACGGGCCAGTTCTCGTCCACAGCGCGGGTCCGGCGCACGGTCCTCCACAGGCGGTCGGGCGCCGGCCCCTGGTTGTCGGTGGCGCTGAGGAGGTTGGCTGTCATGACTCAGCTCTCCGTGACCGCCCGCAGTCCCGAGGACCTCCTGGCCCTCGCCCCCGTCGTGCTCAGCTTCTGGCCGGCCGACGACCTCGTGATGCTCACCTTCGGTGGGCCACGGCCCTTCCATGCCCGACTCGACCTCCCCGAGCGTGCCTCGACGCAGGACCTCGCACTCCTCGAGGCGACGCTGCTCGACCCGGCGGTGACCCATCAGGTGCAGTCCGTCGTGTTCCTGGTCTACGGCGAGCGTGAACGGATCGCCCGCGCCGTCTGCCGGGCGCTGCGCGCCGGTGCGCGGCGACGGGGCATCGTGGTGATGGTGTGCCTGTGGGCACGCGGCGGCGAGTTCCGGTTCGTCGGCGGCGAGGGGCGAGGGGTGAGCGAGCCGTTCCCCTACGACGTCAGCGCCCATCCGTTCGTGGTCCAAGCGATCGTCGAGGGCCGCCTGTCGTTCCGCAGCCGCGACGAGATGGTCGCCTCGCTCGAGCCGGATCACGCCGCGTGTGAACGGGTGCTCGCCGAGATCGGCTCGGAGGAGCCGGGGGAGGAGGCGCGCCAGATCATGGCCGTGCAGACGCTCGACGGGCGCGACGGCGCGATGGAGATGATCCGGCGCAGCAACGCCGCGGCGCATCGCGACCGATGGGCCCGGCTGCTGCCGTGCACCCCCGAGCCACTCGTGCCCGCCGTCGCCGACCTGCTCGCCTTCGCGGCCTGGCAGGCGGGCGACGGAGCGTTGGCGTGGGCCGCGATCGACCGTGCTCGCCGGGCCGACCCGGGCGACCGGATGGCGGGGCTGCTCGCCGGGCTGCTGGAGAACGCCGTGCCTCCGGACGCGTGGCCGGCATGAGCCGGTCAGCGGCGCCGCATGCGTGTCCAGGCGCGGCCGGCCCCGGTATGCGGGTCGTGCCAGGCGCTCTTCGTGACGATGACCAGGTCGAGCCGTACGCCGAGCTCCGCGCCGGCCGCGTGCGCGGCGGCGGACCACTCGTGGTCGTGACCGGTGCGCTCCTCGGGCCGGGTCAGCCAGAGCAGCGGCACCTGGCCTCCGGCCAGGTGCGCTCGGGTGATCGCCTGCACCATGTCCACGCGCAGCGCGTGGTCCAAGCGCCACTCGCGCGCGATGACCAGGGTCCGGTGCGGACCTCCCGGAAAGCCGGAGTGCAACGTGCTGGGGAAGACCACGCGCCGCTCCGCCGACTGGTGGTCGGCCACAGCACGGCGCAGCACCCGCTCGAGGGCGGGCAGGATCGGCTCCTCGATGCCGGGGTGCGGTGCGCTCACCCGGTCAGCCTGCACGAACCCCGCGGTTCGTGCAGAGGTCCTCCACAGGCCTGCGCTGCGACCGATCAGTCGCCGGTGGGGCCGAACATGATCTCGTCCCAGCTCGGGACCGAGGCGCGGCCGCGCTTCTTGGGGGCCGGCCGGCGCGGGGCCTCCTCGGCCTGCTGCGCCGCAGGCTCCTCGGCGGCCGGCTCGGGCTCGGGAGCGGTCGCGCGCAGGGGCTCGTCGAACGTGAGGGTGGGCTCCGGCGCGACCGGCTCCTCGACCAGCGCGACGGCGTCCTCGCCGAGGTGGTCGGCCGGTCCGCCGCCGAGCGGCAGCTCGGGTGCCGACGCGGCCTGGAGCCGCCGCTCGCGCACCTGGGTCAGGTCGTCCATCGGGGCGGCGGCGGGCTCCGGCGTGGCGAGGTCGCCGATCAGCCAGCGTGCGTCGTCGTTGTCGGTGAGGGCGTAGTTGCCCGGTGCGTCGAAGATGAACTTCGCGTTGCCGGCGCGGCCGGGCGCGGAGTAGTCGGCGGTGAGCACCCAGCGGCCGGTCTCGCGGCGGTAGGCGTCCCAGGTGACGTCGGCCGGGTCGGCTCCCAGCGAGCGCAGGTGTCCCTCGACGGCGTCGGCGAGGCGACGGTTGAGCGGCGGAGTCGTCGGCGGCTCACCCGGCCCGCGGCGCAGGGAGGCGCGCTGGGCCGTCGCGGCGACGTGCTCGCGCTCGGCGACCACGGGGGCGACGTACGACATGATCGCGTCGACCGTCGTGCCGGCCAGCTCCGCGACCGACTCCGGTGACTCGCCGGACCGGATCCGGTTCTGGATGTCGCGGGGGCGCAGGCTGCTGGTCATCTTGGTCTCCGATCGGCGGGGGAGCAGCGAGGCACGGAGGCCTGCGTCGATCGCGAGGGTGAACTCGGTCCCCTCACCATCACGCAGCAGCAACGCCCTACCGGAGTCGATCACCTCGACCAGGTTCAAGGGTGTGCGCTCGTTGTCCACGGTGACGCCGAGCCTACGCCGAACCTGGCGACAGCGAACGAGGCGCGCCCAATGTCGACAATCTCCCGTCCCCGACCGGTCGCGCTACAGGTCCCTGACGATGACGTCGAGCTGGGTGCCCTTCGGTCCAGGCTCGCCGACCTCGACGGTGAAGCCGAGTCGGGTGAGCACCTCGGCCAGGGCCTTCGGGGTGCGCGGGTCGGCGCCGTCCTCGAGCAGGGCACGGACGATGCGGCCCTTGGTGGCCTTGTTGAAGTGGCTGACCACCTTGCGCTTGCCGCCCTGCTCGTGCAGGACGCGCACGGTCGCCACGCGGGCGGCCATCGCGGCAGGCGGGCGCCAGAAGGCGGCGTACATCCCGGACCGGAGGTCGACCAGCAGACCGCGCCCGACGGCGGCCTCGGCCGCCGGGCCGAGGGTCTCGCGCCACAGGCCGGCGATGGAGCCGAGGCCGGGGAGGCTGGCGTCGCCGGAGAGGCGGTACGCCGGGATCCGGTCGCCGATGCGGACCAGACCGAACAGCGAGGAGGTGACGGCCAGCCGGGTCGCCGCGCGGCGCTTGGCGCTGGTGGACAGGGTGGCGAAGTCGAGGGCGTCGTAGAGCACGCCGGTGTAGATCTTGTCGGCGCGTGCGGTGGGTGCCGCGGACAGGCCGGCGTTGCGGCTGACCAGCTCGGCCTGGCCCGCCGAGAGGCCGAGCACGTCGGCCGCCTTGTCGGGATCCTCCAGGCACAGGTCGATCAGTGCGTCGAGCACGGTCTCGCGAGCCTTGGTCAGCTCGGGCAGCGAGAGGGCCTCGACATCGAGGCTCGCGCCCCGGCTCGGGGCGGTCTTGCCTTCGCTGGGCGGCAGGAGGATCAGCACGGAAGAGAGAATAGAGTCGTCGCATGCCGAGCAACGTCGTGTTCCGGGTCAAGGCCAGCTCACCGCTCCTCCAGAAGGGTCTCGAGCGCATCGCGCAGGAGCAGGACCTGCCGGGGGAGTTCCCGCCCGAGGTCCTCAGCGCCGCCGATGCGGCGGCCGCCCGTGCCATCGACCCGTCGGGCCGACGCGACGCGACCAAGCTGGGGTTCCTGACCATCGACCCCGCGGGCTCGATGGACCTCGACCAGGCCATGCACCTCGAGCGTGACGGCGAGGGCTTCGTGGTGCACTACGCGATCGCCGACCTCGCCGCCTTCATCACCGCCGGCGACCCGATCGACCTCGAGGCCAACCGCCGAGGCGAGACGCTCTACGGCCCCGACACGAGGATCCCGCTGCACCCCCAGGCGCTCTCCGAGAATGCCGCCAGCCTGCTGCCCGACCAGGTCCGCCCCGCGATGCTGTGGACCATCAACCTCGACAAGGACGGCGCGCAGACCTCTGCCACCGTGGAGCGGGCGCTGGTCCGCTCCACCGCACGCTGGTCCTACGTCGACGCCCAGGCCGCCCTCGACAAGGGCGATGCGCCCGAGGTCATCGCGCTGCTCAAGGAGATCGGTGAGCTGCGCGAGAAGCAGGAGATCGCCCGTGGGGGCGTTTCCCTGCCGCTGCCCGAGCAGGAGATCGAGGCCACCGACGGCTCGTTGTCGCTGGCGTTCCGCGAGCAGCTCCCGGTGGAGATGTGGAACGCGCAGATCTCGCTGCTGACCGGCATGGCCGCGGCCGGGATTATGGTCGCCGGAAAGGTCGGCATGCTGCGCACGCTGCCCAAGCCCGACCCGCGCGACGTCGACCGGCTCCGCCGCGTGGCCAAGGGCCTGCGGATCGACTGGCCCGCCGACCAGGACTACCCGGCGTTCATCCGGGCGCTCGACCCGAAGGTGCCCGCCCACCAGGCCATGACGGTCGCCTGCACTCGGTTGCTCCGCGGCAGCGGCTACGCCTCGTTCAACGGCGAGCTGCCCGAGCAGCGTGAGCAGGCCGCGATCGCGGCGGAGTACGCCCACGTGACCGCGCCGTTGCGTCGCCTCGGTGACCGCTACACCAATGAGGTCTGTGCTGCGCTCTGCGCGCAGCAGCCGGTCCCCGAGTGGGTCACGGCGGCGCTGCCCGAGCTGCCCAAGACTCTCGAGGCCTCGGCGCGCCGCTCCCACGCCTACGAGCGCGCGCTGATGGACCTCGTCGAGGCCGGCGTGCTCGCCGGACGGGTCGGCCAGGACTTCGCCGGCTCGATCACCAGCGTCGACGAGAAGGACCCGACCCGCGGCGTGCTGATGGTCTCCGAGGTCGGCGTCGAGGCCGCGATCACCGGTGCGTCCGCACTGCCGCTCGGCCAGGACGTCAAGGCCACCTTGGCGGTGGCCGACATCGAGCAGCGCAAGGTCGAGTTCAGGCTCGCCTGACCCGATGAGCAAGATCCTGGTCACCGGCGGCGTCCGTTCGGGCAAGTCGGCCCACGCGGAGCGGCTGATCGCCGCCTGCGACGGTGAGATCACCTATGTGGCCGCCGGACCGGCGTACGACGACGCCGACTGGGCCGTCCGCATCGAACGTCATCGCGCGGCTCGGCCGCAGGACTGGACGACGCTGGAGACCGGCGACCTCGCGTCGGTCCTGGCCGACGCGCAGGGGCCGGTGATCGTCGACTGCCTCGGCACCTGGCTCCAGCGCCTGCTCGACGAGGGCGACCTGTGGGAGGCGCCGATGGAGACGGTCACCGAGGCCGTCGTACGCGCCACCGAGGCGACCGTCGCAGCGCTCACCGCGACCGGCGTCGAGGTGGTGCTGGTGACGAACGAGGTCGGCCTCGGGCTCGTGCCCGAGCACCGCTCCGGTCGCGTCTTCCGCGACCTGCTGGGCGAGGTCAACCAGCGGATCGCCGCGGCCTGCGACCAGGTCCACCTGGTCGTCGCTGGCCGGGTGCTGACGATCTAGCGAGCGCTCAGACGTCGATGCCCACGGCGCCGATGAGCAGCACCGCCAGGGCGACCTCGATCGCGGCCCCGAACACGTCGCCGGTGACCCCGCCGAACTGCCGGGTGCATCGCCAGCAGAGGACGGCGACCGCCAGCGCCGCGAGGCCGACGGTCATCGGGGCCCGCTCGGGGGAGAGGAACGAGGACGCCACGGAGAGCAGCCCCCAGCCGAGCGCGGCGACGACCACGGGGATGCTGCGGGTGAACGTCTGGCCCAGCCCGTCGTCGCGTGCCGGCGGGAACGCCGAGCAGGCGGAGATCCACAGCGCCAGCCGTGAGGCCATCACGCAGGCCGCGCCGAGCAGCGGGTGCCGCCAGTCGCTGTGATCGGTGGCGACCAGGCGGGCCAGGCACACCGCCTGCAGGCTCATGACGATCAGCAGGGCCGCCGTACCGGCAGGGCCGGAGGCCCCGGTCTTCATGATCGCCAACGAGCGCTCGGGACCGTACGGCGCGGTGAGCCCGTCGGCCACGTCGGACAGGCCGTCGAGGTGCAGGAAGCGCGTGAGCACGGCCACCGAGGTGATCGCCAGGATCGCGATCGCGAGCGGCGGAACGCTGACGAAGGCGCCGAGCCAGAGCACGGCACCGAGCGCCAGTCCGAGCGGGGCGACGGCGATGGGTGCGAGCAGCAGCGCACCGCGGGCGGTCGCCCGCGACGGGTCCATCACGATGCCGGCGGGCAGGATCGTCAGCATCCCGGCCGAGAGCCGGAGCGAGCGGATCACTCCGGAGGCATGAGGTCGGCGAGCAGCGCGACGTCGCGCAGCAGCGCGGCGGCGGACCGCACGACCGGTACGGCGGCGACGGCGCCGGAGCCCTCGCCGAGACGCATGCCCATGTCGAGGAGCGGCGCGAGGCCGAGCTTCTCCAGCGCGATCGCCTGCGCGGGCTCGGTCGAGCGGTGGCCGGCGGCGAACCACGCGGCCGCACCCGGCGCCAGGCGGTCGGCGGTGAGCGCGCAGGCCACCGACATCAGGCCGTCGAGAAGAACGGGTACGCCGCGCTCGGCGGCGCGGACCAGGTAGCCGACCGTCGCGGCGAGGTCGGCGCTGGACACGGCCTGCAAGGTCTCGAACGGGTCGTCGAGCCGGTCACCGGCCCGGTCGAGCGCCGCCTGGACGACCTCGGTCTTGTGGGCCAGGGCAGCGTCGTCGACGCCGGTGCCGCGGCCGGTGACCTCGGAGGCCGGCAGGCCGAGCGCGGCCGCGATCATCGCCGATGCGGGCGTGGTGTTGCCGATGCCCATGTCGCCGCTGAGCAGCAGCTTGGCACCGCGGTCGATCTCCTCGTCGGCGATCGCGCGACCTGCGGCGAACGCCTGCTCGGTCTCCTCGCGCGACAGCGCGTCCTCCAGGTGGATCGCGCCGGAGCCGCGACGTACCTTGTGGGCCGTGACGTCGGCGGGGACACCCTCGAGGTCGTCGTCGACGCCGATGTCGAGCACCCGCACGTTCACGTCGTGGGCGCCCGCGAGGGCGTTGACGCCGGCGCAGCCCGCGACGAAGGTGCGCACCATGGCGGGCGTGATGGCCGGCGGGTACGCCGAGACGCCGTGCAGCGCGACGCCGTGGTCGCCGGCGAAGATCACCAGGCGTACGTCGTCGGCGCCGTCGAGCGCGGGCGGCGGGCAGCTGCCCTGGGTCGCGGAGATCCAGACACCCAGCTCGCCGAGGCGTCCGAGCGCACCGGCAGGCGTCGCCAGCCCGGCCAGCCGTTCAGCGGCGGCGGCGAGGACGTCAGGGTTCGGCGGGGTGATCTCGACGGTCATGGCGCCAAGATATCGCCGGCATCAGGTGACGAGGATCGCCAGCACGAGGACGAGACAGAGGATCCCGATGATCATCAGGAGCCCGGAGAGCTCCGGGACGGTGCTTCGCTCGTCGAGCTCATGGAGCTCGTGCTGCTGCGTGGTCATAGGTGCTTCCCCCCGAGTGGTGTCATTCCGAGCAACGACAAGAGGTTCAACGATCGGGTCGCGCAGGAGCAACGGTCCACGGTAGAAGTTCACCTGTGGGTCACTCGGTTCTCGTCGTCGCCGTACCGCCCCTCGAGGACTTCGTCCGGGCCCGTTGGGAGCACCACGACCCCCGCTGGGTCTCGCACGATCCAGCCTTCACGCACGCCCACGTGACGGTGCTGGCGCCCCTGCCCGAGGTGCCGACCGAGGCAGACCTGGCGCTGCTGGCGGCCGTGGCCAGCAGCGCCCGCGCGTTCGACTTCGAGCTCACCACCATCGAGTCCACCCCCGGCGGTCTGATCCACGCGCAGCCCAAGCCGCGGGAGCCGTTCGACGAGCTGACGTCGCGCGTCCGCGAGGCGTTCCCCCACCTCCAGCCGTACGCCGGCGCGTTCGATCCTGTGCCCCACGTGACCCTGGACCACTGCTCGACCGGGGTCACGGTGGCCGACGTCGAGCGGGCACTCGGTGAGGTGCTGCCGGCGTACGTCGTGGCCTCGCGCCTCGAGCTGCACCGCTACGCCGAGGGCGACTGCCGGGTGCTGCACACGTGGCCGCTCGGTGGTTGAGGCTCAGGTACGCCGACCGGTGAGCGTGTAGCCGTTCTCGGGCCGTCCGGTGTTGCCGTAGCGCGGCTCCAGCCGGACGATCCCGTGCTGCTGCAGGTAGGTGAGGTAGCGGTGTGCCGTGCTGCGGCTGATCCCGACCGCCTCGGCGACCTCGGCGGCCGAGACGTTGCCGCCGTCGGCGACGGCGCGGCGCACCAGCTCGAGGGTGGGGGCGCTGTGGCCCTTGGCCGGCCGCTCGATCCCGACGTCGGTCGGGCGCAGCATGCTGAACAGCTCATCGACCTCGGACTGGTCGGGGTCGTGCAGGCCTGCGATCCGGTTGCGCATCCGCCGGTAGGACTGCAGGCGGCCGTCGAGCGCGACGAACCCGAACGGCTTCATCAGGTAGTGCACCGCGCCGAGCTGCATCGCGGTGCGCACGGTGGTGACCTCGCGGGCCGCGGTCACCACGATGACGTCGGGGGCGGCCGGCCGCTCCAGGAGCCGGCGTACGACCTCGAGGCCGTCGCCGTCGGGCAGGAACACGTCCATCAGCACCAGGTCCGGTGCAGTGGTCTCGACCATCACCATCGCCTCGGCGGCGGTGTGCGCGGTACCGACGACGGTGAACCCGTCGCTGCGGTTGACGAAGGCTGTGTGGATGTCGGCGACGCGGAAGTCGTCGTCGACCACGAGCACACGGATCGGTCCGGTCATGCCTCACTCCTGGTCGCGGGGGCCGGGATCGGAAGGCGTACGACGAACCGCGCACCGGCGCCGGGAGCGAGCTCGATGGTCCCGCCCAGGCGCTGCACGAGGCGGTGCACGAGCGCCAGCCCGATCCCGCGGTGGATGTCCTCGTGGGCGGGCTTGGTGGTGAACCCGTCGCGCCAGATGGCGTCGCGGACGTCGTCGGGCACACCGGGCCCGTTGTCGCTGATATCGATGAGCAGCTCGCGCTCGTCCTCGACGATCGCGACCTCGATCCGCCCGCGGTCGTCGGCCGCGTCGGCCGCGCCGGTGATCGCGTCGAGCGCGTTGTCGATCAGGTTGCCGATGATCGTGGTCAGCGCATGGACCTTCTCCGGGGTCTCGCCGAGCCAGCTGTCGTCGGTGAGCGTGAGGTCGACGCCGCGCTCGTTCGCGGCGGCCGCCTTCCCGAGCAGCAGGCCGACGATCGGGATGGCGGAGATCCGCTCGCGCACGCTGTCGGCGAAGCCGGCCTGCGACTGCTGGACGTCAGTGAGGAAGGACAGCGCCTCGTCGTGCTCGCCGAGCTCGATGAGGCCGGCGACGGTGTGCATGTGGTTGGTGAACTCGTGGTGCTGCGCGCGCAGTGTCTCGGTGAGCCGGCGTACGCCGTCGAGCTCACGGATCAGGCCGGCGATCTCGGTCCGGTCGCGCAGGGTCACCACGCTGCCGTGCGGCTGGCCGGCGAGCGAGACCGGCATCTTGTTGACGAGCAGGGCGCGCTCGTCGGTGAGGACGACCTCGTCGTGCGCGGCGTCCGCAGCGGTGAGCACGTCGCGCAGCCTCCCCTCGGGCAGCAGCTCGCTGAGCCGCCCGCCGCTCTGGGTCACGCCCAGCCCGAGCAGCCGGCGGGCCTCGTCGTTGATCATGGTGATCCGCTCGCCGGGATCGCACGCGATCACGCCCTCGCGGATGCCGTGCAGCGTCGCCTCGCGCTCGCGCAGCAGGAGCGCGATCTCGTCGAGCTCGAGCCCGAAGGTCCGCTTCTTCAGGCGCCGGGCGAGCAGCCACGACGCGAGCGCGCCGCCACCGAGCGCCAGGCCCATCCACACGACGTACGCCGGCAGCTGGTGCTTCAACGCCTGGGCGACCGTCGTCTCCTTGATGCCGACCGACGCCTCGCCGATGAGCGCGCCGTGCTTGCCCCAGATCGGAGCCCTGCCGTTGGCCGACGGACCGAGAGAGCCGTAGTCGGTGCCGGTGTGGGTGCGACCGTCCAGCACCGCGAGCGGCTCGTCGTTCGGCTTGCCGACCAGCTTCGGGTTGGGGTGGGTGTGCCGGATGTTGTGGACGTCGAAGATGACGACGTACGTCGCACCCGTCTCGGACTGGATGCGGTTCGCGATCCGCTGGAGCCCGTCGTCGCAGCCGTGGCCCCGCTCCAGGCACGACCGGACCTCCGGCAGCCCCGCGACCGTCGCGGCGATCGCCACTGAGCGCTGCTGGTACTGGCGGTCGAGACCGAGGCGTGCCTGGCGGAGGAAGAGCCCGGCGCCGATCGCCACCGTCGCCGTCAGGATGACCAGCTGCGCCGCGAAGATCTGCGTCGAGAGTCGGCGCGCCATGACGGGCATCCGCCCATTGTGACGGCCCTCACGGTCCCGCTGCCAGCACCTGGGCGGTGAGAAGAACGCACAAAACGCGGGGGAACCGGAAGAACGGCGACTTGCGCACACAAGGTTCCGGTGTGACGGCGGTCATACCTAGCGTCCGGAGGCATCACCACCGACGCGAGGAGATCACCCCATGTCCACCCCGTCCCCACGAACCGGGAGCGCTGAGCGAGACAGCGCCCGGATCCAGGTCACGGGCCTCACCAAGAGGTTCCTGACGCCCGCCGGTACCGCGTTCACGGCGCTCAAGGACACCACGTTCACCGTCGAGCCGGGTCAGTTCTGCGCGATCGTCGGCCCGACCGGTTGTGGCAAGTCCACCACCCTCGGCATGGTCGCCGGCCTGGACCGCCCGAGTGTCGGCAGCGTGACCGTCGGCGGCCGCGAGGTCTCCGGGGTCACCCCCGGAGTCAGCTTCATGTTCCAGGGCGACGCGCTGCTGCCGTGGAAGTCCGTGCTCCACAACGTCATGCTCGGCCCGGTCCTGAACGGGATGGCGAAGAAGCAGGCCGCCGACAAGGCGCGCGACTGGCTGCGCCGGGTCGGCCTGGCCGGCTTCGAGGACCACTACACCCACCAGCTCTCCGGCGGCATGCGCAAGCGCGTCGCGATGGCGGCGGCGCTGATCAACGAGCCCGACATCCTGCTGATGGACGAGCCGTTCGGCGCCCTCGACGTACAGACCAAGGCGATCATGCAGACCGAGCTGATCGGCCTGTGGGAGGAGCTGCGCCCCGCGGTCCTGTTCATCACCCACGACCTCGACGAGGCCGTCGCGCTGGCGGACAAGGTGGTCGTGATGACCGCCGGACCGGGCTCGGTGAAGGCGACGTACGACATCAACCTGCCGCGCCCGCGGGGTGCCGTGCAGGAGCTGCGCTACGACCAGAACTTCCTCGAGATCCAGCACAAGATCTGGAACACCCTCAAGGCAGAGGTCGACACGGCGTATGCCCGCAGCGCGGCGGTGGCGTCATGAGCGACCTGAGCCTGGAGACGATGGCCGTCGAGGCCGACACCCGCTCCGCCGCGCCTGACACCCGTTTCGCCGAGGCCGACAAGGCAGCCTCCGCCAAGGCGCGCAACCTCAAGTACCGCCGCAAGAGCCTGGTGTGGGCGGGCCGCATCGCGTTCGCCGTCATCTTCCTGGGCGGCTGGGAGCTGCTGTCCGGCATCACGCCGAAGGGCTGGTCGGCGCCGATCATCGACCCCTTCTTCTACTCACGGCCCAGCGACATCGCGCATCGCACGATCGAGCTGTTCCGCGACGGCACGTCGTACGGCTCCTTCTGGTTCGACATCCTCACCACGATGAAGGAGGCCGTCTACGGCTTCGGCATCGGCACCGTCCTGGGCGTCGTCCTGGGTGTTCTGCTCGGCCAGAGTGCCTACCTGGCCGACGTCCTCGGCCCGTACATCAAGATGATCAACGCGATCCCGCGCATCGTGCTCGGCGCCATCTTCGTCGTGGCGATGGGCGTAGGCACGGCGCCCAAGGTCGCCCTGGCCGCGGTGCTCGTCTTCTTCATCGTCTTCTTCAACGCCTTCCAGGGCGTCCGCGAGGTCGACCCGAACATCCTGGCCAACGCCAAGGTGCTGGGTGCGTCGCGGCTCCAGGTCGTGCGGCACGTGACCCTGCCGTCGGCCTTCACCTGGATCGCCGCCAGCCTGCACAGCGCCTTCGGCTTCGCGATCGTCGGAGCCATCGTCGGCGAGGTCCTCGGTGCCCAGCGCGGCCTGGGACTGATCATCAAGACCTCCCAGAACCGGTTCGATCCGGGCGGCGTCTTCGCCTGCATGCTCGTGATCATGGTCTGCGTCCTCGGCGCGGAGTTCCTGATCGGCCTGGTCGAGAAGCGGTTGCTGTCCTGGCGCCCGCCGAACCGGTTCGAGTCGGCCGGTCTCTGAATCCCCACCTCTCCGCACCCTTCGAAAGGAACACCAATGTTGAGGAAGACCCTGGCCGCCACGGTGGCCGTTGCAAGTCTCGGAATGGGCCTGACGGCCTGTGGTGGAGGCAGCTCCACCAACGCGAACGGAGAGCCGATCGTGAAGATCATGGTGGGCGGTCTCGACAAGCAGATCTACCTGCCGTTCACCCTGGCCAAGCAGCTCGGCTACTACGACAAGTACGGCGTCGACGTACAGCTCTCCGACGAGGTCGACGGTGGCGTGGGTGCCGAGGACGCGATGGCGTCCGGGCAGGTCGACATGGCCGGCGCCTGGTACATCCACTCCTACGACTTCCAGGCCCAGGGCAAGGACGTCGAGGGCGTCGTGCAGATGGGTGGCGCCCCCGGTGAGCGCGAGATGTGCTCGACCAAGAGCGGCGTCCACTCGGGTGCCGACTACAAGGGCAAGACCATGGGCGTGACCGACATCGGATCGGGCACCGACGAGCTCACCCAGTTCATCGCCGCGAAGGCCGGGGTCAAGCACTCGGACTACCACACCCAGGCGGTCGGCGCCGGCAGCACTGCGATCGCCGGCATCCAGCAGGGCTCCGTCGACTGCGTGATGACGACGCAGCCCACGGTCGCCGCGCTGGAGAAGAAGAAGCTGGCCTACTCGGCCGTCGACCTCGCCACGACCAAGGGCGCGACCGCGGCCCTCGGTGGTGCCTGGCCGGCCGCGACCGCCCTGGCCCGGACCGACTGGGTGAACTCCCACAAGGACGCCGTCCAGAAGTTCGTCACGGCGATCGTGGCCACCCTGCAGTGGATGCACACCCACACGCCCGCGCAGATCGCGGACAAGATGCCGGCCGACTACGTGCAGAACGACCTCGTCACGAAGGCGGACTACATCAAGGCGCTGACCGAGGACTTCGGGCAGTACACCGCCGACGGGATCATGCCGCCCACTGGCCCCGCGCTGGTCGCGGAGACCGAGAAGTCGATCGGTGTCGATGTGTCGAACGTCGACCCGAACGGCACCTACACCGACTCGTTCGCCCAGGCCGCTGATCAGCAGCTCGGCATCAAGTGAGTCACGGGGACTGATCCCCATCGGGGGACTCCCGGAGCATGCCGCCAGCCCTTAGGTTGGCGGCATGCTCGTTCCTTTCAGCACCCTTGACTTCCTGGCGCGCGGCAGCACGGTGTACGGCGCGAGGGTCGGCATCGTCGATGAGCCCGACCAGCCCGCAGCGTCCCTCGGCGACATCACGTACGCCGACCTCGCCGTACGCGCCAAGGCGATCGCGGCCAAGCTGGAGTCGCTCGGGATCGGCGTCGGCGACCGCGTCGCGATGGTCAGCCACAACAGTGCGCGGCTGATGACGGCGTTCTTCGGCGTCACCGGCTACGGCCGCGTGCTGGTGCCGGTCAACTTCCGGCTCTCGCCGGAGGAGGTCGGCTACATCGTCGAGCAGTCCGGCGCCCGCGTGCTGTACGTCGACCCGGAGCTGGCCGAGTCGCTGGCCGGGGTCGAGTGCGAGCACAAGTTCCTGCTCGGCGACGACGACGACCTCTACCTCGAGGGCGTCGAGCCGACGCCGTGGGAGCCGGACGAGAACGCGACCGCGACGATCAACTACACCTCCGGCACGACCGCTCGCCCCAAGGGCGTGCAGCTCACGCACCGCAACATCTGGACCAACGCGGTCACCTTCGCGATGCACGCCTCGGTGACCGACCGCGACGTCTACCTGCACACGTTGCCGCAGTTCCACTGCAACGGCTGGGGGATGCCCTTCGCGACCACCGGTCTCGGCGTGCCCCAGATCATGCTCCGCAAGGTCGACGGCGCCGAGATCCTGCGCCGGGTCGAGCAGCACGGCGTGACGTTCATGTGCGCCGCTCCGGCCGTCGTCGCCAGCGTCCTCGACGCGGCACAGACCTGGGAGGGCGAGATCCCCGGCCGCGACAAGGTGCGGGTGATCTGCGCCGGTGCGCCGCCGCCGACCAGGACGATCCTGCGGATGGAACGTGAGCTGGGCTGGGAGTTCATCCAGATCTACGGCCTGACCGAGACCTCGCCGCTGCTCACCTTCAACCGTGCCCGCTCCGAGTGGGACGACCTGCCCGACGAGGAGCGTGCGGCCAAGCTGGTCCGCGCCGGGGCGCCGGCGCTCGGCTGCCGGCTGCGGATCGACGACGAGGGCGAGGTGCTGGCCCGGTCCAACGTGGTGCTCGCGGGCTACTGGGACAAGCCGGAGGAGACGGCCGCCGCACTGGACGGGGGCTGGTTCCACACTGGCGACGGGGGAGTGCTCGGCGACGACGGCTACCTGACGATCTCGGACCGCAAGAAGGACGTCATCATCACCGGCGGTGAGAACGTCAGCTCGATCGAGGTCGAGGACGTCATCTTCAACCACCCCGAGGTCAACGAGGTCGCCGTCATCGGCGTGCCGGACGAGAAGTGGGGCGAGACGATCAAGGCGCTCGTCGTACGCGCTCCGGGTTCGTCGCTGACCGAGGCCGAGCTGATCGACTACTGCAAGGAGCGGGTGGCTCGCTACAAGGCGCCGACGTCCGTGGAGTTCCGTGAGGAGCTCGCCCGGACGGCCACCGGCAAGCTGCAGAAGTTCAAGCTGCGGGCGCCGTACTGGGACGGGCGCGACCGCCAGGTGAACTAGTGCCTTACCCTGGACTCGCCAGTCGGGGAACCCGGTGAGAGTCCGGGACTGACGCGCAACGGTGTGGGTCCTCCGCGGATCCGAGTCCGAGTACCTGCTGGCGCGTCGCGGCCACCGCCGCGATGTCACCTGCGGCCCCGCGCACGGGCCCTGAGCAGATGGGCTCACATGCGGACTCGCACCGACCTCTGCCCCGGCGCGCTGCGCCCGTGGCCGGCGGCCGATGGTCTGCTGGTCCGGCTCAGGCTGATCGGCGGCGTCGTGTCGTCGGCGTCGCTGCGGGCGCTCGCCGCCGTGGCGGAGGAGCACGCCGACGGGCGGGTGCACGTGACCGGTCGGGCCAACCTGCAGGTCCGGGGGTTCTCCGGGCTCGACGGAGCCCTGACCCCCGCGGCCCTCGCCGCGCTCGAGGACACCGGGCTGCTGCCGACGCGGACCCACGAGCTGGTGCGGAACGTGATGGTCTCGCCGGGTCTCCCGACGGTTGCGGCGCAACCTCCTCGACCGACGCTGCACGACGTCGCGGCCGAGCTCGACACCCTGCTCTGCGCCGAGCCCGACCTGGCGGCTCTTCCGGGCCGGTTCCTGTTCGTGCTCGACGGCCGCGGCGACCTGCTCGATCGCAGCTGCGACCTCGGGCTGGTCGCCCTGGACGACACCGAGGCCCAGCTCCGGGTGGGGGAGTCGTGGGGTCCGGTCGTCCCGATGGCCTCCGCGGCCGCCGAGCTCGCCGGTCTCGCGACGACGTTCGTCGCCGAGCGCGGCACCGGCCCGAGCGCCCCGTGGCACGTCCGCGAGCTGGCGTCGCCGTTGATCGAGGCGGTCGAGCCCGACGTACGCCTTCCCGACCCCCACCCCGCGCTGCCCTACGGGGCCACGCACGCCGGCATGCACTTCGAGGTCCCGGAGACCGGACTCGCCGCTACCGCCGTACGCCGCCTGACGGCGGCCACCGACCACGTCGTCGTCACGCCCTGGCGTGGCGTGCTCGTCCCCGAGGAGACCCGATGACCGAACTGCGCCGACCGAACCGGCACTACGAGTACGTCGACGCGGGCCCCGCGATCTACGTCGACTCGTTCGCGACGATCCGGCGCGAGGCGGACCTCAGCGCGGTCCCCGCGGACGCGGAGAAGCTCGCGGTGCGGATGATCCACGGCAGCGGTCAGGTCGACCTGGCCCGTGACCTGGTCATCCATCCCCGGCTGGTCTCCGCGGCGAGGGAGGCCCTCGAGGCGGGCGCGCCCATGCTGTGCGACGCGACCATGGTCGCGACCGGCGTGACCCGGGCGCGGCTGCCGAAGGACAACGACGTGGTCTGCCTGCTCAACGACCCGCGGGTGCCCGAGCTGGCGCGCGAGTGGGCCACGACCCGCACTGCTGCGGCCGTCTCGCTGTGGGAGCCGATGCTCGAGGGTGCCGTCGTCGCCATCGGCAACGCCCCGACCGCGCTGTTCCACCTGCTGGAGATGATCCTGGACGGCGGCCCGCGGCCGGCTGCGATCGTCGGCTGCCCGGTGGGCTTCATCGGCGCCGCGGAGTCCAAGCAGGCGCTCGCGTCGTTCGCCGACGACCACGGCATCGACATCCCGTTCGTCACCGTCCTCGGCCGTCGCGGCGGCTCGGCGATGACGTCCTCGGCGCTCAACGCGCTCGCCCAGGAGAAGGAGTGACCGCGATGACCGGCACGTTCACCGTGGTCGGGATCGGTCCCGGCGACCCCGAGTTGCTGACGCTCAAGGCGGCGCGGCTGATCGGCTCGGCCGAGGTGGTCGCGTTCCACGCCGGCGTCAGCAAGCAGTCGCACGCGCGCCGGATCGCTGCCGCGGTCATCCCGGAGGGCGCGATCGAGGAGGAGCTGCGCTACCCGGTCACCACCGGGACGACCGACCACCCGGGCGGGTACGTCGGCGCGATGGCCGACTTCTACGAGTCCTGCGCCGTGCGGCTCGGCGCGCACCTCGACGCCGGCCGGGACGTGGTCCTGCTGGCCGAGGGAGACCCGCTCTTCTACGGCTCCTCGATGTACCTCCACGACCGGTTCAAGGGCGTCTACGAGACCTCGGTCGTGCCGGGCGTGCCCGCGTTCAGCGCCGCGACCGCGGCCGTCTCCGCGCCCCTCGTCCGGCAGACCGACGTACTCACGGTGCTGCCGGGGACCCTGCCCGAACCCGAGCTCGCGCGCCGTCTGGCCGACACCGACGGCGCGATCATCATGAAGCTCGGCCGTACCTTCCCCGCCGTCGTCTCCGCCCTGCGGCAGGCGGGCCGGTTGGAGGGCGCCTGGTACGTCGAGCGTGCCTCCCAGGCCGACGAGCGCTGGCTCCCGGTCAAGGACGTCGACCCCGAGTCCGTGCCCTACTTCAGCCTGGTCGTCGTGCCCGGCGACAGTGCCAAGGAGTCGACCGCCGCGCGTCTCCGCGTTGGTTTCGATACGGCCTCGGCTGGCGCCTCGGCCTGCTCGACCAACGGCGGTGCCGAGCTGCTCGTCGTCGGGCTGGGCCCCGGCCCGGACGCCTGGCTGACGCCCGAGGTGAAGGCTGTCCTGGACGAGGTGGACCACGTCATCGGCTACGGCCCGTACGTCGAGCGGGTGCCCCAGCGCGAGGGCCTCACCCGGCACGCCACCGGCAACACCGTCGAGGTCGACCGGGCGCGCCACGCGCTCGATCTGGCGCTCGCCGGCGAGAAGGTCGCCGTGGTGTCGGGCGGCGACGCGGGTGTCTTCGGCATGGCTGCTGCCGTGTTCGAGGCGGCCGAGGACCCGGCGTACGACGGCGTGCGCGTGCGTGTGCTGCCCGGACTGAGCGCTGTGCAGGCCGTGGCGGCCAAGGCGGGCGCGCCGATCGGCGCCGACTTCGCCGTGGTCTCGCTGAGCGACCGGCTCAAGCCGTGGGAGGTCGTAGAGCGGCGCCTGCGGGCGATCGCCGAGGCCGACCTCGTGCTGGCGATCTACAACCCCGCCTCGCGCAGCCGGACCGAGCAGATCGCGACGGCCCGCGAGGTGCTGCTCGAGCACAGGAAGCCCGACACGGTGGTGGTCGTCGGCCGCGACGTCGGCCGCGCGGAGGAGACGATCACCGTCACCACGCTCGCCGAGCTCGACCCGGCCAGCATCGACATGAAGTGCCTGCTGATCATCGGTGCCGAGAGCACCCGGATGGGCCGGGCGGGCGTGTGGACACCGAGGTACGTGCGATGACGATCCACTTCGTGGGCGCCGGCCCCGGCGCTGCCGACCTGCTGACCGTCCGCGCGACGCGGCTGCTGAGCCAGGCCGACGTGGTGCTCTTCCCCGGCACCTACCTCGACCCGGAGGTGCTCACCCACGTCAGCCCCGATGCCGAGCTGGTCGACACCCAGGCCCTCGACCTCGACGCGATCACCCGCCGGCTCGTCGATGCCCACGGGGCCGGCAAGCAGGTCGTGCGGCTGGCCTCGGGCGACCTGAGCGTCTACTCGGCGCTCGCCGAGCAGACCCGTCGCCTCGACACGGCCGGCGTGCCGTGGGACGTCACCCCCGGTGTCCCGGCGTACGCCGCTGCTGCCGCGCTGGTGGGCCGCGAGCTGACCGTGCCGCTGATCGCCCAGTCCGTCGTGCTCACCCGGACCCAGCGGCAGTCGACGGCGATGCCGTCGACCGAGTCCCTGAGCGCCTTCGCGGCGACCGGGGCGACCCTGGTGCTGCACCTGGCGATCACGCGCACCCGCGAGCTGATGGCCGAGGTGGAGGAGCACTACGGCGCGGACTGCCCGGTCGTGGTGGCCTACCGCGCCAGCCAGCCCGAGGAGCTCGTCCTGCGCGGCACCGTCGCGACCATCGCCGACCAGGTCGAGGACGCCGGCCTGCGCCAGGCCGCGATCATCCTGGTCGGCCGCGCGCTCGACCCGCGGCCCGGCGGCGAGTCGCACCTCTACGACTGCAACAGGAGACGCGATGCAGCTCTATGACGTGATCAACCGCCGGCGCGACACACGCCGGGAGTTCACGGGCGCGCCGGTGCCCGACGACGCGCTCGAGCGCGTCCTGTCGGCCGCGCACTGCGCGCCGAGCGTGGGGATGAGCCAGCCCTGGGACTTCGTGGTCGTGCGCTCGGAGGCCACGCTGAAGGCGTTCTCCGACCACGTGGCGACCGAGCGGGACACGTTCGCGGCCACCTTGGAGGGCGAGCGGCTGGAGACCTTCAACCGGATCAAGGTCGAGGGCATCAAGGAGTCGGGCCTGGCGATCGTGGTCGGCTACGACCCGACCCGCGGCGGCCCCAACGTCCTCGGCCGGCACGCCATCGCCGACGCCGGCCTCTACTCGGTCGTCTGCGCGATCCAGAACCTCTGGCTGGCCGCGACCGCCGAGGGCCTGGGAGTGGGCTGGGTCAGCTTCTACCGCGAGGAGTTCCTCCGCGACCTGGTCGGCATGCCGTCCCACGTGCGCCCCGTCGCCTGGCTGTGCGTCGGCCCGGTCGAGGGGCTGCCCGACGTACCCGATCTCGAGCGGTACGGCTGGCGCCACCGCTCACCCCTGGAGACCGTGCTCCACCAGGAGACCTACGGCTCGTCTCACTGAGAGTGACCTCTAGGTCACTCTGGGTGAGACACGAGCGCCCACTGCGTGACGGTGCGCAGCGGCGCCCAGCCGTGGAAGGTGCCGATCGTGTCGAGCTGCTCGACGGCGATGCGGGTGAGCTCGCCGCCGTGCTCGGCGTGCAGGCGGGCCAGGAGCTGCTCGGTCTCCAGCGTCACGCCGTGGACGACCAGGCGGCCGCCGGGTCGCAACGCCGCCAGGCAGGCCTCGAGGACGCCGTCGCGAGTGGCGCCGCCACCGACGAAGATCGCGTCGGGCGCGGGCAGGTCGGCGAGCGCGTCGGGGGCGCGGCCGGTCACCACCGCGAGGCAGGGTACGCCGAGGCTGCCGGCGTTGACCGCGATCCGCCCCGCGCGGGCCGGGTCGGCCTCGATCGCGGTCGCGGTGAGCGTGGGGTGCGCGCGCATCCACTCGATGCCGACCGAGCCGGCGCCGGCGCCGACGTCCCACAGGTGCTCCCCGGGGACCGGTGCCAGGCGGGCGAGCGCCGAGGCGCGCAGGTCGCGCTTGGTGAGCTGACCGTCGTGCCGGAACGCGTCGTCGGGGAGGCCGGTGGTCCAGCCGCCGACGTGCGGACCGATGCAGGCGACGGCGACGACGTTGAGCGGCGGCGCGGTGTCGATGCCGTCGGCGGCGCGCACCGTCGTACGGCTCTCGTCGGGGCCGCCCAGGTCGCCCAGGACGGTCAGCGTCGAGTCGCCGTACCCGTGGTCGACCAGCAGCGAGGCGACCTCCGCGGGCGTCGTGGAGTCGGAGGAGAGCACCAGGATGCGGCGGCCGGGCGCCAGCTGGCGGCGTACGAGCGCGACGTGGCGACCGACCACGCTGACCACGACCGAGGTCTCGGCGGACCAGCCCATCGCGGCGCGGGCGAGCGCGACCGAGGAGACGCTGGGCTCGATGGTGACGTGGTCGGGGCCGAGCAGCTCGACCAGGGTCGTGCCGATGCCGGACACGAGCGGGTCGCCGGAGGCGAGGGCGACGACCGGACCATCGCCGAGGCTGTCGAGCAGTGACGGCAGGCCGCTGCGCAGCGGTGAGGGCCACGGCACCCGCCGGGCCGCGATCTCGTCGGGGACGAGCTGGAGGTGGCGCTGCCCGCCGAGGATCGTGGCCGCGGCGGCCACGCGGTGGCGGGTCTCGGGCAGCAGCCCGTCCCAGCCGCCGGCGCCGATGCCGATCACATGGAGAGAACGGGCGGTGCTCATGTGCACGGACGCTATCGTGAGGGCGACAGAGCACGAGGTGCCCCAACGGTGAGAGCCCGCGGGGAGAATCTGGGAAGCCGGTGGGATTCCGGCACAGGCCCGCTGCGGTAACAGTCCGAAGACCGGCCTCGCGCTCACGTACACCTGACCAATGGCGAAGCGAGCGGGAGCCTCCATGCCGGTGCACTACCCCTTCACTGCTGTTCTCGGCTGCGAGCCGGACGCACTCGACGACATGGGCCTGGCCCTCGTCCTCACCACCATCAGCCCGTCCATCGGCGGTGTGCTGGTCCGCGGTGAGAAGGGCACGGCCAAGTCGACGACCGTGCGCGCGCTGGGCAGCCTGTTCCCGCCGCTGGTCGAGCTGCCGATCGGGGCCACCGAGGACCGGGTGATCGGCTCGATCAAGCTCGAGTCCGCGCTGACCGAGGGCCGGATCGAGGTCGAGGAGGGCCTGCTCGCCCGCGCCGACGGCGGCCTCCTGTACGTCGACGAGGTCAACCTGCTGCACGACCACCTGGTCGACCTGCTGCTCGACGCGGCCGCGATGGGCCGGGTGACCGTCGAGCGCGACGGCGTCTCGGTCGAGCACGCCGCCCGGTTCGTGCTGATCGGCACCATGAACCCCGAGGAGGGCGAGCTGCGCCCGCAGCTCCTGGACCGCTTCGGCCTGACGGTCGAGGTCGCCGCCCCGCGCGATCCGTCGCTGCGGGCCGAGGTGGTGCGGCGTCGGATGGCCTACGACGCCGACCCGTCCGCGTTCTCCGACCGCCACGCCGCCGCCGAGGCAGCCCTGGCCGAGCGGATCGGCTTCGCCCGCGAGCAGGTCGAGAAGGTCCGCCTGAGCGAGGCCGCGCTGCTCAAGATCGCCGAGGTGTGCGCGGCGTTCGAGGTCGACGGCCTGCGTGCCGACATCGTCACCGCGCGTACCGCGCTCGCCCACGCCGCGTGGGTGGGCCGCTCCGAGGTCACCCGCGAGGACATCCGCCGCGCCGCGCTGCTGGCGCTGCCGCACCGCCGGCGCCGCAACCCGTTCGACGCGCCCGGTCTCGACGAGGACCTGCTCGACCAGGTGCTCGGGGACGAGGAGCTCCCACCCGAGCCGCCCGAGGGTGGTCCGGAGGGCGAGGGTGAGCGTCAGGGTGAGGGGGACGGCGCGGCCGAGCCCGGGCCTGCCGAGCCGGGCGCGACCGACGACGGTCTCGAGCCGGGCGACAGTGCGCCCTCCTCGACCACGGAGGCGCCGACGCAGTCGACGGAGCCGACGGAGCCGACCGCAGGCGCGCCCGCGCCGAGCAGCACGGTGGGCGCGGGGACGCCGTACCGCCCCAAGAACCTCAAGGTCGCCGGCCTCGGCGACGGTACGGCGGGCCGGCGCAGCCGGGCGATGTCGAGCACCGGTCGCCGGGTCGGCGCGCGTCCGGGCAGCACCGGGAGCCTGCACCTGGTCGAGACGATCAAGGCGACGGCGGCGAACGGCCTGGGGAAGCCCGGCCAGCGGCCGCGGATCAGGCCGCAGGACCTGCGGATCGCCGTACGCGAGGGGCGGGAGGCCAACCTGGTGCTGTTCTGCGTCGACGCGTCGGGATCGATGGCGGCGCGCAAGCGGATGTCGCAGGTCAAGACGGCGATCCTGAGCCTGCTGCTCGACGCCTATCGCAAGCGCGACAAGGTCGGCCTGGTCACCTTCCGTGGCGACGCCGCCGAGCTGGCGCTGCCGCCGACCCACTCGGTCGACGCCGCGGCCGCACGGCTCGAGGGGCTCCCGGCCGGAGGCCGTACGCCGCTCGCGGCCGGCCTCCTCGAGGCGGCGAACGTGCTGCGCCGTGAACATCTCCGGGACCCGCGGCTGCGACCGCTGCTGGTGGTGGTGACCGACGGTCGCGCCACCGACGGCAAGGACGCGGTGGCGCGGGCGCGGCAGGCGGCGACGTACGTCGCCAGTCTCGGCGTGAGCACCGTGGTCATCGACAGCGAGAGCGGGCCGCTGCGGCTCGGGCTGGCGCGCGAGCTCGCGCACCTGCTGGGTGCCGAGCACCTGCCGGTGGCCGAGGTGAGCGCCGAGACGCTCACCAGCACCGTGACCGGGAAGGTGGCCTGAGATGCCGCAGGGAGTGCCCGAGAACGTCCCGAACGACGGCCTGACCACGCGCCAGCGCCGCAACCGGCCGCTGCTGATCGTCCACACGGGCGAGAACAAGGGCAAGAGCACGGCCGCGTTCGGGCTGGGCCTGCGGGGCTGGAACCAGGGCTGGAACGTCGCGGTGTTCCAGTTCGTGAAGTCGGCGAAGTGGAAGGTCGGCGAGGAGTCGGCGTACCTCGCGCTCGGCCAGCTGCACGAGGAGACCGGCGTCGGTGGGCCCGTGCAGTGGAACAAGATGGGCGACGGCTGGTCCTGGTCGCGCAAGAAGGGCGAGGACGAGGACCACGCCCAGGTCGCGCGCGACGGCTGGGAGGAGATCAAGCGGCGGATGCTGGCCGAGGAGCACGACCTCTACATCCTCGACGAGTTCGCCTACCCGGTGAAGTGGGGCTGGATCTCCGCCACGGAGGTCGCTGAGTTCCTGCGCGATCGGCCGGGTCATCAGCACGTGGTCATCACCGGCCGCAACGTCGCGCCGGAGATCATCGAGGTGGCCGACCTGGTCACCGAGATGACCAAGATCAAGCACCCGATGGACGCCGGCCAGAAGGGCCAGAAGGGCATCGAGTGGTAGCCAGGCTGGTCGTCGCCGCGCCCTCCACGGGCCAGGGCAAGACCACGATCGCGACCGGCCTGATGGCCGCGCTGCGGGCGAGCGGGCTCGAGGTGAGCGGCCACAAGGTCGGGCCCGACTACATCGATCCCGGCTACCACGCGCTGGCGACCGGACGTCCCGGTCGCAACCTCGACCCGCACCTGGTGGGGGAGTCGCGCATCGCGCCGCTGCTCCTGCACGGTGCGCGCGGCGCCGACGTCGCGATCATCGAGGGCGTGATGGGCCTCCACGACGGCCGCCTCGGCACGGGTGGGTTCGCCTCGACCGCGCACGTCGCGCGACTGACCTCCTCGCCCGTCGTCCTGGTGCTCGACGTCGCCCGCCAGTCGCGGACGGTCGCGGCCATCGCGGCCGGGCTCGCGGCGTACGACCCGTCGATCCACGTCGCCGGAGTGATCCTGAACCAGGTCGGCTCGTCGCGGAACACCGCCGAGATCACCGGCGCGCTGGAGGAGATCGGCCTCCCGGTCCTCGGCGCCGTCCCCCGCGACGCGTCCTTCGCCAAGCCCTCGCGCCACCTCGGCCTCGTGCCCGCCGCCGAGCGTGGCGAGTCGGCGGAGACGATCGCGGCCCTGGGGGCGTACGTCGGCGCGCACGTCGACCTGGCTGCCGTGCGTGCGCTCGCCGAGAGTGCGCCGGACCTCGACGCGGTTCCCTGGGACCCCTCCGCCGAGCTGGCCGCCGTCGGCTTCACCGCTGCGGCCGGCGCCGAGCGGCCCGTCGTCGCAATGGCCGGCGGCCGCGCCTTCACGTTCCGCTACGCCGAGACCGAGGAGCTCCTCCGCGCAGCGGGGTGCGACGTCGTCACCTTCGACCCCCTCACCGCTCCTTGCTTGCATGCATGCAAGGAGGCTATGGACACCCCCAGCCAGCTTGCATGCATGCAAGCAAGTCCGGACGGCCTGTACCTCGGCGGGGGCTTCCCCGAGGTGTACGCCGAGCAGCTCGCCGCGAACCGCCCGCTGCTCGACGAGATCCGCGCGGCAGTGGAGCAGGGCCTGCCCACGGTCGCCGAGTGCGCCGGCCTGCTCCTCCTGGCACAGTCCCTGGACGGCGTACCGATGGCGGGCGCGATCAAGGCCGATGCGGCGATGGCCGAGCGACTGACGCTGCGCTACCCGGTCGCCGAGGCGGCCGGCGACAACCTGCTGACCCGTGCGGGCGAGCAGGTGACCGGCCACGAGTTCCATCGCACGGCGACGACCCCGGCGGCAGGGTCGCGACAGGCTCGCCCCCCGGAGGCCGCGTGGCTGATCGACGGAGAGGCGACCGGCTGGGCCAACGCCACCCTCCACGCGTCGTACCTCCACGTCCACTGGGCCGGCCATCCGCACCTCGTGGCCCGTTTCGTCGAGGCGGTGCGTGCCCGTGCCTGACCCGCTGACGAACCCGCTCGGCCACCACGGCGACGTCGAGGTCGGCGACGGCCTGCTCGACTTCGCGGTCAATGTCTTCGTGGGTCCGCGCCCGGACTGGCTGGACGCCGCCCTCCGGCGGGCGATCGACGACGTCGCCGCCTACCCGGATCCCAGCGAGGCGGCCGCCGCGATCGCCATCGCCCACGGCCGAGCGATCGATGCGGTGCTCCCCACCGCCGGCGCCGCCGAGGCGTTCACGCTGATCGCGCGGATGCGTGCGTGGCGGCGGCCGGCCGTCGTGCACCCCCAGTTCACCGAGCCGCACGCCGCGCTGCTCGCCGCCGGGCACGAGGTCACGGTGGTCGAGACCCGCGCCGACTTCACCCTCGACCCGGACGCCGTCCCGGACGACGCCGACCTGGTCGTCGTCGGCAACCCGACCAACCCGACCGGCATCGTGCACCCGGCGGCTCAGATCCGCCGGCTCACCCGCCCCGGCCGGGTCGTCGTGGTCGACGAGGCGTTCATGGACACGATCCCCGACGAGGGCGAGTCGCTCAGCGTCGACGGCGAGCCCGGCCTCGTCGTGCTGCGCAGCCTCACCAAGCACTGGTCGATCCCGGGCATCCGTGCGGGCTACGTCGTCGGAGATGCCGAGGTCGTCGCCGAGCTCGGGCGCCAGCAGACGCCGTGGTCGGTCTCCACGCAGGCCATCGCCGCGATCACCGCGTGCCTCTCGCGGCAGGCGCTGGCCGAGAGCCGCGACCGCGCCATGCTCATCGACGAGTGGCGCCTGCACCTCGAGGCCGGCCTCACCCGCCTCGGTGTCGAGCACGTCCCCTCACGCACCTCCTTCGTGCTGGCCCGGGTGGGCCGCGGCGTCCACGAGGCGCTGCGCGAGCGCGGCATCGCCGTACGCCGGGCCGACACGTTCCCCGGCCTGGACGCGAGCTGGGTGCGAATCGCCGTACGGCCCGAGGACCTGACCGACAAGCTCCTCCTCGCCCTGGACGAGTGCCGGTGAGCCGCGCCCTCGGCCTGCTGGTGGGGTACGCCGCCGACCGCCTCCTCGGCGACCCGCGCCGGTTCCACCCCGTGGCCGGCTTCGGCGCCGCGGCCCACATGCTCGAGCGCAGGATGTACGCCGACAGCCGACTGCGCGGGGCGGCGTACACCGCGACGCTGGTCGGCGGGGCCGTCACCCTCGGCGCCCTCGCCCCGAGCAACACGATGACGACGGCACTCGCGACCTGGGCCGTCCTGGGAGGGCGGAGCCTGGAGCGCGAGGCGGAGGCGGTCCACGCCCACCTGGCCGCCGGCGACCTGCCCGCCGCGAGGCAGCGCCTGACCCATCTCGTCGGCCGCGACACCAGTGAGCTGACCGAGCAGGAGGTCGCTCGGGCCGTGATCGAGTCAGTGGCCGAGAACACCTCCGACGCCGTCGTCGCGCCGTTGGTGTGGGGTGCTGTCGGGGGAGTGCCGGGCCTGCTGGGCTACCGGGCCGCGAACACGCTCGACGCCATGGTCGGGCACCACAACGTGCGCTACGAGCGGTTTGGCTGGGCGAGCGCGCGGTTCGACGACCTGGTGAACCTGCCCGGCTCCCGGCTGGGCGGCGTCCTCGCGACAGCCCTCGGCGGAGACCCGCGGCAGGCGGCAGCCGCCTGGCGGAGGGACGCGGCCCAGCACCCGAGCCCCAACGCCGGCGTGGTCGAGTCGACGTTCGCCGGGTCGTTGGGGATCCGCCTCGGCGGCACGAACACCTACGACGGCGACCGCGTCGAGCACCGCGCGGTGATGGGCGACGGCCGTACGCCGGAGCCGGCCGACATCCCGCGCGCGAACCGCCTCGCGACCCGGGTCGGCATCGGCGCCGCCGTCGTCACGGCCGTCGTCGCGACCGCTGGTCGAGGAGGTCGCGCAGCGACCGTCTCGAGACCCCGAGACCGCCGATGACCGCCACGATCCTGGTCGGCATGTCGATCGCGGAGGCCGACGCGCGCGACGAGCTCCTCGCCGCAGCAGCACGAGAAGGAGCGAGCATCGCGTTCCTCCAGATGGCCGACCCCAGCCTGTCCGCCGAGCTGACCCGCCTCGCCGACGAGGGCCACCCGACGATCACCCTGATCGGTGTCAGTCGCGGCCCGCTGGCTCCGGGCCAGTCCTGGCTGAGCCGGATCGCGGCGTACTGGCTGAAGGAGCGGACCGGCACCAAGCCGGAGGTTCGCGTCGCCAAGCGCCTGGCCACGGAGCTCGACGACCTCCCGCGGGAGACCCGCCCGGTCACGACGTACGAGCCCGGCCTGACGTCGGACGCCTGGGAGACCGTCAGCAGCCACCGCCACCAGGTCAACATCTGCCGCGGGCCGCGATGTACGGCGAAGGGCGCGGTCGACAACCTGCGCGCGATGGTGCTCGCGATGATGGAGCACGACGTGACCGACGACGACGTGCTGCTGGTGCACACGGGCTGCCAGTTCCCGTGCAACCAGGCGCCGGTGGTCAGCGTGCAGCCGGACGACGTCTGGTACGGCCAGGTCGACCCGGCCGCGGCGAGCGAGATCGTGACGAGTCATCTCATCGGTGGCGCGCCCCTCGCCGAGAAGCGCCTGAGCAGATAGGGTCGAAGGGCACGACGGACGTGAGGAAGCCGGTGAGAATCCGGCACGGTCACGCCACTGTGAGAATCCTGAGCGATCAGGGCTCGAAGTCAGATCTTCCGCCGACGTGCTGCCCGCCCAACAAGGGAACGTTGTATTCCTGAAGGAGCATCACGTGAGCAACACGTCTGCTATCTCCACGCCCGTCGCCGCGCCGATCGTCTCGGTGAACGCGAAGACCGTCGCGCTGCTCGTCGGCGTCGCCTTCCTCGCGCTGCTGGCCTACTACTTCATCGGCATCGACGAGGGCGCCATGTCGCTCTCCGGCAAGAGCATGCTGCTGCACGAGTTCTTCCACGACGGCCGCCACTTCATGGGCTTCCCCTGCCACTGATCCTCTCGGCAGGGAAGAACTGAACATGGTCAAGCAGCTGCTGGGCCGCGGCGCGCTCTCCGGAGCCGTCGCGGGCCTCGTCGCCTTCGTCTTCGCGCGCGTCTTCGCGGAGCCGCAGATCCAGGCGGCCATCGACTTCGAGTCGGCCCACTCCCACGAGCACGGCGCGGAGATGTTCAGCCGTGCGGTCCAGGCCGACCTCGGCCTCGGCGTCGGGATGATCCTCTTCGGCGTCGCGATGGGTGCGCTGGTCGCGGTCGGCTACTCGGTCGCGATCGGCCGCACCGGCCGCGTCCGCCCGTTCCAGCTCGCGCTGCTGCTGCCGGCGTTCTACGGCGTCGGCGTCTTCGTGGTGCCGTTCCTGAAGTACCCCTCCAACCCGCCGGCCATCGGCCACGCGGACACGATCCGCGAGCGCGGGGCGGCGTACCTCGTCGCGGTCGCGGCCTCCTGCATCGCGCTCTTCCTGGCGGTCCATCTCGGCCAGAAGCTGCGCGCGCGGACGACCCTCTACCGCTCCGTGCTGGCCGCCGGCCTGGGCTACGCGGTCGTGATGGCGGTGGTGCTCGCGCTGCTGCCGTCGTACGCCGAGACGCCGGCGGGATTCCCCGCGGACGTCCTGGCCAGGTTCCGGGTGGACGCGATCATCAGCCAGGTCCTGCTGTGGGGGACCATCGCACTCGTCTTCGCGCCCCTGGCCGAGCGCGTCCTCGCGCCCGCGACGGCCGAGTCCGAGCAGGTCGCCGCGCTCGTCTGATCGTCTCGTCTCACTGAGAGTGGTCCATAGATCACTCTCAGTGAGACGACTCAGGCAGCCGGCACTCCCAGTGCCCGCAGATCACGCGCGACCACGTCCGGATCGTCGCGCAGCTCGCGTGCCGAGCACCGCACGATCGTGCGACCCGGTCCCGAGAGGCGACGCTGGCGGGCCAGGTCGTCCTCCCAGTGCTCGGTCTCCATGTGGAACGCGCCGTCGACCTCGAGCACGATCACGTGACCGTTCGGCAGGTGCCACTCGCAATCTGTGAAACGCAGCCTGCCCGAGGAGTCGCGGCGCTTCGTCTGCCTGTCCGGTAGCCGGAGTCGGAAGGCGTTACACATCCGCCTCACGTCGATCTCCGCGACCGACTGCGCACCGCCCGCGATCTCGCCGAGGGCGACGCGGAATCGTGGCGCGCCGCGCAGGGGGCGCAGCCGGTCCACCCAACCGAGCAGCAGCTCGGGCGATGTGAGCTGCTGCTGGACGGCCGCGGCGAGCACACCCTCCGCGGTGCGATGGGAACGCTGCCGCGACGCGAACCGCAGCACCGCCGGTTCGATGGCCGCACAGGGGATCTCGCTTCGACGGTCGCGAAGCAGCGCCAAGGAGTGACGGGTCTGGACGAACGTGATGCCGTCGATGCCGGAGTTGGGAGCATTCTCCTTGTCGACCAGCACAGTGATCTCGTCGCGAGTCCAGTTGCGCAGCCCGAGATGCTCCGCCGCGGTGAGGTCGCCCAGCACCGCACCCGCGCCCGCATGCAGCACTCCCCACCACTTGCGCTGCTCGCGCGACAGGGCGCCCGTCGTCGTGCTGACGACGGTCGGTCCGAGCGCGAGCCACCTCTCGGTCGCGATCCGATGCCGGACCGCCCAGCGATCGACTCCGAGTGCGGCGAGCTGAGCGCGGGTCAGCAGCCCGTGCTGAGCCTGTGCCAGGTCCCGCCAACCACCCCGAGTCATGCAGGAACCGAAGCACGGATCGGCCGTCGTCGCTCGCGTCCTCCACAGGCCCCTCTCGTCTCACTGAGAGTGACCTATGGACCACTCTCAGTGAGACGAGACCCAGTCGAAGGCGGCGTGCACGTCGTTGACCACGTCAGCGTCGGGGGGAGCCGCGGGACGGCGTACGACGACGACCGGGACGTCGAGCTCGGCGGCGGCCTGCATCTTCGGCCAGGTGTAGCTGCCGCCGGAGTCCTTGGTGATGAGGACGTCGGCGCCGTGCTCGCGCATCAGGGCGAGCTCGCCGTCGTGGGTGTACGGGCCGCGGCTGGTCAGCAGCGTCCAGGCGCGGGGGAGCGTGATCTCCGGCTTGTCGACGACGCGCGCCAGGACGGCGTGGTCGCCCAGCAGCGGGACGAAGCGGCCCAGCTCCTGGCGCCCGACCGTGAGGAACGGACGGTAGCCGAGGAGCGCCGCGCACTCGGCGGCCTCGTCGTGGGAGTCGACATAGCGCCAGGCCGGGTCGGGCGCCCAACCGGGACGCTCGAGGCGCAGCAGCGGCACGCCTGCCTGCCGGCAGGCGGCCAGTGCGTTGGCCGACATCCCCCTGGCGAACGGATGGGTCGCGTCGACCACCAGGTCGTGGTCCCGGAGTGCGGCGACCAGGCCGGAGACGCCGCCGAAGCCGCCGATGCGGACCGGCCCGACGGGCAGCCGTGGCTCCGCGACGCGACCGGCGAGCGAGGACATCACGTCGACACCGGCGTCCACCAGGAGCGCCGCCAGCTCGCGCGCCTCGCTGGTGCCGCCGAGCAGCAGGACTCTCATGCCACACCCCCGGGCGGGATGACCGGCAGACCGGCAGGTGCGCCGGAGCGGGCGAGGTCGAGCAGAGCGGGGACGTCGAGGTGCTCCTCGACGAGGTCCGCGATCAGGTCGATCCGTCGCGAGCGTGCCTCGGGGAACGACGCGGAGGAGCTGACGTCGAGGTGGTCGGCGAGGAACCGCGCGCGGACCGCGTCGTCCTCGAGCGATCCGTGGACCATCGTCCCGACGACCGTGCCGGAGACGGTCGAGCCGGAGACCCGGCCGTGGTGGATCTCGTACCCGGCCAGCTCGTGCAGCCGCAGCGTCTTCTCCGCCATGAACGTCGTGACGGCGTCGGTGAGACCGAGCCCGTCCACGACCACGCCGGAGCCACCCTCGATGCCGTCCGGGTCGGCGATGGTGCGACCGAGCATCTGGCAGCCGCCGCAGATGCCGAGCACCGGCTTGCCGCGACGTGCGTGCTCGATGACGGCGACGTCCAGGCCCCGTGACCGCATCCACGCCAGGTCGCTGATCGTCGCGCGGGTGCCGGGCAGCACGACGAGGTCGGCATCGGAGAGGTCGCGCGGGTCGGCGACGAAGGTGACGTCGAGGTCGGGCTCGAGACCGAGCGCATCGAGATCGGTGAAGTTGCTGATCCGCGGGAGCCGCACGACCGCGACCTTCTTGGCGCCGACCGCAGCGCGCCGCCCCTCGAGGTCGAGCGCGTCCTCGGAGTCCAGCCAGAGCTCGGGGCTCCAGGGGAGGACGCCGTACGTCGTCCGCCCGGTCGCGCGCGTCAGCATCTCGATCCCGGGGCGGAGCAGCCCGACGTCCCCGCGGAACTTGTTGACCACGAAGCCGGCGATGAGCGCCTGGTCCTCGGGCTCCAGCAGGGCGACGGTCCCGAACATCGCGGCGAACAAGCCGCCGCGGTCGATGTCGCCGACGACGACGGTGGGCAGCGACGCGTGGCGGGCGAGCCCCATGTTCACGTAGTCACCCGCCCGCAGGTTGATCTCGGTCGGGCTCCCAGCACCCTCGGCGACGATCACCTCGAAGCGCGAGGCGAGGTCGTCGTACGCCGCGTGCGCGGCCTCTGCGAGGTGCCTGCGGCCGGACTCCCAGCTGCTCGAGGAGACCTCGCCGGCCGGCTTGCCCATCAAGACGACGTGGGAGCGCCGGTCGCTGCCGGGCTTGAGCAGGACGGGGTTCATGGCGGGCTCGGGCGTCACGTTCGCCGCGAGGGCCTGCACCCACTGGGCCCGCCCGATCTCGGCATGCTCACCGGTGGCCGGGCCTGCCGAGACCACCATCGAGTTGTTCGACATGTTCTGCGCCTTGTACGGCGCCACCTTCACACCGCGCCGCGCGAAGGCACGGCACAGCCCGGTGGTGAGGATGCTCTTGCCGGCGTCGGAGGTCGTGCCGGCGACGAGGAGGCCACCCATCAGGGCGCCCGCAGCAGGTAGATGTCCATCACCCAGCCGGCCTCGTCCTTGGCGGCGTCACGGGCCTCGGCGAGCGCGTCGCGCACGTCACCGACCCGGCCGGCGACCAGCCGCTCGGAGGGGGCGCCGAGGTTCGCGCCCCACCAGATCGACCAGTCCTCGAGCCCGTCCAGGTCCAGCGACGAGCCGAGGTAGACGACCAGGTTGGTCTGCCCGGCGGCGATGTCCTCACGCAGCCGACGGGCCGTGGTGATGTGGACGGGAGCGCCGACGGTGTGCAGCACGATCTTGTGCCGGGCCGCGAGGATCGAGGGGGCGGAGATACCGGGCAGGACGTCGTGCTCGCCGAGCTCGGAGACGATCCGGATCGTCGAGTCGTAGAGCGACGGGTCGCCCCACACCAGGAACCCGACCGTGCCGCCACGCTCCTCGATGACCGCGCGGTATGCCGCGACGCGGGCCGCGTGCCAGTCCGCGACCGCGGCGACGTAGCCACCGTCGCCGACCGGCTCGCGGTCACGGTCCGGGTCGGGCACCGCGACCAGCTCGACGCCGTACGCGTCGCAGATCTCGCGCCGCACCGCGAGCAGCGCGTCGTCCTCGCGCTTCGACGCGGCGAGGACGTAGTCGCAGCCGCGCAGGGCCGCCGCCACCTCGGGGGTGAGGTGCTGCGGCCCCATGCCGAAGCCCAGGACCTTGATGGTCCCGACGGGCTCAACCACCGGTGGGCCCGTCCTCCAGGTCGCCCTCGACCTCGAGGTAGACGGCGTTCATGGCGTCGATGACCTCAGGATCGGGCTCCTCCCACAGGCCGCGGTCGGCGGCCTCGTGGAGCCGCTCGACGATGCCGCGCAGGGCCCACGGGTTCGACGTGCGCAGGAAGGCCTGGTTGGTCTCGTCCAGGACGTACTCCTTGGCGAGCTTGTCGTACATCCAGTCCTGCACGACGCCGGCGGTGGCGTCGAAGCCGAAGAGGTAGTCGACGGTCGCGGCCAGCTCGAACGCACCCTTGTAGCCGTGGCGCTGCATCGCCGCGATCCAGCGCGGGTTGACGACGCGGGCGCGGAAGACCCGTGCGGTCTCCTCGGCCAGCGTGCGGGTCCGGATCGCGTCGGGGGTCGTCGAGTCGCCGACGTACGCCTTGGGGTTGGTGCCGGTCAGCGCGCGCACGGTGGCGACCATGCCGCCGTGGTACTGGAAGTAGTCGTCGCTGTCGGCGATGTCGTGCTCGAGGGAGTCGACGTTCTTGGCGGCGACCTTGATCCGCTTGTACGCCGCCCGCATGTCGTCGGCCGCCGGGGCGCCGTCGAGACCGCGGCCGTAGGCGAAGCCGCCCCAGGCGGTGTAGACCTCGGCGAGGTCCTGGTCTGAGCGCCAGTTGCCCGACTCGACGACCTGGAGGATGCCGGCGCCGTACGAGCCCGGCTTGGAGCCGAAGATGCGCGTGGTGGCCCGTCGCTCGTCCCCGTGGGCGGCGAGGTCGGCCTGCGCGTGGGCGCGCACGAAGTTGAGCTCAGCGGGCTCGTCGAGCTCGGCGACCATCCGGACCGCGTCGTCGAGCATCGCCACGACGTGCGGGAACGCGTCGCGGAAGAAGCCGGAGATCCGGACCGTGACGTCGATGCGCGGGCGGCCGAGCTCCTCGAGCGGGACGACCTCGAGCTTGTTGACGCGACGCGACTGCTCGTCCCACTCGGGACGTACGCCGAGCAGCGCGAGCACCTCGGCCACGTCGTCACCGGAGGTGCGCATGGCGGACGTGCCCCAGACGCTCAGACCGACCGAGGTCGGGTGGTCGCCGGTCTCGGCGACGTACCGCTCGATCAGCGAGTCGGCCATCGCCTGGCCGGTCTGCCAGGCCAGGCGGGACGGGATCGCGCGTGGGTCGACGGTGTAGAAGTTGCGTCCCGTCGGCAGCACGTTGACCAGGCCGCGCAGCGGCGAGCCGGACGGTCCAGCCGGGATGTAGCCGCCGTTCAGCGCGTGCAGGACCGCGGACATCTCGTCGGTGGTGCGGTCGAGCCGCGGGACGACCTGGGTCGCTGCGAAGTAGAGGACCCGCTGGACCTCGGGGTCGGCGTGCAGCTCCTCGGCCGCGGCCGGGTGCCAGCCGTGCTTCTCCATGCCCTCCACGAGCGCTCGGGCCTCGGCCTCGAACGCGTCGACCTCGGCGCCGGTGGTCGAGCCTGTCGAGGCCATGCCGAGAGCGGTCCGCAGACCCGGGACCGCGTTGCCGACCCCGCCCCAGACCTGACCGGCCCGCAGGATCGCGAGCACCAGGTTGACCCGCGCCTCGCCCATGGGTGCAGCACCCAGGACGTGCAGGCCGTCGCGGATCTGGGAGTCCTTGATCTCGCAGAGCCAGCCGTCGACGTGCAGCAGGAAGTCGTCGAACTCGGCGTCGTCGGGGCGCTCCTCGAGCCCGAGGTCGCGGTGCAGCTCGGCGGCGTGCATCAGCTGCCAGATCTCGCCACGGATCGCCGGCAGCTTGGCCGGGTCCATCGTGGAGATCTTGTCGTACTCCTCGAGCAGCGCCTCGAGCCGCGCGATGTCGCCGTACGACTCCGCCCGCGCCATCGGCGGCACGAGGTGGTCGATGATCGTGGCGTGCGCGCGGCGCTTGGCCTGCGCGCCCTCGCCCGGGTCGTTGACCAGGAACGGGTAGACCAGCGGCAGGTTGCCGAGAGCGGCGTCGGTGCCGCAGCTGGGGGAGAGGGCCGCGTTCTTGCCGGGCATCCACTCCAGCGAGCCGTGCTTGCCGAGGTGGACGACGGCGTCGGCCTGGAAGCCGTTGGCCAGCCAGCGGTACGCCGCGAGGTAGTGGTGCGTGATCGGGAGGTCGGGGTCGTGGTAGATCGCGACGGGGTTCTCGCCGAAGCCGCGGGGCGGCTGGATCATGACGACCACGTTGCCGGCCTGGAGGGTGGCGAGGACGATCTCGTCCTGGTCGTTGACGAAGAGCCTGCCGGGCGCCTCGCCCCACTTCTCGGCCATCGCGTCGCGCAGGTCCTCGGGCAGGTGAGCCGTCCACTCGGCGTACTGCTGCTTGGTGATGCGGACGTGCGCGTCGGTCAGCTGCGCGTCGGTGAGCCACTCCTCGTCCTGGCCGCCGGCCGCGATGAGCGCGTGGATCAGCGCGTCGCCGGCCTCGGTCTCGTCCTCCAGGTCGAGGAGCCCGGCGATGGTCGAGCCTGTCGAGACGCCGAGGTCGTAGCCCTCGTCGCGCATGCGGCGCAACATCCGGATCGCCGAGACGGGGGTGTCGAGACCGACGGCGTTGCCGATGCGGGCGTGCTTGGTGGGGTACGCCGACAGCACGACGGCGACCCTCTTCTCGCTGTTCGGGATCCGGCGCAGGCGTGCGTGGTTGACGGCGATGCCGGCGACGCGGGCGCAGCGCTCGGGGTCGGCGACGTACTGGGGAAGGCCCTCCTCGTCGAGCTCCTTGAAGGAGAACGGGGCGGTGCTGATCCGGCCGTCGAACTCGGGGATCGCGATCTGGCTGGCGTAGTCGAAGGGCGTGACGCCGTCGTCGCTCTCCTCCCACTCCTGCCTGCTGCTGGTCAGGCAGAGGCCCTGGAGGATCGGGATGTCGAGCGCGGCCATCCGCTCGACGTCCCACGCCTCGTCGTCGCCGCCGGCGCTCGCGGTCGCGGGGGTGCTGCCGCCGGCCGCGAGGACGGTGACGACGAGCGCGTCGAGGGTGCCGAGGGCGTCGTACAGGTCATCGGGCGCGGAGCGCAGCGACCCCGCGAAGATAGGTACGCCGACGGCCTGGCCGGTGGCGTCGATGGCGTCGGCGAGCGCGTGGGCGAAGGCGGTGTTCCCGCTCGCCTCGTGGGCGCGGTAGTAGAGGACGCCGACTCGCGGCTTCTCGGTGGTCGAGCTGGTCGAGACCCGCTCGGCGTACCCCCACGCGGGGATCGGCGCGGGCGCCTCGAACCCCTCACCGGTGAGCAGCACCGTGTCGGAGAGGAAGGCGTGCAGCTGACCGAGGTTGGCGGGGCCGCCCTCGGCGAGGTAGAGGTGGGCCTCGGCAGCGACGCCCATCGGGACGGTGGAGCGCTCCATCAGCTCGGCGCTGGGCGCCTGCTCGCCGCCGAGGACGACGACCGGCACGCTCAGCGCGGCGTAGCCCGGCCACAGGTCGTCGGGGGAGCCGAGGAGGCGGATCACGACGAGGTCCGCGCCGTCGACGACGGCGTCGATCTCGGCGTCACCGAGCCGGGCGGGGTTGCCCCAGGCCCAGTCGGCGCCGGAAGCCCTCGCGGAGAGCAGGTCGGTGTCGGACGTGGAGAGCAGAGCAAGGCGCATCAGCGCGGTCCTCCTCGGGGTTCTCGCCCCTGTAGCGGTCGGATGCGCTCGTGGCAGTGTCTGGCTGTGACAGTGGCGGAACCGCCCCGGACTCGCACCGGGTTCCTGACCGACGAGCGTGTCGAGCCTACGGGAGAATCGTGCGCGTGAGTGAGCCGGTCTACCTCGTGCGCCACGGGCAGTCGGAGTGGAACGTCCTGGGCCGGATGCAGGGCCAGACGCACCACCCGCGGCTGACCGCGCTCGGCCGGCTCCAGGCCGCCGGTGCTGCGGAGCTGCTGGCCGGCCTGCTGCCTGCCGGCAGCCAGCCCGCGCTGTTGACCAGCGACCTCGCGCGCGCCGTCGAGACAGCGTCGATCATCGGCTTCCGGCTCGGGGTGCGGCCGTGCGGCGACGTACGTCTGCGCGAGCAGCGGTACGCCGACGTCGACGCCGCTGGTGCCGAGACCACTGACGAGCTGGAGGCGCGGATGGCCGGGGTGCTGTCGTCGCTGTCCCGGTCGGTGCCGGTGGTGCTGGTCTCGCACGGCGACGCGATCCGGGCGGCGCTGTCGGTCCTGGGTGTGGCGGTGCCTGCGGAGATCGGGAACGGCGCCGTGGGCTGCTGGGACGGCGTACGGCTCAGCTGGGCGGAGCCGTCAGCACC
Source organism: Nocardioides montaniterrae (assembly GCF_054782655.1). Lineage (NCBI taxonomy): Bacteria > Bacillati > Actinomycetota > Actinomycetes > Propionibacteriales > Nocardioidaceae > Nocardioides > Nocardioides montaniterrae. The sequence goes on along the minus strand of NZ_BAAGSB010000015.1, from coordinate 1,549 downwards.
GGCGTCGCCGTCGTGACCTCGAGCCGCTGCGTCGGCGTGGTCCTGGAGACCGTGCCCCGGACCTGCTGCCAGCCGCCGCCGTCGACCCGGTAGTCCGCCGACCAGGTGGTCGTGAGGCTCGGCCGTACGACGCCCTTGCGCCGGTACCGGTGGAAGTCGGTCAGCTGCGGGTACTTGCCGCCTGCGGCGGTGGTGCTCAGGTGCTGCCCGTCGCCGAAGGTGAAGTCATAGGTCTGGACGTGGATCCTGAGGGTGACCCGGTGGCCCAGGAGCGTGACGGTCCTGGTGAACGGGTCGCCGCCGGTTGCGTAGAAGTTCGTCTTGAAGTTCACCAGGGTGCGGCCCTTGATGGGTTGGATGTGGAGGGCTGGCGTCGGGACGGGGATGCGGCGGAAGGCGCGGGCGACCGCATCCGCCACGGTGGCTGGGCTCGAGCTCGTGTGGACGCAGCTCGCAGGGCTGACGTCGACTGCGCCGTTGACTCCCAGCTGGAAGCCGATCGCCGTGACGCTCCCACCTATGCAATGGGTGTTGCAGACCAGTTGACCGCAGGCGACGTAGGTCGGAACGGTGGGGACTTCGCTGCTGCTTCCGCCCGTTGTGTGATGGTGATTGGCGCCCTCGCCGGCTAGGCCGAAGCCGCCGCCAACCGGAGTCACATCGACGTTGTCGCTGACGAAGCGGCTGGCTGCGAAGGCGATGACGATCAGCGGATGGACCATGACGAGATCTGCCAGGTGGCCATGAACTGCTGTACCCCCATCGTGATCTGCGCATCGGATGGCGGAAAGCGACGGTCCAGCTTGCCGGCGCCTGTCACTCGCTCACCTGTCGTCCTCGCTCGAATGATGACGGCGAACGCAGGTGTCGCAGTCGAGGGCAGCGGCAGCTTCTGGGCACTGGCCGACAGCAGTCTGTACCGTCCGCCACTGATCTTTCCGCCGGCGCGGTAGACGCTGTCGATCCACTTGCGACCGGCAGTGCACGCTCGACATGATCCGTGCTGAAGGACGCTCAGGTACTTCGTGTCGCCAGTGGCCTGGGCGTAGTTCACGACCTGCCAGTAGTACTTGGCGAACGCGATGGCACCGGCCTTGCTGTCGACGGTAGCTGCGCCGGGCATCTGCGGCTCGACCGGAGCGGTGTTGGTCGGTGACGGAGAAGTCGATGAGCTGCTGGGCGACGCCGGCGGGGGAGCAGGGTCCGACCCGCAGGCGGTCAGCGTGAGCAGCGCGGCGGCGACAAGGATGCGTTTCAAGGCGGTCCTCCCGAGATGAGGTACTGGGAACCTACGCCGCGGCCCGCGCAGTTCGCCAGCACCAGGAGCCGGGCTGTGGACAAGCATCAGCCCGGCGAGAGCCGGTGTCCGCGTCCTTGCTTGCATGCATGCAAGGAGGCTCAACCCGCGTCCTTGCTTGCATGCATGCAAGGAGGCTCGACCCCCGTCCCTGCCCTGAAGCTCCTATAGATCGTCAAGCGGCAATGTGGATGTCGGGCGCTGGTGCCGTGTCGCCTAGTGCTTCTCGGATGAGGGGCAATAGTTCGCGGG
>NZ_BAAGSB010000014.1:0-63291 GCF_054782655.1 Nocardioides montaniterrae | reverse complement strand
CCAGCTCCAGTAGCTCTTCACGTGTCTCGTACGGGATCGCTCTACGCACCACAACGCTCCTTGCGGGTCAGCGTTGCTTAGACCGATGGATTCCGCGTGGTTGCAACGCCTGGGAAGTGCAGGTTCGGCTGCATACCTTGGGAAACCTGCAACGCCCCCTCCGCAGCAACACCGGTCATCTCCCGGCCGACACCCGGATGAATCATCTGCAGGGCCTCGGGTACCCGGGGGAGGACCGAGAAGCACATCTCCCGGAAGGAGATCACCATGGGTGACACCGACAAGCTGGAGAACCTGGGCCAGGAGAAGCTGGGTGAGGCCAAGGAGGCCTTCGGCAAGGCATCGGACGACGATGACCTGGAGGCCGAGGGCAAGGCCGATCAGATGAAGGGCAGCCTCAAGCAGGCCGGCGAGAAGGTCAAGGACGCCTTCAGCTGATGTGAACCACGCACGAGGACCCGCGGCCTCCGCGGGTCCTCGTGCTGCGTCTCCGGGCGGCGTCGTGACCCGCGCCGGTTGACCGCGGCCGTCGGCCGGCGGGTAGTGTCTGCAGCACCGTTCGACACCTTTAACGAGCCGTCCCGTGAGGCGGAGAAGGAGTCAGGCGCACAGATGCCTACCTCTGACGATGCACCGCAGCCCGCCGCCGGCCAGGGCCGCGTCGTGCTCGACGCCGACGACATCAACCGGGCGCTGACCCGCATCTCGCACGAGATCCTCGAGCGCAACAAGGGTCCCGAGGACCTGCTGCTGCTCGGTCTCCAGACCCGCGGCGTCCCGCTGTCGCAGCGGATCGCGGCGAAGATCACCGAGGTCGAGGGCTCCAGCGTCGCGACCGGCTCGCTCGACGTGACGATGTACCGCGACGACCTGAAGTCCCACCCCACGCGCAGCCCGCACCAGACCCAGATCCCGGGCGGCGGGATCGACGGCAAGACCGTGGTCCTGGTCGACGACGTGCTCTTCTCCGGACGCACGATCCGTGCGGCGCTCGACGCCCTCAACGACCTGGGCCGCCCCGCCGTCGTACGCCTCGCCGTGCTGGTCGACCGCGGTCACCGCGAGCTCCCGATCCGCGCCGACCACGTCGGCAAGAACCTGCCCACCGCCCGTACCGAGCGCGTCAACTTGCGCCTGGTCGAGACCGACGGCGAGGACGAGGTGAGGATCCAGTGAGGAACCTGCTCAGCATCGACGACGTGGACGCCGCCAAGATCCAGGAGATCTTCGCGACCGCCGCCGAGATGCACGACGTGCAGAAGCGCGCGGTGAAGAAGCTGCCCGCCCTGCGCGGCCGCACGGTCATCAACCTCTTCTTCGAGGACTCCACCCGCACGCGCTCGAGCTTCGAGATCGCCGGCAAGTGGCTCTCGGCCGACGTCATCAACATCTCCGCCAAGGGCTCGAGCACCTCCAAGGGCGAGAGCCTGCGCGACACCGTGCTGACGGTGACCGCGATGGGCGTCGACGGGCTCGTGATGCGCCACTCGGCCTCCGGCGCGGCCCACCAGGTCGCCGGCTGGCTCGACATCCCGGTCATCAACGCCGGCGACGGCACCCACGAGCACCCCACCCAGGCGCTGCTCGACGGCTACACCCTCACCCGCCGCTTCGGCTCGCTCGAGGGCAAGCACGTCGCGATCGTCGGCGACCTGACCCACAGCCGCGTCTTCCGCTCCAACGTCAAGAGCCTCACCAAGCTCGGCGCCCGGGTCACCGCCGTCGCGCCGCCGACGCTCATGCCCAGCGGCGTGGCCGAGTGGTCCAAGGCCGACGGGTTCGCCACGACGTACGACCTCGACGAGGTGCTGCCCGAGGCCGACGCGGTGATGATGCTGCGCGTCCAGAGGGAGCGCATGAGCGGCGGCTACTTCCCGACGGCCCGCGAGTACACCGTCGGCTACGGCTTGACCCGGTCGCGACTCGCCGCCCTGCGGCCCGGCACCCCGATCCTGCACCCCGGCCCGATGAACCGCGGCCTGGAGATCTCCGCCGAGGCCGCCGACGCGGTCGACCAGTCGTTGGTCCTCGACCAGGTCTCGGCCGGCGTCGCGGTGCGGATGTCGGTGCTCTACCACCTGCTCGCCGGCGAAGGAGAAGTCCTGTGAGGACGGACGTGGCCGCCTCGGCGCGTGACGCGATCGAGGGATCTGGGCTGAGGCCACGAACGGGCCGAACGAGACTGGAGGGATTGTGACTGTGCTGATCAAGGGCGCCCGCATCCTCGGGGGCGAGCCCACCGACGTGTACGTCGAGGACGGCGTCATCACCGAGATCGGCGCCATCCACGGCTCCGTGGGGGAGCAGATCGACGCCGACGGCCTGGTGCTGCTGCCGGGTCTGGTCGACCTGCACACCCACCTGCGCGAGCCGGGCCGCGAGGACGCCGAGACGGTGCTGTCCGGCTCCCGTGCCGCCGCGGTCGGTGGCTTCACGGCCATCCTGGCGATGGCAAACACCAACCCGGTGACCGACACCGCCGAGGCGGCCGAGCGCGTCCTCGATCTCGGGGTCCAGGCGGGCCTGGTCGACGTGCAGCCCGTCGGCGCCGTCACCAAGGGCCTGCACGGCGAGGAGCTCGCCGAGCTCGGCCTGATGGCGCGGTCCCGCGCCAAGGTCCGGGTCTTCTCCGACGACGGCAAGTGCGTGCACGACGCCCGTGTGATGCGCCGAGCGCTGGAGTACGTCAAGACGTTCGGGGGAGTCGTCTCCCAGCACAGCCAGGACCCGAGCCTGGCGCCGTACGGCACCGCCTGCTGCCACGAGGGCGAGCTGTCCGGCCGCCTCGGCCTGCCCGGCTGGCCCGGCGTCGCCGAGGAGGTCATCGTCGCCCGCGACGTGATGCTCGCGCGCCACACCAACAGCCGGGTCCACGTCGCGCACGTCTCGACCGCCGGCTCCATCGAGGTGATCCGCTGGGCCAAGGCCGCGGGCATCAGCGTCACGGCCGAGGTCACCCCGCACCACCTGATCCTCACCACCGACGAGCTCATCGCCTACGACCCGACGTACAAGGTGAACCCGCCGCTGCGTCCCGCCGAGGACGTCCAGGCGCTGCGCGCCGCGCTGGCCGACGGCACCATCGACGCGGTCGCCACCGACCACGCCCCGCACGCCCGCCAGGACAAGGAGCACGCGTTCGTCGACGCGGCGTTCGGCATGCTCGGCCTGGAGACCTCGCTGGCCGTCGTCACCACGACGATGGTCGAGACCGGGTTGCTCGACTGGGCCGGCGTCGCCCGCGTCATGGCGCAGAACCCCGCTCGGATCGCCGGGCTCGACGGCCACGGCCACGAGATCAGGGTCGGCGCTCCCGCCAACCTGACCCTGGTCGACCCGACCGCCACGGTGACCGTCGACCGCGACGCCAGCGTCTCGCTGAGCCGCAACAACCCCTGGCACGGGCGCGAGCTCACCGGCCGCGTGGTGGCGACGTACCTCCGCGGCAAGCAGACGTACGACGCTGCGGCGACCGCGCTGCCATGAGCGACACCTCGGGCGGCGACTGGCCGACCTACGACCCCGCCGACCAGCCGGCTCCGGCCGAGGAGGCGCCGAGCGGCTTCCACGACGACGCCCTGGTCGGCCACGTCGGTGTCGTGGTCCTCGCGGTGCCCGGTGGAGCAGGCCCGGGCGAGGTCCGGATCCAGCACCGAGGAATCCACGAAATCTTCCTCGCTTTCGCGGATGAGCCGATCGACGACGGGGTAGAAGTCCGCGTGACCACGGTGCGCGGTCCCCGTCAGGTCGGTATCACTCCCACGACCGCGTGATCCCGGCGGCAACAGCCGCCTCTACGCGAAGAAGGTTCAACCCATGTTCGGATGGCATGTTCCGGCGCCTGACCAGGCGATGCTCGTCTCCGGTGGCAAGACGCGCGGGGACGGCGCGCTGCCGTTCCGCATCGTCACCGGTCACGGTGCGTTCGTGGTCCCGGTGTTCCGCCGGGTCTCCTACCTGACGCTGTCGCTGATGGAGTCGGTGATCGAGGAGTCCTGCGTGACGCAGCAGGGCATCGGTCTGGCGGTCAAGGCCGTCATCGCCTTCAAGGTCGGCTCCGACCACGCCAGCATCGCCGCCGCTGCCCAGCGCTTCCTGGACGACCAGGACCGGATGAGCGTGCTCACCGGCCAGATCTTCGCCGGCCACCTGCGCTCGATCGTCGGCTCGATGACGGTCGAGGACATCATCCGCGAGCGCCAGAAGCTCGCCGAGCAGGTGCTGGCCGCGTCCAAGCTGGAGATGGCGAACCTCGGCCTCGCCGTCGACTCGCTGCAGATCCAGTCCATCGACGACAAGGGCAGCGGCTACATCACGTCCCTGGCCGCGCCCCACCAGGCGTCGATCCAGCAGGCCGCCAAGATCGCGCAGGCCCAGGCCGACCAGCTCGCCGCGGAGGCGCAGCAGGCCTCGGCGCAGAAGCAGGCCGAGTACGCCCGCGCGACGGCGGTCAAGCAGGCCGAGTACCAGTCGGAGATCGACCGCGCGACGGCGACCGCCAACCAGTCCGGACCGCTGGCCGCTGCCCAGGCCCAGCAGGCGGTGCTCGAGGAGCAGGCCAAGGTCGCTGCCAAGAACGCCGAGCTGCGCGAGGCGGAGCTGGTCGCCGAGGTCGTCAAGCCCGCCCAGGCCGAGGCCGAGCGGATCCGCACCCTGGCCCAGGCCGAGGCCGACCGCACCAAGATGTCGGCCGAGGCGTCGGCGGCCGAGGGCCGGATCGCGCTGGACCAGGCGATCATCGCCCAGCTGCCCGAGATGATGAAGGCGGCCGCGAGCGGCCTGGCCAACGCCAACCTGACGATCCTCAACGGCGCCGACGGCCTCAACGACGCCGTCGCCCAGCTGGCCGCGCAGGGTTCCACCATCCTGCAGACGCTGACCGGTGGGCTGTCCTCGAACGGTTCGCAGCAGCAGCCGGAGCGGCCGGCGACGCCTGAGCTCAACGCCGTGCCGGAGGCCTGAGCCGCGCCTGGCCCGGCCCGCTGACGGTTCCCCGGACCGCCGCCCCTCCGCAGTTGTCGCGGGCGGGCGGCGGTGCCGTCCGGCGTGCTGCTCACTGGTAGGGTCGGGCCTGAACCGAACGTCCTTTAACCACCGTCCTGTGAGGCGGAGAAGGAGGCCCGGGTGCCCAGTCGCGCCACCATTCCTGCGTTGCTCGTTCTCGAGGATGGCCGCGTCTTCCGCGGTGAGTCCTACGGCGCCGAGGGGGAGACCTTCGGCGAGGCGGTCTTCTCCACCGGCATGTCCGGCTACCAGGAGACGCTGACGGATCCGTCGTACCACCGCCAGGTGGTCGTGATGACCGCTCCGCACATCGGCAACACCGGCATGAACGACGAGGACCCGGAGTCCCGCCGCATCTGGGTCGCCGGGTACGTCGTGCGCGACCCCGCCCGCGTTCCCTCCAACTGGCGCTCGGTACGCAGCCTCGCCGACGAGCTCGACGAGCAGTGCGTCGTCGGCATCTCCGGCATCGACACCCGCGCGCTGACCCGGCACCTGCGCGAGGTCGGCGCGATGCGCGTCGGCATCTCCACCGTCGAGACCGACCCCGAGGTCCTGCTGGCCAAGGTCAAGGCCTCCGCCGAGATGACCGGCGCCAACCTCTCCGACGCCGTCTCCGTCTCGGAGGCGTACGTCGTCCCGGCGGTCGGCGAGAAGCGGTTCACCGTGGCCGCCGTCGACCTGGGCATCAAGGCGAACACCCCCCGGATGATGGCCGAGCGCGGCATCGAGGTGCACGTGCTCCCCGCCAACGCCAGCATCGAGGACGTCAAGGCGGTCAGCCCCGATGGCCTCTTCTTCTCCAACGGCCCCGGTGACCCGGCCGCGACGACCGGCCAGGTCGAGCTGCTCCAGGCCGCCCTCGCCGACGAGATCCCGTACTTCGGCATCTGCTTCGGCAACCAGCTCTTCGGCCGCGCGCTCGGCTTCGGCACCTACAAGCTGAAGTACGGCCACCGCGGCATCAACCAGCCGGTGATGGACCGCACGACCGGCAAGGTCGAGGTCACCGCTCACAACCACGGCTTCGCGGTGGATGCACCGCTCGACGGGAGCACCAGCACGCCGTACGGCGAGGCGACGGTCTCCCACGTCAACCTCAACGACAACTGCGTCGAGGGCCTGGAGCTGCGCGAGGTCTCGACGGGCTCGACCCCCGGAGCGCTCAAGGCCTTCTCCGTCCAGTACCACCCCGAGGCCGCGGCCGGCCCGCACGACGCGGCGTACCTCTTCGACCGGTTCTGCGATCTGATGACCGACAGGAAGGCGAACTGACATGCCGAAGCGCGACGACATCAAGTCCGTCCTCGTGATCGGCTCCGGCCCGATCATCATCGGCCAGGCGTGCGAGTTCGACTACTCCGGCACCCAGGCCTGCCGCATCCTCAAGGCCGAGGGCCTGCGGGTCATCCTGATCAACTCCAACCCGGCCACGATCATGACCGACCCGGAGTTCGCCGACGCGACGTACGTCGAGCCGATCACCCCCGAGTTCGTCGAGAAGGTGATCGCCAAGGAGCGCCCTGACGCGATCCTGCCGACCCTCGGTGGCCAGACCGCTCTCAACGCCGCCATCGCGGCCCACGAGAACGGCGTCCTGGAGAAGTACGGCGTCGAGATGATCGGTGCCAACTTCGAGGCGATCCACCGCGGTGAGAACCGTGAGCTGTTCAACGCGATCGTCGAGAAGGTCGGCGGCGAGGTCTGCCGCTCCGAGATCTGCCACACGATGGACGAGGTCATCGCGGCCGTCGACACCCTCGGTGGCGTCTACCCGGTCGTCATCCGCCCGTCCTTCACCATGGGCGGCACCGGCTCCGGCATCGCCTACGACGAGGCCGAGCTGCGCCGCCTCGCGGGCGCCGGCCTCTCCGCCTCGCCGACCACCGAGGTCCTGATCGAGGAGTCGATCATCGGCTGGAAGGAGTACGAGCTGGAGGTGATGCGCGACAAGTTGGACAACGTCGTCATCATCTGCTCGATCGAGAACTTCGATCCGATGGGCACGCACACGGGTGACTCGATCACCGTCGCGCCGGCGATGACGCTGACCGACCGCGAGTACCAGCACCTGCGCGACCTGGCCATCGGCATCATCCGCGAGGTCGGCGTCGACACCGGCGGCTGCAACATCCAGTACGCCGTCAACCCCGCCGACGGCCGGGTCATCGTGATCGAGATGAACCCTCGCGTCTCGCGCTCCTCGGCGCTGGCGTCGAAGGCGACCGGCTACCCGATCGCCAAGATCGCCGCCAAGGTCGCCATCGGCTACACCCTCGACGAGATCGAGAACGACATCACCGCCGGCCCCCAGGGCTCGACCGCTGCGAGCTTCGAGCCGACGCTCGACTACGTCGTGGTGAAGGTCCCGCGGTTCGCGTTCGAGAAGTTCCCGACCGCCGACGACACCCTCACCACCCACATGAAGTCCGTGGGCGAGGCGATGTCGATCGGCCGCAACTTCACCGAGGCGTTCAACAAGGCGCTGCGCTCCATGGAGAACAAGGCCGCGCCGTTCCGCTTCACCGGGGAGCCCGGCGACAAGACCGAGCTGCTCGAGCTCATCAAGCGTCCGCACGACGGCCGGGTCCAGAAGGTGATGCAGGCGATCCGTGCCGGCGCCACCCAGCAGGAGATCTTCGACGCCACCAGGATCGACCCCTGGTTCGTCGACCAGCTCTACCTGATCCACGAGGTCGCCGAGGCCACGGCGAACGCCCAGGAGCTCGACGAGCCGACGCTGCGCCTGGCCAAGCGGCACGGCCTCTCCGACGCCCAGATCGCCGACATGCGCGGCTGGACCGAGGCCGAGGTCCGGGCCGCGCGCTGGGCGACCAACGTCCGCCCGGTCTACAAGACGGTCGACACCTGTGCCGCCGAGTTCGCCGCGAAGACGCCGTACCACTACTCCTCCTACGACGAGGAGACCGAGGTCCTGCCGCGCGAGCGCCGGGCCGTGCTGATCCTCGGCAGTGGTCCCAACCGCATCGGTCAGGGCATCGAGTTCGACTACTCCTGCGTGCACGCGGCGCTCGAGCTGAGCAAGGCCGGCTACGAGACCATCATGGTCAACTGCAACCCGGAGACGGTCTCGACCGACTACGACACCGCCGACCGTCTCTACTTCGAGCCGCTGACTCTCGAGGACGTCCTCGAGATCTACCACGCCGAGCTCGCCGCGGGCCCGGTCGCCGGTGTCATCGCGACGCTCGGTGGCCAGACGCCGCTGGGCCTGGCGCAGGGCCTCAAGGACGCCGGTGTCCCGATCGTCGGCACCCAGCCCGAGGCCATCGACCTGGCCGAGGAGCGCGGTGCGTTCGGCCGGGTCCTCGACGAGGCCGGCCTGGTCGCGCCCAAGCACGGCACCGCCGTCTCCTTCGAGGACTCCCGCGACATCGCCCACTCCATCGGCTACCCGGTGCTGGTGCGGCCGTCGTACGTCCTGGGCGGACGCGGCATGCAGATCGTCTACTCCGACGACCAGCTCGAGTCCTACCTCGAGGCCGCCACCGACCTGATCTCCGAGGACCGGCCGGTCCTGATCGACCGCTTCATCGACGACGCGGTCGAGATCGACGTCGACGCGCTGTACGACGGCGACGAGCTGTTCCTCGGCGGCGTGATGGAGCACATCGAGGAGGCCGGCATCCACTCCGGTGACTCCTCCTGCACCCTGCCCCCGATCACCCTGGGTGCGGCCGAGATCGACCGGATCCGCAAGGCCACCGAGGGCATCGCCAAGGGCGTCGGCGTACGCGGCCTGATCAACATCCAGTTCGCGCTCGGCTCCGACGTGCTCTACGTCCTCGAGGCCAACCCGCGCGCCTCCCGCACGGTGCCCTTCGTCTCCAAGGCGACCGGCACCTCGCTGGCCAAGGCCGCGTCCCGCGTGATGATGGGCGAGACGATCGCCGAGCTGCGCAAGGCCGGAGTCCTCCCCGCGGAGGGTGACGGCGGCCTGCTGCCGGCCGATGCCCCGATCGCGGTCAAGGAGGCGGTCCTCCCGTTCAACCGCTTCCGTACGCCGGAGGGCAAGTTCGTCGACTCCGTGCTCGGCCCGGAGATGAAGTCCACCGGCGAGGTCATGGGCTTCGACGCCGACTTCGGCACCGCGTTCTCCAAGGCCCAGGCCGCGGCGTACGGCCCGCTGCCGACGTCCGGCAAGGTCTTCATCTCGATCGCCAACCGCGACAAGCGCTCGATGATCTTCCCGGCCCGGGTCCTGGCCGACTACGGCTTCGAGCTGCTCGCCACGCAGGGCACCGTCGAGGTGCTGCGCCGCAACGGCATCGACGCCACCGTCGTGCGCAAGCACTTCGAGGGCGAGGGCGGCGAGGGCGAGAAGACCTCGGTCCAGATGATCCTCGACGGCGAGATCGACCTGATCGTCAACACCCCGAACGGCTCGGCCTCCGAGGCGCGCGTGGACGGCTACGAGATCCGCGCCGCCGCGGTCCTGACCGGCACTCCGTGCATCACCACCGTCCAGGGCGCCGCGGCCGCGGTCCAGGGCATCGCTGCCGTGCGCAGCGGCGACATCGGCGTGAAGTCGCTCCAGGAGTGGGCCGCGGAGATCGCTCGGTGAGGCTCTACGACGCCGCGTTCAAGCACGGCTTCACCCGGGTCGACCCCGAGAAGGCGCACCACCTGGCGTTCGGGGCGATCCGGGCCGCAGGCCCCGTCCTGCAGCGTGCGCCGCAGCCGGGCCGTCCGGTCAACGCCCTCGGGCTGACCTTCCCCAACGCGCTCGGCCTCGCCGCCGGCTTCGACAAGCTCGGCGTGGGCTTCGACGCGCTGGCGGGCCTGGGCTTCGGCCACGTCGAGATCGGCACGGTCACGGCGCACGCCCAGCCGGGCAACCCGCAGCCGCGGCTGTTCCGCCTGGTCGAGGACCGCGCGGTCGTCAACCGGATGGGCTTCAACAACGACGGTGCCGACGCGGTCGCCCAGCGCCTGGCCGCCCACCGCCGCAAGGCCAAGGGTCCGATCCTCGGCATCAACATCGGCAAGTCCAAGGTCGTGCCCGACGAGGACCAGGCCGCGGTCGAGCAGGACTACGCGACGTCGACCCGCCTGCTGGCGCCGTACGCCGACTACCTCGTGGTCAACGTCAGCTCGCCGAACACCCCCGGTCTGCGCAACCTCCAGGCCGTGGAGAAGCTCGAGCCGCTGCTGGCCCACGTCCGTCGCGTCGCCGACGACGCGCGCCGTGACAAGCGGGTCCCGCTCCTGGTGAAGATCGCCCCGGACCTCGCCGATGAGGACGTCATCGCAGTCGCCGAGATGGCGCTCAGCCTCAAGCTCGACGGCATCATCGCCACGAACACCACGATCAGCCGCGACGGCCTTCGCTCGACGCCCGAGCAGATCGAGGCGTGTGGCGCCGGTGGCCTCTCGGGCGCGCCGCTCAAGGCCCGCTCCACCGACGTCGTACGCCGCCTCCGCGCGCGGGTGGGCCACGACCTCACCCTGATCGGTGTGGGCGGCATCTCGACCCCGCAGGACGCCCAGGAACGGCTCGCGGCCGGTGCCGACCTGCTGCAGGCCTACACCGCCTTCATCTACGGTGGCCCGACCTGGCCCCGCTCGATCCTCAAGGGCCTGAAGTAGGAGCAGGGAGAAGCGAGATGGCGTTCGGTGACTACCAGCTCGAGCTGTACCTCGGTGCGCTCGGTGGCGTGCTGCCGGCCCATCCGCTGACCTACGAGCAGCTCGAGGCCGAGGCGCTCGCGGCGCTCTCGCCCGAGCTGCGGACCTACATACCCGGGGGTGCCGGCGACGAGCGCACCCAGCGTGCCAACGTGGACGCGTTCGGCGACCTGGCTCTCGTGCCGCGGATGCTCCGTCCCAGCAGCGAGCGCGACCTGTCGGTCGAGCTGTTCGGCAAGCGCCAGGAGAGCCCGTTCCTGCTGGCGCCCGTGGGCGTGCTCGGGCTGGTCACCCACGACCAGCACGGCGACATCCACGGTGCCGAGGCGGCCGCCGCCACCGGCGTACCCTTCATCGGCTCGACCCTGATGACCGACACCCTCGAGGAGGTCGCGGCCGCGACACCGGGCCCCAAGTGGTTCCAGCTCTACACGCCGAAGAACCGCGACCTGGCGGCCAGCTTCGTACGCCGCGCCGAGGCGGCCGGCTACGACGCCATCGTCGTCACGCTCGACACCTGGGTGCCCGGGTGGCGCCCGCGCGACCTGGCCAGCGGCAACTTCCCGCAGCTGCGGGGCAAGTGCCTGGCCAACTACACCTCCGACCCGATCTTCCAGGGGCTGACCGGGCCCGACCCCGATCCGAGCACGATCGTGATGACGTGGGCGGGGGTCTTCGGGCAGCAGGTCACCGCCGAGGACCTCGCCTGGCTGCGCAGCATCACCGAGCTGCCGCTGCTGGTGAAGGGCATCTGTGCCGGCGACGACGCGCGCCTCGCGCTGGACACCGGGGCCGACGGCATCTACTGCTCCAACCACGGCGGCCGCCAGGCCAACGGCGGGGGAGCGGCGCTCGGCTGGCTCCCCGACGTCGTCGCGGCGGTCGACGGTCGCGGCCCGGTCGTCTTCGACTCGGGCGTCCGCACGGGCGCGGACGCCGCGAAGGCGCTCGCCCTCGGTGCCGATGCCGTGGCGATCGGCCGGCCCTACGTCTACGGCCTGGCTCTCGGCGGCGTCGCCGGTGCGGTCCACCAGATCCGCTCGCTGCAGGCCGAGCTCGACCTGACCATGGCCGTCGACGGCTACGCCAGCCTCGCCGACCTCACCCCTGCTGCCCTCAAGACGATCTGAAGAAGGACATCCATTGAGCACCTTCGGCACCCGTGTCGCCGCCGCGATGGCCGAGCGCGGCCAGTTCTGCGTGGGGATCGACCCCCACAGCAGCCTGCTGCACGAGTGGGGGTACGACGACGACCTCGCCGGCCTGGAGCGCTTCGCGCTCGGTGCGACGGAGGCCGTGGCGCCGTACTGCTCGGTGATCAAGCCGCAGTCGGCCTTCTACGAGCGCTTCGGCAGCTCGGGCATCGCGGTCCTGGAGAAGGTCATCGCCACCGGGCGCGAGGCGGGCGCCCTGGTGCTGCTCGACGTCAAGCGCGGCGACATCGGCTCGACGTCGCAGGCGTACGCCGACGCGTACCTCGACCCGCGCAGCCCCCTCGCCAGCGACGCGATCACGGTCAGCCCCTACCTCGGCTTCGGGTCCCTGACGCCGTTCGTCGACACCGCCCGCCGCTTCGACGCCGGCCTGTTCGTGCTGGCCGCGACCTCCAACAAGGAGGCCGTGGAGGTCCAGGAGGCCGTCACGACCGACGAGTTCGGCGGACGCACGATCACCACGACGATGCTCGACCACCTGCGTGAGCTCAACGCCGGCGTCAGCCCGATGGGTGCGTTCGGCGCGGTCGTCGGCGCGACCATCGACGGCAAGGGCCTCGACTTCACGATCAACGGCCCGATCCTGGCGCCCGGGTACGGCGAGCAGGGCGGCACCACCCACGACATCCTGCGGATCTTCGGGGCCAGCGCGGGGCACGTGCTCGCCAGCTCCAGCCGTGGCGTGCTCCGCCTCGGGCCCGACCCGGTGGCCATGCGCGACGCGGTGGGCCGGGCCAACGACGAGCTGCGGAGCCTGACCCAGCCGTGACCCCGCGCCGACTCTGGTTCGTCGCCGTCCTCGTGGCGGTGGCGCTGGCCGTGGTGGTCGTGGTCCGCGCCCGTGACGACTCCGGCGGCTACCAGCACCAGCCCGACGATCCCTTTGCCGACTACTGCAAGGTCGTCGAGCAGCAGCGGGGCCTGGTGGCTGCCGCGGTCGACAAGGGCGCCAGCACCGGTCTGATCGCGGCGCTGCCGAGCTTCGAGGTGCTGCGTGCGAAGGCGCCCGCCGATGTCGCCGACGACTGGGACGTGGTGGTCGGCGCCATCGAGGGGCTGGTCGACGCGCTGCACGCGGCCGGTGTCGAGCCGTCGACGTACGACCGTGCGCACCCGCCGCAGGGTCTCACCCAGGCCCAGCGCGCCACGATCGACGCGGCCGCGACCAAGCTCGACTCGGAGAACACCCGCCTGGCGCTGGCCTCGGTCGACCAGGAGGCGCGCGACGTCTGCCACAGCCCGTTGATGCTGTGAGGCGTACGCCGCCCCGGAGACGCCCGGATCGGCCGACCTGCGTTGCTCCTTGTCGGAGGGTCTGACTAGGGTGCCGATGTGGCTCTTCCTCCTCTGACCCCCGAGCAGCGCCACGCTGCTCTCGACAAGGCCGCGGCCGCGCGCCGCGAGCGTGCTGCCGTGAAGAACCGGCTCAAGCACTCCGGTGCGCAGATCTCGGAGATCATCGCTGAGGCGGAGACCAACGAGGTCGTCGCGAAGATGAAGGTGCTCGACCTGCTCCAGGCCGTTCCGGGCCTCGGCAAGGTCCGCGCCCGCCAGATGATGGAGCGCGTGGGCATCGCCGAGTCGCGTCGCGTCCGGGGCCTGGGGGTCAAGCAGATCGCCGCCCTGGAGCGGGAGTTCGGCCTCGACTGATGGCCCAGGGGAGCAACCGGCTGGTGGTGCTGGCCGGGCCGACCGCCGTCGGCAAGGGCACCGTCGCGGCCGCCGTACGTGAGCGCCACCCGGACGTCTGGATCTCCGTCTCCGCCACCACCCGGGCCCCGCGGCCGGGCGAGGTGGACGGTGTCCACTACCACTTCGTCACCGACGACGCCTTCGACGCGATGGTCGAGGCGGGCGAGCTGCTGGAGTACGCCGTGGTCCACGGCCACGCCAAGTACGGCACCCCGCGAGCCGAGGTCGAGCGGGCGCTGGCCGAGGGCCGCCCCTCGCTGCTGGAGATCGACCTGCAGGGCGCCCGCCAGGTCAAGGCCAACATGCCCGAGGCGCTGCTGGTGTTCCTGGCGCCTCCGTCGTGGGACGAGCTCGTCCGCCGACTGGTCGGTCGCGGCACCGAGACCGAGGCCGAACGTGCCCGCCGCCTGGAGACCGCCAAGCTCGAGCTGGCCGCCGAGTCGGAGTTCGACGTGACGATCGTGAACGCCGATGTGCACGATGCTGCGGAGCAGTTGGTAGGCTTGCTCAGTTCCCCGATTTCTCAACCGTGAGGTTCGCTTAGTGTCTGCCCCGAAGATCGACGCCGTGGGTGTTACCAACCCCCCGATCGATGACCTGCTTGCCAAGACCGACAGCAAGTACCGCCTCGTGCTCTACGGAGCCAAGCGCGCCCGGCAGATCAACGCCTACTACTCCCAGCTGGGCGAAGGCCTGCTGGAGTACGTCGGCCCGCTGGTCGAGACGCACGTCCAGGAGAAGCCGCTGTCGATCGCGCTGCGCGAGATCGCCGACGACCTGCTGACCTGCGAGGAGATCGACCCGGCCGAGCTCGCCGAGGCCGAGGCCGCTGCTGCGGCCCCGACCACCGCGTCCGAGTGAGCCAAGGCTCCCAGCGATGACCCGGGTGGTCCTGGGAGTCACCGGCGGCATCGCCGTCTACAAGGCGTGCGAGCTCGTACGCCGCTTCGCCGAGTCGGGCCACGACGTCACCGTCGTGCCGACGAGGTCAGCGCTGGAGTTCGTCGGCGCTCCCACGTGGGAGGCGCTGTCGGGCAAGAGCGTGTCGACCGAGGTGTTCGAGAACATCACCGAGGTGCCCCACGTCCGGATCGGCCAGCAGGCCGACCTGGTCGTGGTGGCCCCGGCGACCGCGAACACCCTGGCCCGCGCCGCCCACGGGCTGGCCGACGACCTGCTGACCAACACCCTGCTCACCGCACGCTGCCCGGTCGTGTTCGCCCCGGCGATGCACACCGAGATGTGGGAGCACCCGGCCACGCAGGCGAACGTCGCCACCCTGAGGGCGCGCGGCAACATCGTCATCGAGCCGGCCGAGGGCCGGCTCACGGGCAAGGACACCGGCAAAGGCCGGCTTCCGGAGCCGGTCGAGATCTTCGAGATCTGCCGTGACGTGCTCGCCCGCGGCCTCTCGGCAGGCTCGACCACCGATCTGGCGGGCCGCCACGTCGTGGTCTCCGCCGGCGGCACCCGCGAACGGCTCGACCCGGTCCGCTTCCTGGGCAACAGCTCCTCCGGCCGCCAGGGCTACGCCCTGGCCCGCGCCGCCGCCGCTCGCGGCGCCGAGGTGACCCTGGTCGCCGCCAACGTGACGCTGCCCGACCCGGCCGGTGTCAAGGTCGTCGCGGTCGAGACGACGGCCGAGCTGCGCGACGCGGTGCTGGCTGCCGCGAGCGATGCCGACGCGGTCGTCATGGCTGCCGCGCCGGCCGACTTCCGCCCGGTCGCCACCTCCAGCGTCAAGATCAAGAAGTCCGAGGACGGCTCGGCTCCCGTCATCGAGCTCGAGCAGAACCCCGACATCCTCAAGCAGCTCAGCCACGAGCGGCCCCGGGCCGGCGCGGTCATCGTCGGCTTCGCCGCCGAGACCGGCGACTCGACGGGCGGCGTGCTCGATCTCGCGCGCGCCAAGCTGGCACGCAAGGGCTGCGACCTGCTCGTCGTCAACGACGTCAGCGGGGGAGCGGTCTTCGGCCAGGACGACAACGAGGCCGTCATCCTCGGTGCCGACGGTACGTCGACCGAGGTCCCGCGCGGCTCCAAGTCCGCGCTCGCCCACGTGATCTGGGACCAGGTCGCCGCGCGTCTTTCGTGAGACGCCTGTCCGGGCTGTGGACCGGACCGTAAAGTTGCCCGCGTCACCCCACTAGCCCAGGAGTTTGAATCAAGTGACTGGACGTCTCTTCACCTCGGAGTCTGTGACCGAGGGGCACCCGGACAAGATCGCCGACCAGATCAGCGACACGGTTCTGGACTACCTGCTCGAGCACGACCCCAAGAGTCGTGTCGCCGTCGAGACCCTGCTGACGACCGGCCTCGTGGTCGTCGCCGGTGAGGTCACCACGAAGGCGTACGCGCCGGTCGCGCAGCTCGTGCGCCAGAAGATCCTCGAGATCGGCTACGACTCCTCCGACAAGGGCTTCGACGGCAACTCCTGCGGTGTGCAGGTCGCCATCGGCGCGCAGTCGCCCGACATCGCCCAGGGTGTCGACACCGCCGAGGAGAGCCGCGTCGACGGCTCCGTCGACGAGCTCGACAAGCAGGGCGCCGGCGACCAGGGCCTGATGTTCGGCTACGCCTGCGACGACACGCCCGAGCTCTTCCCGCTGCCGATCAAGATCGCGCAGACTCTGGCCGAGACGCTCACCGCGGTCCGCAAGGACGGCACGCTGCCGTACCTCCGTCCCGACGGCAAGACCCAGGTCACCATCGAGTACGACGACGAGCACCGCGCGCTGCGCATCGACACCGTCGTCCTCTCGACCCAGCACGCCGAGGACGTCGACCAGGACACCCTGGCCAAGGACATCACCACCCACGTCATCGAGCCGGTCCTCGAGCAGTTCAAGGACTCGGTCCCCTCCGACGGCTACAAGCTCCACATCAACCCCACCGGCAAGTTCGTCGTCGGTGGCCCGATGGGTGACGCCGGTCTGACCGGCCGCAAGATCATCGTCGACACCTACGGCGGCATGGCCCGCCACGGTGGCGGCGCGTTCTCCGGCAAGGACCCGTCCAAGGTCGACCGCTCGGCCGCCTACGCCATGCGTTGGGTCGCCAAGAACGTCGTCGCCGCGGGCCTGGCCCGTCGCTGCGAGGCGCAGGTCGCCTACGCGATCGGTGTCGCCAAGCCGGTCGGCGTCTTCATCGAGACCTTCGGCACCGAGACGGTCCCGGTCGAGAACATCCAGAAGGCCGTCATGGAGGTCTTCGACCTGCGGCCGGCCGCCATCCTGCGCGACCTCGACCTGCTGCGCCCGATCTACGCCAAGACCGCGGCGTACGGCCACTTCGGCCGCGAGTTGCCCGAGTTCACCTGGGAGCGCACCGACCGCGCCGACGCGCTCAAGGCTGCTGCGGGGGCGTAGTCCCGAAGCGTCAGGTGGCCCGCGAGCTCGTTCGCGGGCCACTGCGCTTTTCGTCGGAGCTCATTGGTAGAACTGCCCCATGACGCCCGACGAGCCCGTTCTGGACCTCCCCGGTCTGGTGCGGGACCGGGCGGCCGAGGGCCGGGTCAAGGCCGCCGCGACGAGGGCGCGCAAGGCGGCCTCGGTGGCGATCACCGACGAGCTGCCGGTGGCTCGGGTCGTGCTGGACCTGCCGTTCGCCCACCTCGACCGGACCTTCGACTACGCGGTCCCGGCAGCGATGGCGGACGGGGTGCAGGCCGGCGTACGCGTCAAGGTGCGGTTCGCCGGCAAGGACGTCGACGGCTTCGTCGTCGAGCGCCTCGCGGCGTCCGACCACGACGGCGTGCTGGTGCCGCTCAAGCGCCTGGTCAGCCCCGAGCCGGTGCTGTCACCGGCCGTGCTCGCCGTGATCGACCGTGTCGCCGAGCGGTACGCCGGCACCCGCTCCTCGCTGATCCGCCTCGCGGTCCCGCCGCGGCATGCCACCGTCGAGAACGAGCCGAGTCGCCCCCACCGACCACCCGAGTCGTCCCCACCGACCACCCCGGGTGTGGCGACCGGACCGTGGGCGGCCTGGGAGCACGGCGCCGACTACGTGGCAGCCCTCGGCCGCGGCGACTCGCCGCGCGCCGTCTGGGGCGCGCTGCCCGGCTCGCCCTGGACCAGCCAGGTGGTGGCCGCGATCGCGGCGACGTCCGCGTCGGGTCGCGGCTCGCTGGTCGTCGTACCCGACGGCCGTGACGCCGACCGCCTGTCCCGCGCGCTCGACGCGGCCGGCCGTACCCACGTCGTGCTGACCGCCGACGCCGGCCCCGCCCAGCGCTACCGCGACTTCCTCGCCGTCTCCCGCGGCCAGGTCGACGTCGTCGTCGGCACCCGCGGTGCCGCGCTCGCGCCCGTGCACGACCTCGGCCTGGTGGTGGTCTGGGACGACGGCGACGACCTCCACGAGGAGCTCCGAGCGCCCTACTGCCACACCCGTGAGATCGCCCTCGCGCGCGCCGAGGTCGAGGGTTGCGGCCTGCTCGTCGGTGGCTACTCCCGTACGCCCGAGGCGCAGCTGCTCGTCCGCACCGGCACCGCCGCCGAGCTGACGCCCCGCCTCGAGGCGCTGCGTGCCAGCGTGCGGATCGGCGTCACGGGAGCCACCGACTTCGAGCTCGAGCGCGACCCGTGGGCACGCAGCACCCGCCTGCCCCAGCAGGTCCATCAGCTCCTCAAGGCCTCCCTCGAGAAGGGTCCGGTGCTGGTCCAGGTCCCGCGCCAGGGGTACGCCGCGGCGCTGGCCTGTGACCGCTGCCGGACGCCCGCGCGGTGCCAGGAGTGCACCGGCCCGTTGCGCCAGGACGCGCCGACCGAGCCGCCGACCTGTGGCTGGTGCGGCACGGCAGCAGCCGAGTGGGCGTGCGACGAGTGCGGCCACCGCGGCCTGCGCGCACCGGTCGTGGGGGAGTCGCGCACCGCCGAGGAGCTCGGACGCGCGTTCCCCGGTGCGCGCGTGGTCACCTCGGGCGGCCAACAGGTCCGCGCGACCGTGCCGAACGCGCCGCACACCATCGTCGTGGCGACCATCGGCGCCGAGCCGTGCCTCGATCCCGAGACGCCCGGCTACGCCGCGGTCGTCCTGCTGGACACCTGGCTGGCGCTGGCACGGCCGTCGCTGCGTGTCCGCGAGGACGCGCTGCGCCGCTGGATGAACGCCGTCGCCCTGATCGCGCCGGGTGGGCGCGCACTCGCGGTCGGCGACGCCGGTGACGAGGCCCTACAGACGCTGGTCCGGTGGGCGCCGGCGACCTTCGCCTCCCGTGAGCTCGACGAGCGCGCCTCGGCGCACCTGCCTCCGGTGCACCGCCTCGTCACGATCAGCGGACCGCCCGGTGCCGTCTCCGATGCGCTGACGGTCTTCGCGACACCCGAGCACGCCGAGGTCCTCGGCCCCATGCCGCTGGCGCCGAGCAACGGCGAGGAGCAGTCGCAGGTCGTCGTACGCGTCCCGTTCGCGGAGGGTGACGCCCTCAGCGCTGCCTGTCGCGAGCTCAACCGGGTGCGCTCCGCGCGGCGGCTGGATCCGGTCCGGGTCCGCGTCGATCCGACGGACCTCTGATCGCGCCACTAGGCTGACGGGCGTGGCTGTACGACCGATCCGGCTCTTCGGAGACCCCATCCTGCGCAAGAAGGCGATCGAGGTCGTCGACTTCGACTCCGAGCTCCGTCAGCTGGTGACCGACCTGACCGACACGATGCTCGACGCCCCGGGCGCGGGCCTCGCGGCGCCGCAGATCGGCGTCGGCCTCCGCGTCTTCACCTGGTACGTCGACGGCGAGGTCGGTCACCTGATCAACCCCACGCTCGACCTGTCCCAGGACACCCAGGACGGCCCGGAGGGCTGCCTGTCGCTGCCCGAGCTGACCTACGACTGCCTGCGCGCGATGTCGGTCGTGGCCTCCGGCTTCAACATGTACGGCGACCCGGTCCGTGTCGAGGGCTCCGAGCTCCTGGCGCGGGCGATCCAGCACGAGACCGACCACCTCGACGGCATCCTGTTCATCGACCGGATCGAGTCCGAGGCCCGCAAGGCCGCGATGCGTGAGATCCGTGAGTCGGAGTGGTTCGGCCTCGAGCAGCCGACCGTCAAGATCTCGCCCCACACGACCGGGGGCTTCGGCCGGTGAGGGTCGTGTTCGCCGGTACGCCGGAGGTGGCGCTGCCGTCCCTCGAGGCGATCGTCGCGTCCCCGCACGAGCTGGTCGGAGTCGTCACGCGGCCGGACGCCCCGGCCGGTCGTGGCCGACGCCTGACCCCCAGCCCGGTCGGCGCCCGCGCCGAGGAGCTCGGCGTACCGGTCCTCAAGCCGTCCCACCCGCGCGACCCGGAGTTCCAGCAGCAGCTCACGGAGCTCGCGCCTGACGCCTGCCCGGTCGTGGCGTACGGCGCGCTCCTCCCGCAGTCCGCGCTCGACATCCCGCGGCACGGCTGGATCAACCTGCACTTCTCGCTGCTGCCCGCCTGGCGTGGCGCGGCCCCCGTCCAGCGCTCGATCTGGGCCGGTGACGAGATGACCGGGGCGACGACGTTCCGGATCGTCAAGGAGCTCGACGCGGGTCCGACGTACGGCCTGATGACCGAGGTCATCCGTCCGACCGACACCGCCGGCGACCTGCTCGGGCGGCTGGCCGAGGGCGGTGCCGACCTCCTGGTCGCCACGCTCGACGGCATCCAGAGCGGTGAGCTCGTCGCTCGCGAGCAGCCTGCCGACGGCATCAGCCTGGCTCCCAAGATCGAGGTCGACGACGCCCGCGTGCAGTGGACGCAGCCGGCGGTCGCCATCGATCGGATGATCCGCGCGTGCAGCCCGTTCCCGGGTGCGTGGACGGAGTTCGAGGGCGAGCGGGTCAAGCTCGGCCCGGTCACGCCGGTCGCTGACGTCGACCTCGCTCCCGGTCTGCTCCAGGTCGGCAAGAACGAGGTCCTGGTCGGCACGGCCACCGGCGCCGTACGCCTCGGCGAGGTCAAGGCGTTCGGCAAGAGGCAGATGGGCGCGGCCGACTGGGCCCGCGGCGCGCGACTGCCCGACGGGGCGTCGTTCGCGTGACCCCGGGCCAGCGGCCGCAGCGCCGTCCGGGTGCCCGTCCCCAGGGCGTACGACGACCCGTCGACCGTCCGCGTGCCGCCGCTCTCGCGGTGCTGCAGGCGGTCCGCGTCGACGACGCCTACACCAACCTGGTGCTGCCCGGCGTCCTCGCCGCGTTCGACCTCAACGGTCGCGACGCCGGCTTCACCACCGAGCTCGCCGCCGGCACGATCCGCCGGCAGGCGACGTACGACGCGATCCTCGCCGACTGCATCGACCGGCCCCTGCGCAAGGTCGAGACGACCGTGCTCGACCTGCTGCGGCTCGGCGTGCACCAGATTGTCGCGATGCGGGTGCCGACGCACGCCGCGATCAACACGACCGTCGACCTCGTGCGTGCCAAGAAGGGGCAGGGCGCCGGCGGGTTCGCCAACGCGGTGCTGCGCAAGGTCGCCCAGCGCGACCTCGACGAGTGGCTCGATCGGGTGGCGCCGCTGCCCGAGGGGCTGGCGGTCCGCCACAGCCACCCGCAGTGGGTCGTCGACGAGCTGACCACCGCGGTCGGCGCCGGCGAGATCGAGGCGCTGCTGGCCGCCGACAACGTCCCTCCGCGAGTCACCCTCGTGGCCCGTCCCGGCCTCGCCACGCGCGATGAGCTGGTGGGGGAGCCGACCCCGTTCTCGCCGTACGGCGTGATCCTCGATGGCGGCGACCCCGGCGCGGTCCGCGCGGTGGCGCAGGGGCGCGCGGGCGTGCAGGACGAGGGCTCCCAGCTCGTCGCGTACGCCGCCGCCACGGCACCGCTCGAGGGCCGCGACGAGCGCTGGCTCGACCTCTGTGCCGGCCCGGGTGGCAAGGCCGCCCTGCTGGCCGCCATGGCCCACGAGCAGGGCGCGGGCCTGACCGCCGTCGAGCCGCACCTGCACCGCGCCAAGCTGGTCGAGCGCAACCTCGCGCCCGTCTCAGCCGCCGGCGGTCGGGTCGAGGTCGTCAACGCCGACGGCACGCGGGCGCCGTTCGAGGCCGCGAGCTTCGACCGGGTCCTCGTGGACGCCCCGTGCTCCGGCCTCGGCGCCCTGCGTCGGCGACCGGAGGCCCGCTGGCGTCGTACGCCGGAGGACCTGGTCGGTCTCACCGAGCTCCAGCGTGCCCTGCTGGGCAGCGCGCTCGACCTGGTCCGCCCCGGCGGCGTGGTGCTCTACGCGACCTGCTCGCCGGTCATCGCCGAGACCGCCGACGTCGTCACCGCCGTCCTCGACGCACGCAGCGACGTCAGCATCGAGGACGTCCGTCCGTTGCTGCCCGGTGTCACCGACGCCGACGGGCCGTTGCCGGGCACGGGCCAGCTGTGGCCCCACCGGCACGGCACGGACGCGATGTTCCTGGCGCTGCTGCGGAGGTCCTAGCCCCGACCACGCGCCACGGCGTGCTTGACCGCGGCGAAGTCGGCCGCGGAGAGGTCGGCCGGCTGGACGGTGACGAACCACCGCTTGGTCACGTAGGCGACCTGGTCGGGGTCCTCCTGGCGCCACTTGGGCAGCGAGTCGATCGAGCGGACGTTGACGCTGAAGCCGTCGCAGGCGAACTTCTCGTCGGCGATCGGGCCGCAGTGCCAGCCGGGCAACGCGGCCTTCGCGCTGACCAGGATGCCGCGAGGAGTGCTGGGCGCCGCTGAGGCGGAGCCGCCGATGGCGATCGGCGAGAGGACGGCGGCCGCGGCCGCGAGCAGGACGGTGGTGCGCAGGTTGGTGTTCATGTCTTGAGGGACGCCTGAAGGCGGTGCTTGGTTGCATGCGAGCCACAGACAGGACCGAAGAGCGGACCGATGGCACTTCCGGAGCGTCGCCACCTGTGTGGGTTGCCCTCCCGGAGCACCGTTCGGTCCGTCTTTCGGTCGGCCCTGCGGTCGCTAAGGTCGATCCATGGCGAGTGTGCGGACGGTCCAGGTCACCTTCGACTGCGCGAACCCGCGCGCGGTCGGCGAGTTCTGGCAGGAGGTGCTGGGGTACGTCGCCCCCGCCCCGCCGCCCGGCTTCGACTCCTGGGACGCCTTCGAGGCGACCCTGCCGCCCGAGAAGCACGGGAGCGCCTGGGCGAGCCAGGATCCCGAGGGCGTCGGGCCCCGGCTCTACTTCCAGCGCGTGCCCGAGGGCAAGACGGCGAAGAACCGGGTCCACCTCGACGTCCGGGTGGCGACGGGTCTGCGCGGCGAGGAGCGGCTCGCCGCCCTGGAGGCCGAGGCGGTGCGGCTCGAGGCGCTCGGCGCGCGGCGGCTCTACCTCCTGGAGGCCGACGGGTTCAACGAGGCGTGCCAGGTGATGGCCGACGTCGAGGGCAACGAGTTCTGCCTCGACTGAGCGTCAACCACTAGCGTTGCGGCCATGGCCAGCCCGTTCACCGAGATCGAGGTCGACAACCGGGTCGTGAAGGTGACCAACCCGGATCGCGTCTACTTCCCGGAGATCGGGGCGACCAAGCTCGACCTGGTCGAGTACTACCTCGCCGTCGGGGACGGCATCGTCAACGCGCTGCGCGAACGGCCGTGCATGCTGCACCGGTTCCCCAAGGGCCTGACCGGCGAGCCGGGGGAGAAGGTCCACCAGAAGCGGCTGCCGTCCGGGGCGCCTGACTGGGTCGAGACCGTCGAGCTCTTCTTCCCCCGCTGGAAGCGGACGGCCGACGAGCTCTGCGTGACCGAGCTCGCGTCGGTGATCTGGGCGGTGCAGATGTCGACCGTCGAGTTCCACCCGTGGAACAGCCGCCGAGGCGCCACCGAGGAGCCCGACGAGTGGCGCATCGACCTCGACCCGGGCCCGGAGGCGACGTACGCCGAGGTCCGCGCGACCGCGCACGTCGTCCGCGAGGTGCTCGACGAGCTCGGTGCCGTCGGCTACCCCAAGACCAGCGGTTCCAAGGGGATGCACGTCTACGTCCGGATCGAGCCCGAGCTCGACCACAAGGGCGTACGCCGGGCCGCCCTCGCCTTCGCCCAGGAGGTCGAGCGGCGTGCCCCTCAGCTCGCCACCACCACCTGGTGGACCAAGGACCGCGACCCGAGGCACATCTTCATCGACTACAACCAGAACGCTCGCGACCACACCATCGCCGCGGCGTACAGCGTCCGAGGCCTGCCTGACGCCCGCGTCTCCACCCCGATCCGCTGGGACGAGATCGACGCCGCCGATCCCCGCGACTTCACCATCCGCACCGTCCCGGCGCGCTATGTCGAGCTCGGTGACCTGCACGAGGACATCGACGACCACGTCTTCGACATCGCGCCGTTGACGGAGTGGGCCGATCGCGACGGCCTGTGATGCTCGCGCGAACGCGAAGCGACCGCTCCTCGTGAGCTTCGTGTCCGGGCGATTCGTCAGAGGCGTTGTACTGCCAGGTAGCGACTGCGCGCCGAGCGAGATCGGTAGATCGATGGACCGACGACCTGCTGGCGCCGGCCGTGAACGCGTAGGGACTATGGGTCATAGCGCCGGCGACTGACCCATAGTCCCGACAGGGCCTCGCAGGCAGGGGAGCCGACCCGAATTGGCTGGGTGTGCGTGCCCCCCTCCTGCAAGGATCAACGCCATGTCGCCGTCGGAAGCCCTTCAGCGGCTGCGTGCCGCCGAGGAGGCCCGGTCGCTGGTTCGCATCAAGCGGCGGGAGTCGATGGACCGGCTGGACGGCTTCGCCTGGAGCAACACCCACTTGCGACCGATCGCCACGACGGGCCGGTGATCCGCCGGCTCGCGCCGACTGAATCTCAGCGCAGCGCCCGCAGGTAGCGCCGCCGGTAGACACCTCGGAACGGGATCACCAGTGGGTACGCCGCGCCCCAGACCCCGGGTGCCCGGCGCATCAGCGAGCGGACGGTCAGCCACACGACGCCGGAGGCGTCGCGGTGGGCGATGAACGCCTCCTCGGCCGCGACCGGATGGCCGTGCTGGGTGCCGTACGCGAAGCCACGGCGGTCCGCCTCGTCGACCACGGCGACCACCCGCACCGGCTCGTGCAGGCGCAGCGGGCCCATCCGCGCGGTGAAGGTGTAGTTCTCCGCATCGCGCACCTGGCCGGAGAAGCGGCGTACCGCCTTGATCGTGAGGCCGGCGTGGTTCGTCACCTCCCAGTGCATGACCGCGTCGGAGAGACGCTTCCAGTCGTCGTCGCCCTGGCCGATGCGAACGGTCCGCTCATAGGCCGAGAATCCTGATGGTCGGTTCCGCCACTCGGCCTCGGCGACGTTCGTCTCGCCGATCGGTGAGTAGTTGAACTCCACGGCGACTCAACGCCCGCTCCCGCCGCGCGTTATGCGGGACAACCAGGTCTCGCCGCCACGGGGTTTCATAACGATTGGCGCACGGTTGTGATCCGGCCCACCCAAATCCGTGCTCTGCCCCTGGCTCATTGCTAGGTTCCGGCGCAGTTGGCCGCAGTATTTTGGGAAGACGGGGGTACCGGGCGTTGATCGTCCACCTGATCAAGCGGATCGCGAACTACGTGATCCTCACGGCGGTAGCGACGTCCTTGGCGTACGTCCTGGCCAGCAAGACGCTCAAGCCGCAGCTGAAGTTCGAGAGCCGTCACCCGCGTCCGCCGCAGGCCTCGATCGACAACTACCTCGATCGTCTCGGGGTCAACCCGAAGGTCCCGGTCGTCGAGCGCACCTGGCACTGGTTCACCGGCGTCCTCCACGGCGACCTCGGCCTCGGCATGAACAACCAACCGGTCGCGCACGAGATGTGGGTGCGGATGGGCGTCTCGCTGCAGATGCTCCTGGTCGGCTCGATCATCGGCATCCTGCTCGGCATCGCGCTCGGGGTGTGGGGTGCGGTCAAGCAGTACTCGTTCTCCGACAACTTCGTCAGCGTGAGCTCGTTCGTCATCTTCGCGATGCCGGTCTTCGTGATGGGCGTCCTCGCCATGATCATCATGACGACCATCAACCACGCGGTCGGGCACAACCTCGTCAACTTCTCCGGGCAGTACACCGTCGACGTCAAACCGGGCTGGTGGCCACATCTCCTCGACCGGATCCAGCACCTGGCGCTGCCGACCATCGTGCTGGCACTCAGCTCGGCGGCGACCTACAGCCGCTACCAGCGCTCGACCATGCTCGACGTCCTCGGCGCCGACTACATCCGCACCGCGCGCGCCAAGGGCCGCCGGCGTACCTCCGCGCTTGTCCGCCACGGCGTCCGGGTCGCCCTGATCCCGATGTCGGTGTTCCTGGCCTACAGCTTCGGTCTGCTGGTCACCGGGGCGACATTCCTCGAGATCGTCTTCGGCTGGCACGGCATGGGCGAGTTCGCCCTCCACGCGGTGCTCAACAACGACATCAACCAGATGGCGGGTTCGACCTTGTACGTCGCCGTGCTGATCCTGTTCTCCTCGACGCTGTCCGAGGTCCTGTACGCCGCCCTCGACCCGCGAGTGAGGCGCTGACATGGCTGAGTTCCAGAACCTGCCCCCCGCTGCCGAGCTGCTCGAGGTGGCCCCGGCCACCGATCACGACTCGGCGGGTGCCGGCATCGTCGCCGGCCCGCGCGGCCGTTCCGCTCTGGTGTGGGCGCGGCTGCGGCGTACCAAGCGCTTCTGGTTCGGCGCGACCGTGCTGCTGGTGATGGTGATCTGGGCCGTCCTCGGCCCGCACCTGTACCAGTGGTCGCTCGACGAGCAGGACGCCTACAACCTCGACTACCCGCCGACGTCCCTGCACTGGTTCGGCACCGACGAGCTCGGCTTCGACCTCTACACCGCGGTGATGACCGGGCTGCGCAAGTCGCTGATCATCGGCTTCGTCGCCGGCCTGCTCTGCACGTTCCTGTCGGCGATCATCGGCTCGCTCGCCGGGTACATCGGCGGCATCACGGACAAGACGGTGGCCTGGTTCACCAACCTGATGCTGGTGCTGCCCACGTTCTTCATCCTGATCATGCTCTACCCGGTCACCCACGGTGACTGGCGCATCCTGACGGTCTTCCTGGCGCTGACCAGCTGGATGGTGATGGCCCAGACGGTCCGGATGCAGACCATGGCGCTGCGTGAGCGCGAGTTCGTGCGGGCCGCGCGCTACATGGGCTTCGGCACGTGGAGCGTCGTACGCCGGCACATCATCCCGAACGTCATCTCGCTGCTCATCATCGATGCGACGCTGAACATCGGCGGCATGATCCTGGCCGAGTCGGCGCTGAGCTTCTTCGGCTTCGGCGTGCAGCCGCCGGACGTCTCGCTCGGCACCCTGATCTCGAGCGGCTGGGCCGCCGCGACCACGCGGTCCTGGCTCTTCTACTTCCCGGCAGGCACCCTCGTCGTGCTCCTGCTCGCCATCAGCCTCGTCGGCGACGCGCTGCGCGACGCCCTCGACCCGACCTCGGGGAGCAACCGTGGCTAGCCCGCTTCTGGAGGTCCGTGACCTCACCGTCACCTTCCCCCAGCAGGGAGGTACGCCGGTGCGCGCGGTCCGTGGCGTGAGCTTCACCGTCGACGAGGGCGAGACGCTCGGCATCGTGGGGGAGTCCGGGTCGGGCAAGTCCGTGTCGTCGCTGGCCGTCATGGGCCTGCTGCCCACCTCGGCGCACATCTCCGGCGAGATCCTCTTCGACGGCCGCCCGCTGCTGACGATGGACGACCGCAGCCTGTCGCGGATCCGCGGCAAGGAGATCGCGATGGTCTTCCAGGACCCGCTCTCCGCCCTCACGCCGGTCTACACCGTGGGCAACCAGATCGCCGAGGCGCTGCTGCTGCACGACTCCAAGCTGTCCAAGAAGGCCGCGGCGTCGCGGGCCGTCGAGCTGCTCAGCACGGTCGGCATCCCCGACCCGTCGCGGCGGGCCAGTGCCTTCCCGCACGAGTTCTCCGGCGGCATGCGCCAGCGCGCGATGATCGCCATGGCCATCGCCAACAACCCGCGGCTGATCATCGCCGACGAGCCGACCACCGCGCTCGACGTCACGATCCAGGCCCAGATCCTCCAGGTGCTCGAGGAGGCGCGGCGGATGACCGGCGCCGCGCTGATGCTGATCACCCACGACCTCGGCGTCGTCGCCGGCCACGCCGACCGTGTCGCGGTGATGTACGCCGGCCGTCAGGTCGAGCTGGGCACGGCCGACCAGGTCTTCCACGCGCCGTCGATGCCGTACACGATCGGTCTGCTGCGCTCGGTGCCCAACATCCGCACCGCCGGCACCCAGCGGCTGCTGCCGCTCGAGGGACGCCCGCCGGCCCTCGACGCGCTGCCGCCCGGCTGCCCGTTCGCACCCCGCTGCCCGGCGAAGATCGACGCCTGCACCACCATCGAGCCGGACCTGGTGCCGGTCGCGGACAGCGATGCGGCCGCGTGCATCCGAGCCGAGGAGATCGCCAGCGGCGAGCTGCCCCGGACCGCGATCTTCCCCGTGCCCGAGCCCCTGCCGGCCGCCACTGCGCCGGACGCGGGCGCCGACCGCGTGCTGGAGGTGCGCGACCTCGTGCGGCACTTCCCGCTGGTCAAGGGCATCCTGCGCCGCGAGGCCGGCGTGGTCCGCGCGGTCGACGGCGTCTCGTTCGACATCGCGGCAGGTCGCACGCTCGCCCTGGTGGGGGAGTCGGGCTGTGGCAAGTCCACGACGACCACCGAGATCATGGAGCTCGTCGCTCCGCAGCAGGGCTCGCTGACCTTCCTCGGCAAGGACGCCTCGACGATCTCCACCCAGGAGCGGCGCCGGCTCCGCTCCGAGCTGCAGATCGTCTTCCAGGACCCCTCGGCTGCGGTCGACCCACGGCTGCCGATCGGTGACGTCATCGCCGAGCCGCTGCTGGCACAGGGCGTGAAGCGTGCCGAGCGCGACAAGCGCGTCGACGAGCTGCTCGACCTGGTCGGGCTGTCCTCGACGATGGCCGGCCGCTACCCGCACGAGTTCTCCGGGGGCCAGCGCCAGCGCATCGGCATCGCCCGGGCACTGGCCACGCACCCCCGCCTCCTGGTCCTCGACGAGCCGGTCTCGGCGCTCGACGTCTCGATCCAGGCCGGTGTGGTCAACCTGCTCCAGGACCTCAAGGAGGAGCTCGGCCTCTCGCTGCTCTTCGTGGCGCACGACCTGGCCGTCGTACGCCAGATCGCCGACGACGTCGCGGTGATGTACCTCGGCCGGATCGTCGAGTCGGGGCCGATCGCCGAGGTGTTCGCCAACCCGCGTCACCCGTACACGCAGGCCCTCATCTCGGCCGCGCCGGTTCCGGACCCCGCGATCGAGCGCGGCCGCGACCGCATCCTGCTCGACGGCGACCTGCCCAGCCCGGCGATCCGCATCGACGGATGCCGCTTCCGCACCCGCTGCCCGCTCAAGCGCAAGCTCGAGGCGGACGGCGACCTCGAGGCGGTCGACCGCTGCGAGGAGGAGGACCCCCAGCTCGTGCCCCATGGTGACGTCGGCGTCGCCTGTCACCACGTGGCACGGAACTCGCTCTCGGTCGACTAGCGACGTCGTAGAGCAAGCACAGGCCCGAGTCGCCGTCGGCGGTCGGGGTCGGAGAGAGAAGGAACACGATGAAACGAAGCTCAACCTGGAAGGCGTTCGCACTGGTCAGTGTCACCGCCGTCTCCATCTCTGGATGCGCGAAGGCCAACGACTCCCACAGCGCGTCGAACAAGAAGGTCGAGTCGGCCCCGCTGGTCGGCTGGACCCCCGTCTCCGCTGACAGCCTCAAGCAGGGCGGCACCCTCAACCTCGGCATCGAGAACTCCCCGACCGACGACGGTCAGTGGAACCCGAACACGACCGAGGGCGCCGAGGTCAACGCGACCACCATGGAGGCGCCCACGTCCTGCAGCGTCATCCGGATGAAGGACGACGGCTCGTGGGAGCCCGACCCCAACATGGCCACCTCGGTCGAACTGGTCAGCAAGGCGCCGCAGACCGTCGAGGTCAAGCTCAACCCCGACGCCGTCTGGGAGGACGGCTCGCCGATCACCGCCGACGACTTCAAGGCCAGCTTCGCCGCGCTCAGCGGCAAGGACAAGAAGTTCGACATCGCCTCGAGCGCGGGCTTCGAGGAGGTCAAGTCCTTCGACGTGGTGAGCCCGACCGACTTCAAGGTCGTCTTCGCCAAGGCGTACGCCGACTGGCCGGCGATGTTCCTGGGCGGGGTCACCCTGCCGAAGGCCATCGCCTCCGACCCGGACAAGTGGAACAAGGACTACACGAACAAGCCGCTGCCGTCCTGCGGTCCGTTCAAGTACAGCAAGGTCGACAACAACGCCAAGGTCTTCACCCTGGTCCCCAACCCGAAGTGGTGGGGCGACGCGCCCAAGCTGTCCAAGATCACCTTCAAGGTGATGGACCAGGCCACCCAGGCCCAGGCCTTCTCCAACGGTGAGATCGACTCCGTCGAGGTCGACCAGAACGCCGACTCCTACGAGACGGCCCGCAAGGCGCCCAACGCCATGGTGGAGCGCTCCGGCGGCCTGCTCTGGACCCAGGTGACGTTCAACGGCCTCAAGCCGGGCCTGGACGACCAGAAGGTGCGCCAGGCGATCGCCATGTCGATCGACCGCACCCTGATGGCCCACCAGGCCAACGACCCGGTCGGTGCGGCCGCGGTCACGCAGGGCAGCTACATCTTCATGCCCGGCCAGGACGGCTACAAGGACAACGTCGGCGCTGTGCTGCCGTTCGACACCAGCAAGGCGCAGGACCTCCTCAAGGAGGCCGGCTACACCCTGAAGGGCAACAGCTGGACCAAGGACGGCAAGGCGCTGACGTTCAAGATCGTCGTCCCCTCGGGCACCGACACGAACATCGCTCGTGCCAAGCAGGTCCAGGCCTCGCTGGCGAAGGTCCACATCACCGTCAAGCTGGACACGGTCCCGGTCGCGGACTACTTCACCAAGATCCAGACCGGTGACTACGAGATGGCGACGTTCTCGTGGCAGGGCACGCCCTTCCCGATCTCGTCGACGGAGTCGCTGTTCACCCCTGCCGGCAAGCCCGGTGGCGATGGCCAGAACTACTCCTACATCACCGACCCGAACCTCGAGGGTCTGTGGGCCAAGGCCAACGTCGAGCTCGACCCGGCCAAGCGGATCGAGATCGCCAACCAGATCGACACGGCGATCGCGACCGAGGCCCCGATGGTCCCGATCGCGCCCAGCCCGATCGTGTACGTCATGAAGAAGACCCTGGCCAACTACGGCCCGGCGCAGTTCAAGTCGGTCGACTGGAGCATGGTCGGCTTCACGCAGTGATCAACGCCTAGGGCGCGAGCCCTGAGCAGACGGCGACCCCGTCCGGAGCCTCGGCTCCGGGCGGGGTCGCTGCCGTTGGTGAGGAGCTCAGAGCAGGAGGCCGGCAACGGCGGCGAGCGCCAGCACGGCACCGGCCGCGGCGACGGGGACGTCGAGATGACGGCGTACGTCGGTCCGCGTGCGGTTGTCCAGCCGGGCCTGCTCCCACGCGGTGTCGAGCTGCGTCAGCGCCCAGTCGGGCGCCGGCTCCTGCCCGTGGCGCTGGCGGCGTACGGTCGGGCTCGCCCACGCGGTGACGCGTCGGCCGTCGGCCAGGACCACCACGACCTGCGTGCGCCGGACCACGGCCTCGACCGCGCCCCAACCCATCTCGGTGACGACCAGTGGATTGACGACGACCAGGCCGTCGGCGTCGTACCTGATCACGGGGCGGGCGAGCACGATGCCCAGCACCCACAGCGCGAGCAGGATCGGTGCGCCGGCGTGCACGAGCGCGCCCGGGTCGCCGAGCGCGAGGTCGATCAGCGCCAGCAGGCCGGCGCCCGCGCCGATCGACCAGATGACCAGCGAGCCCCGCGAGCGGATGGTGTGGGTGTGCACGGCGGTCATTCTCCCCGCGACGCCTAGACTCACGACCCGTGGGGATCCAGATCACGCCGTCCATCCTGAACGCCGACTTCGCCCAGCTGGGCGCGGAGGTCGCGCGCATCCCCAGCGCGGACTGGATCCACGTCGACGTGATGGACAACCACTTCGTCCCGAACCTGACCTTCGGCCCGACCATGGTCGAGGCGCTCGCCCGCAGCACCGACACCCCGCTGGACGCGCACCTGATGATCGAGGACGCCGACCGCAACGCCGTGGCGTACGTCGAGGCGGGTTGCTCGAGCGTCACCTTCCACGTCGAGGCGGCGAAGGCGCCGGTCCGGCTGGCGCGCGAGATCCGCAAGGCCGGGGCGCGGGCGAGCATGGCGCTCAAGCCGGCCACGCCGATCGAGCCCTACGAGGACCTGCTGCCCGAGCTCGACATGCTGCTGATCATGACCGTCGAGCCCGGCTTCGGCGGCCAGAAGTTCCTCGACCTCTGCCTGCCCAAGATCCGTCGTGCGCGTCAGATGCTCGACAAGCACGGCATCGAGACCTGGCTCCAGGTCGACGGCGGCGTGAGCCTGGAGACGATCGAGCGCTGTGCTGAGGCGGGCGCCGACACGTTCGTCGCCGGCTCGGCGGTCTACTCCGCCGATGACCCCGACGCGATGATCACCGCGCTGCGCGATCGGGCGACCAGCGCCTGTTCCCACTAAGTGAGCACCTTCACGCTCGGGAACAAAGCCGCCTGTGGGACGATTGGCCCACATAGAGCAAGCGTGCTCTGGGGTCGGTGAAACTCCGAGCCGGCGGTGACTGAGCGATCAGAAGTCCGCGACCCGATCACAGCCAGTGATCGGTTGAGCAGGTGGGAATCCTGCACCGACGGTCAAAGTCCGGATGGGAAGCGCACGCACCTCTCGACGCCTCACGTGCGTCGTGAGCCCACAGGTCCCCGGAGTCCGCGTTCAGGATCCCTAGGAGCAGACCGTGGCATTCGCCGATGAGTACGACGCCATGCGGCGCGCGCTCGCCCTGGCAGCGAGCCCCGGCGTACCCCTCCATCCCAACCCGCGGGTCGGCTGCGTGCTGCTCGCGGACGACGGCACCATCGTCGGTGAGGGATACCACCACGGCGCGGGCACGCCGCACGCCGAGGTCGAGGCGCTGCGCGCCGCGGGGGAGAGCGCCCGGGGCGCGACCGCCGTCGTGACCCTCGAGCCGTGCAACCACACCGGACGCACGGGTCCGTGTGCCGAGGCGCTGATCGCGGCCGGCGTACGCCGAGTGGTCGTCGCCCAGCGCGACCCTAACCCCGACGCGTGGGGCGGGCTCGACACGCTCGCGCAGGCCGGCATCGAGGTCGACGAGGGCCTGCTCGCCGACGAGGCGCGCGCCCTCAACCCGGCGTGGACCTTCGCCCATGAGAACGGCCGCCCGTTCGTCACCTGGAAGTTCGCCACCACCCTCGACGGCCGCAGCGCCGCCACCGATGGCAGCAGCCGCTGGGTGAGCAGCGCCTCCGCGCGTCGTGACGCGCACGTGCTGCGCAGCCTGTGCGACGCGATCATGGTCGGCGCCAACACCGTCGAGGTCGACAACCCGCACCTGACCGTTCGTGACGCCGCGGGCGAGCTCGTCGGCGACCAGCCGCTGCGCGTCGTCGTCGGCAACCGGGAGCTCCCGCCGACCCGTCGGGTCTTCGACGACGCGGCGACCACCGTCCAGCTGCGCACCCACGACCCGCTCGAGGCGCTGCAGCAGCTGTACGCCGAGCACGCCACCCAGCACGTCTTCTTCGAGGGCGGCCCCAAGCTCGCGGCCGCGTTCCTCAAGGCCGGTGTCGTCGACGAGATCGTCACCTACCTCGCGCCGAGCCTGCTCGGCGGCGGACGGTCGGCCGTCGGCCGGCTGGGCATCCGCAACATCGAGGGGGCCCTTCGGTTCGACCTGGTCGATTCCCTGGTCCTGATCCCCGAGTCCGGCGACCCTGACGACGAGCTCATCAACCTGCGCCTGACCCTGCGTCCGCGCCCCGTCCCGTCCGAGGAGGACTGAGATGTTCACCGGCATCGTCGAGGAGCTCGGCACCGTCGTCGCGATCGAGGACCAGGGGGACGCCGTACGCCTCACCATCGAGGCGTCGATCGTGCTCGAGGACGTCAGCCTCGGTGACTCCATCGCCGTCAACGGCTGCTGCCTCACCGTCGTCTCGACGGGCTCGACCGCTGAGGGGACGACCGTCTGGACCTGCGACGTGATGCAGGAGTCGCTCGACAAGACCACGCTGGGCGACCGCAGCCCGGGCGACAAGGTCAACCTCGAGCGCGCGGTCACCCCGCAGACCCGCCTCGGCGGCCACATCGTGCAGGGCCACGTCGACGGTGTCGGCACGGTCCTGTCCCGCACCCCCAGCGAGCACTGGGAGGTCGTCGAGCTCTCGCTGCCCGAGCACCTGGCCCGCTACCTGGTCGACAAGGGCTCGATCACCGTCGACGGCATCAGCCTCACGGTCGTCGAGGCCGGGGCCGACCGCTTCACGATCAGCCTGATCCCCGAGACCCTCGCCCGCACCACCCTCGGCTTCCGCAAGGTCGGAGACCGCGTCAACCTCGAGGCCGACATCCTGGCCAAGCACGTGGAGAAGCTTCTCCAGAGCGGAGTGACCCGATGAGCAAGACCGTCCAGCACGGCGGCGTACGCCTCGACGACGTCGAGCGCGCGATCGCCGACATCGCGGCCGGCAAGGCCGTCATCGTCGTCGACGACGAAGGTCGTGAGAACGAGGGCGACATCATCTTCGCCGCGTCGAAGGCGACGCCCGAGCTGATGGCGTTCACGATCCGCCACTCCAGCGGCGTGATCTGCGTGCCGATGCCGGGCGACATGCTCGACCGCCTCGAGATCCCGCTGATGACCCCGCACAACAAGGACGCCTACCGCACGGCGTACACGATCTCGGTCGACGCCCGCGACGGCGTCTCCACCGGCATCTCGGCCAAGGACCGCGCCCACACCGCCCGCGTCCTGGCCGACAGCGCCACCGAGCCGTGGGAGCTCACGCGTCCCGGCCACGTGTTCCCGCTGCGCTACCGCGAGGGTGGCGTCCTGGTCCGCCGCGGCCACACCGAGGCGGCCGTCGACCTGGCTCGCCTGGCCGGCCTGACGCCCGCCGGTGTCCTGGTCGAGGTGGTCAACGAGGACGGCACCATGAAGCGTGCCGACGAGCTGCGCGCGTTCGCCGACGAGCACGGCCTGGCGATGATCTCCATCGAGGACCTGGTCCGGCACCGTCGGCGTACCGAGGTCCACGTGATCCGCAACGCTGAGACCCGCCTGCCCACCACGCACGGCGAGTTCACCGCGTTCGGCTACACGATCACGGTCGACGACAGCGAGCACGTCGCCCTCGTGTACGGCGACCCGGCCGAGCTCCGCACCGGCGAGCCGGTGCTGACCCGGATCCACTCCGAGTGCCTGACCGGCGACGTCTTCGGCTCCCAGCGCTGCGACTGCGGGCCGCAGCTCGACGAGGCGATGGACCGGATCGTCGCGGAGGGCCGCGGTGTCGTGGTGTACCTCCGTGGTCACGAGGGCCGGGGCATCGGCCTGGTCGCCAAGCTGCAGGCCTACCAGCTGCAGGACGGCGGCCGCGACACCGTCGACGCCAACCTCGACCTGGGCCTGCCGGCCGACGCGCGTCACTACGGCGCGGCCACGCAGATCCTGCGCGACCTCGGCGTCGAGCAGGTGCGGCTGATGACCAACAACCCCGACAAGGTCGACAACGTCGCCGACTACGGCATCAAGGTCGCCGAGCGGGTGCCGCTGACGCCGCACCCCAACGACCACAACCTCGCGTACCTCACCACCAAGCGCGACCGGATGGGCCACGACCTGCCCGACCTCGCCACCGCCTCCACCACGAGCGAAGGAGCCTGACATGGCCGGACACGGCGCCCCCGAGGCCGAGATCGTCGACTGCCACGACCTGCGGGTCGCGGTCGTCGCCGCCAGCTGGCACACCGAGGTCATGGACGGCCTGCTCGCCGGCGCCCAGCGCGCGCTCGACGACTTCAAGGTGGAGGCTCCCGTCATCGTCCGCGTGCCCGGGGCGTTCGAGCTCCCCGTCGCCGCGGCGGCCCTCGCGCCGACGTACGACGCGATCGTCGCCTTCGGGGTCGTCATCCGTGGCGGCACCCCGCACTTCGAATACGTCTGCAACGCCGCGACCGACGGACTGACCCGCGTCTCCATCGACGCGCAGACCCCGGTCGGCTTCGGTGTCCTCACCTGCGACGACGAGCAGCAGGCGCTGGACCGCGCCGGACTGCCCGGCTCCAAGGAGGACAAGGGGTACGAGGCGACGTCCGCGGCGCTGCTCACGGCGTACACCCTGCGCAAGCTCAAGCGTCACGCCGTAGGCTGACGCCTCGTGAAGACGTTCGACCAGCTGTTCGCCGAGCTCAGCGAGAAGGCACGCACGCGGCCGGAGGGTTCCGGCACCGTCAAGCAGCTGGACGCCGGTGTCCATGCGATCGGCAAGAAGCTGATCGAGGAGGCCGCCGAGTCCTGGATGGCCGCCCGGTTCGAGGGCAAGGAAGCCACCGCCCTCGAGATCAGCCAGCTGCTGTACCACGCCCAGGTCCTCATGATCGCGAGCGACCTGACGCTCGACGACGTCTACTCCCAGCTCTGAGGAATCGCACGATGCTCAAGGTCGCCGTACCCAACAAGGGCGCGCTGTCCGAGTCCGCCTCGACGATGCTGCGCGAGGCGGGCTACGCCCAGCGCAGCGAGTCCAAGCAGCTCACCAAGCTCGATCCCGACAACGGCGTCGAGTTCTTCTACCTGCGCCCCAAGGACATCGCGGTGTACGTCGGCGAGGGCACCCTCGACGTCGGCATCACCGGTCGTGACCTGCTGCTCGACTCCGGCGCGAAGGCCGACGAGGCGATGCAGCTCGGCTTCGGTCGCTCGAAGTTCCGCTTCGCCGCCGAGCCGGGCACCTGCGCGTCCGAGACCGACCTGAACGGCAAGCGCATCGCGACGTCGTACGACGGCATGCTCGGCCGCTACCTCGAGTCCAAGGGCATCGCCGCGACGGTCGTGCGCCTCGACGGCGCCGTCGAGTCCAGCATCAAGCTCGGCGTGGCCGACGCGATCGCCGACGTGGTCGAGACCGGCACCAGCCTGCGCAACGCCGGAC
Source organism: Nocardioides montaniterrae (assembly GCF_054782655.1). Taxonomy (NCBI): domain Bacteria; kingdom Bacillati; phylum Actinomycetota; class Actinomycetes; order Propionibacteriales; family Nocardioidaceae; genus Nocardioides; species Nocardioides montaniterrae. Next base: position 26,738 of record NZ_BAAGSB010000014.1, on the reverse strand, counting down.
TGGAGGTCTTCGGCGACCCGATCCTCGAGTCCGAGGGCATCATGATCACCCGCCCGGGCGCGCAGCCCGACGGCCTCGAGATCTTCATCCGCCGGCTGCAGGGCGTCCTGGTGGCGCGGGCCTACGTGATGATGGACTACGACATCCCCGCCGCCCAGGTCGAGACCGCTGTCGGCCTGACCCCTGGCATCGAGAGCCCGACGGTCAGCCCGCTGCACCGCGAGGGCTGGGTCGCCGTCCGGTCGATGGTCGAGAAGGACAAGGCCCAGCGGATCATGGACGACCTCTACGGTCTCGGGGCTCGCGGCATCATCACCACCGACCTGCATGCCTGCCGGCTCTGACAGCGCGGGGCCGGGCTCGGGGGAGCCGCGGCTCGCGAAGATGCCGCCGCTGCCGCGCACCTGGCGGCCGCTGGGCCCGCGCTATGCCGCGATCGCCTTCGCGGTCGTGCTCGTCGGGATCTTCCTGTTCATGTGGTTCACGCTGCCGCAGCAGACCAAGGACGCGATCACGCCGCTGCAGCAGGGGACCGTCGCGGCCTTCGTGCTGCTCGGAGTCGGCTTCCTCGTGGCGCTGGCCCGCTCGCGGATCACCGCGACCGAGGCCGGCGTGACGATCGTGAACGGCTTCCGTCGTCGCGAGTACGAGTGGGCGCAGATCGTCGCGATCCGCATGCCCAAGGGTGCTCCCTGGCCGACCCTCGACCTGGCCGACGGCACGACCCGCTCGGCGATGGGCGTCCACCAGTCCGACGGTGCCCGTGCGCGCTACGCCGTACGTGAGCTGAAGACCTACCTGGCCCTCAGGGCCGGGCAGTCCGACACCTGAGCGGTGCAGGAATCACCGGTTCACCGGTGATTCCTGAACTTCCACCCCGATGCATCGGTCTGGAAGTTCAGGAAGTGGTGAGAGCAGGTGACGCGTGGGGCTGGTGGTGTCCGAGGCTGGCACCGCGAGATGACGGGGCGCCCGTCGGTCACGACACTGCGCTGATGCCCCAGCTCGCGCTGAAGGTCTGACCCGGCTCGAGCGTGATCAGGTCGTCGGTGGAGTTGAAGGCGTCCGGGGGAGCCGTCATCGGCTCGATCGCCACGCTGCGCCGCGGAGTGGCCGTGTCGTCGGCGGTGTAGACCTGCAGCCACCTGTGGTGCTCGTCGACCCAGATCTCGACACCGTCGCCATCCTGGTTCGTCAGGCGCGCTCGGGCGTTCGGGCCGAGGTCGGTGAAGGCGTCGTTGATGACGACTCCGCCGATCGTCTGCGGCTCGCGGAAGTCGAGGTCGCCGGCGTCCACGGCCTCGCGGGTCAGCGGGAGCAGGCGCTCCTCGTCGACGAGGAGCCGCGTCGCCGCCGGGTTGGTCATCGTCCAGCCGTCGCAGCTGCCGCCCTCGTCGGCCTGCAGGTACGGGTGGGCACCCGAGGCGTACGGCGCTGCCTCGTCGCTCATGTTCGTCGCCGACTGGGTGACGGTGAGTCCGTCGTGACCCACGGCGTAGGTGACCGTGACGTCGAGCGTCCACGGGTAGCCGGTCTGGGCAGGGAGCCGGTAGCCCAGCACGACCTCCGAGTCCGTGCGCGAGACCAGCGAGAACGCCGCCCACCGCACCAGCCCGTGCGAGGCGTTGTGTCGCTTGGGCTCGGTCAGCGCGAGCTGCTGGTCCTTGCCGTTCCAGGTGTAGCGCCCGTCGCGCAGCCGGTTGGGCCACGGCATCAGCAGCTGCCCGCGTCCGCCGAAGGACATCTCGGACTCCGCGAAGCCGTCGACCAGCCCGCGGCCGGCGTACGACAGGGCGCGGAGCGCCCCGCCGCTCTGGGTGACGACGGCGACGTACCCGTCGGACTCGATCCGGTATTGCTCACCACTGGGCGCCAGCACGCCCGCCATCCTAGGGATGGGACGATGGGGCGGTGAGTGACGAGCACCCGAACCAGCGGCTCCTGCAGGGTTCCGTGTACGTCGACGACGACGGCTCGGCCGACGAGCAGCTCGTCATCGCGCTGCAGGCGTACGCCGGCGACAGGTCCGCCTATCCCCAGGTGCTCGCGGCGATGGCCGGTGCCCGCCTCCTGGTCCCGGTCGTCGCGGTGCTCGGTGACGTGGAGGTCGGCGAGGACGGGCTGGCACGCGACAAGACCAGCGACATGGCGGCCGTGCTGCTGACCGGTGCCGACGGGCGGATGGCGCTGCTCGCCTTCACCAGCACCGACACCCTGCGGGCATGGCAGGCCGACGCGCGGCCGGTGCCGGTCGCGGCCCATCTCGCGGCGCAGACCGCGATCCAGGAAGGTGCGGCCGCTGTCGTCGTCGACGTGGCCGGTCCGACCCGCTTCGTGGTCGACGGTGACGACCTCCACCGCGTCGCCTCCGGATGGCGGCCCGTGCGGCTGCCGGACGGGCAGTGGGCCTGGCTCGGAACCGACCCCGAGGATTCGCACACCGGGGAACACAACCGTTAGTCTTGCTGTTGACCGATCTGTCGCCTCATGAGAATGCAGTGACAGATCCTCAAGCGGGGACCAGCACCACATCGTCTCCCACCCGCATCGATCGCCCGCCCAGCCTGCTGGGCAACAGGTCGTCGGGTCCAGGTCCGCATGACCCAGGCCCCCAGGACACCGTTCCCGGGGAGGCACCGGTGTCGTCGACTGGCTTCCGCTTGCACCAGCGGGAGCCACTTCTCGTTTTGAGCGAAGTGGCCTCGAACCAGTCGAACTTGGAGGACACATCAGCACCGAGCTGCGTATCAACGAGCGGATCCGGGTACCCGAGGTCCGCCTCGTCGGACCCAATGGAGAGACCGTCGGCATCGTGTCGACCGACCAGGCTCTCAAGCTGGCCCAGGAGGCCGACCTGGATCTCGTCGAGATCGCTCCGATGGGCAAGCCGCCCGTCTGCAAGCTCATGGACTACGGGAAGTTCAAGTACGAGAACGCCCAGAAGGCCCGTGAGGCGCGTCGGAACCAGACGAACGTGATCATCAAGGAGATGAAGCTTCGTCCGAAGATCGACCAGCACGACTACGAGACCAAGAAGGGCCACGTCGTCCGCTTCCTGAACGCCGGCGACAAGGTCAAGATCACGATCATGTTCCGCGGTCGCGAGCAGCACCGCCCCGAGCTCGGCTTCCGCCTGCTGCAGAAGCTGGCCGAGGACGTGCAGGAGCTGGGCTTCGTCGAGTCCTCGCCCAAGCAGGACGGCCGGAACATGACCATGGTCATCGGTCCGAACAAGAAGAAGGCCACGGCCCTGGCCGAGGTCAAGGCCGCGAAGGAAGAGGCCGCGGCCGAGAAGGCCGACGAGGTGGCCGCCGAGCAGGCCGAGCTGGCCCAGCGCCGCGCCGCCCCCGCCAGCACGCCGAAGAAGGCCAAGCGGGCCAACGAGGCCCTCGACCCCGACATCGACCTGTAAGCCCTGAAGCTTCCAGCTGAGTAGAGAGAGCAACGAGATGCCGAAGAACAAGACCCACTCGGGTGCCAAGAAGCGCTTCAAGGTGACCGGCAGCGGCAAGATCCTGCGGGAGAAGGCCGGCAAGCGCCACAACCTCGAGAAGAAGGCCTCCAAGGTCACGCGTCGCCTCACCGGCAACGTCGAGGTCGCCAAGAACGACGTCCCCCGCGCGAAGAAGATGCTCGGCCTCTGAGCCTGAGCACTCTTAAGCGAACACCCGAGAAGTAGGAGTTAGAGATGGCTCGCGTCAAGCGCGCAGTAAACGCCGCCAAGAAGCGTCGTACCACCCTCGACCGCGCCAGCGGTTACCGCGGCCAGCGGTCGCGTCTGTACCGCAAGGCCAAGGAGCAGGTCACCCACTCCCTGGTCTACAGCTACAACGACCGCAAGAAGAACAAGGGCAACTTCCGCCGCCTGTGGATCCAGCGCATCAACGCTGCCGCTCGCGCCGAGGGCATGACCTACAACCGCTTCATCCAGGGCCTGAACCTGGCGGGCGTCGAGGTCGACCGCAAGATCCTCGCCGACCTGGCCGTCAACGACGTCAAGGCGTTCAACTCGCTCGTCGCGACCGCGAAGGCTGCTCTTCCGGCCGACGTGAACGCTCCGGCCAACGCCTGAGCCTGTCCCACCGTTGAACGACACCGCGCCCCTCGCTGCGAGCAACGCTCGCGTCAAGGAGGCCCGGAAGCTGAGCCGCCGCTCGGAGCGATCCGAGCGGCGGCTCTTCCTTGCCGACGGCCCGAAGGCCGTCGAGGGCGCCCTCGAGCGTCCCTCGCGAGTGGTCGAGGTGTTCGCCACCCCGCTCGCGTCCGAGAGGTACGCCGACCTGCTCGGTGACGCCTCCGTGACCCTGGTCGACGACCGGGCCATGGCCGCCCTCTCCGACAGCGTCAACCCCGCCGGCCTGGTCGGGGTGGTCCGCCACTTCGACGAGCCGCTGGCGACCATCGTCGGTCGAGTGCCGACGGGCGCCAGCGACGAGGTGCACCGAGACCACCGTCTGGCCGCGATCTGCGCCGACATCCGCGACCCCGGCAACGCCGGCACCGTGATGCGGTGCGCCGATGCGGCCGGTGCCGACGGCGTGGTGTTCGCCGGCGACTCGGTGGATCCCTACAACCCCAAGACGGTCCGCGCGAGCGTGGGCAGCCTGTTCCACGTGCCGTTCGGGATCGAGCGCGACCCGGCGGCCGCCGTACGTGCCGCACAGGCCGCGGGACTGACCGTCCTCGCCGCCGACGGCGGGGGAGAGATCGACCTCTTCGAGGCCGACGAGCTGCTCGCCGGGCCGACCGCGTGGCTGTTCGGCAACGAGGCCTGGGGCCTGCCGGCCGAGCTCGCGGAGCTGGCCGACCACCGGGTCTCCATCCCGATCCACGGCCGCGCCGAGAGCCTCAACCTGAGCACCGCCGCGGCGCTCTGCCTCTACACGTCGGCGAGGCTCCAGCGCGCTCGCTGAGCCCGAAGTGAAATCCTGAGGTCGACTGTCGGTGCTCGGTGCCATGCTGCCGTCATGACGACCATTGAGAGCGACCCGCGTCGCTGGAAGGCCCTCGGCGTGCTGGGGCTCATCCAGTTCATGCTCATCCTCGACGTCACGGTCGTGAACGTCGCCCTGCCCAGCATCCAGACCGACCTGAAGATGTCCGAGGCGAGCCTCGCCTGGGTGGTCGAGGCCTATGTCCTCGCCGCCGGTGGCCTGCTCCTCCTGGGCGGTCGGTTGGCCGACCTCCTGGGCCGGCGCGCGACCTTCCTCGTCGGCGTCGCGCTCTTCGGCGTCGCCTCGGCGACCTGCGGGTTCGCCCAGTCGGGTCTGATGATGGACGTCTCGCGCTTCGTGCAGGGCATGGGTGAGGCGCTCGCCGCGCCGGCCTCGCTCGGCATCATCGCGATCCTGTTCACCGACCCGGCCGAGCGCATCAAGGCGCTCGGCATCTTCGGCGGCCTGGCCGGGCTCGGCGGCACCTCCGGCACGGTGATCTCCGGCTTCATCACGCACCTCGACTGGCGCTGGATCTTCTTCATCAACGTCCCGGTCGCGATCGTCGCCCTGATCTTCGTCCCGCGCCTGGTCTCCGAGAGCCGCTCCGCCAACGCGCACCGGCCGGACTTCCTCGGCGCCATCACCGGCACCGCCGGTCTGCTCTCGCTGGTCTACGGCCTGTTGCGGGCGGCCGATCACCCGTGGGGCTCGACCGGTGTCCTCGCCTCCATCGGTGGCGGGCTGGCGCTGCTGGTGCTGATGGTCATCATCGAGGCGAGGTCGAGCGACCCGCTGATTCCGCTCTCGTTCTTCCGCAACCGCACCCGCGTCGTCACCAACATCGTCACGCTGTTCTTCTCCTCGGCCTTCTTCTCCTACTTCTTCCTGCTGACGCTGGTCGAGCAGCAGGTGATGCAGTGGGGCTCGATCAAGTCCGGCTTGTCCTATCTCCCGTTCGGGCTGTGCATCGGCGCGGGCATCGGGATCGGCACCGGGCTGATGCCGCGGATCGGCGTGAAGCGCCTGCTGGCGGTGGGCTTCCTCCTCGACGCGATCGGCATGGGTCTGTCCTCGATGATCGGCAACGGTGCCGCCGGCGACATCAGCTACTGGTCCCAGATCCTCCCCGGCATGGTGCTTCTCGCCCTCGGCTCCGGTCTGAGCTTCCCCGCGATCGGCAACGCCTCGCTGCACCAGGTGACGGGAGAGGACTCCTCGCTCGCCTCCGGCATCCAGCAGGCCATCCAGCAGATCGGCGGTGCGCTCGGTCTCGCGACGCTGGCGAGCATCGCGACCCGCTACTCCGACAACCACCCGATCCTGTTCAACGGGCACAAGGTCACCCTGCCGGGTGGCCACATCCTCGGGGACCTCGCGGGCGGTACCCAGATCACCTACTGGATCGGCGCCGTCTCGCTCGCGGTCGGCGGCATCCTCGTGCTCGCGCTGATGGAGCACGTGCTCGCCGTACCCCGCAACCCGCTGGTGGAGGTCGCTGAGGCCGAGTCGGCCGAGGGCGTGCTGCCCGAGCCGGCCTGAGCAGGCTGGGGGATAGGTTCGATCCATGCCCGAGGACGTGCCGGTGGAGGCGATCGATCTGTTGCCGGACGGCGTCGTGCTCGCCGACGGCGAGGGTCGCGTCGTGCTGGTCAACCACGCGGCGGCCGTGATGCTCGGCATCAGGGCCGCCGCGGTCGAGGGATACAAGCTCGGCGACGTCCTGACGCTCACCGATCACGCCGGTGCCCGGTGGATCGACCTGGTCGACCCCTACGTCGGCCTGGCGATCCGGACCGGTGTGCCCGAGCAGAGCTGGCTGCTGCCCGACGGGACCGAGGTGCTGGTGACGGTCCGACTGGTCAGGGAGGAGCGGCTGGGCCCGATCCGGAGCGTCGCCGTCAGCCTGCGATCGGGCCGCGGCCGCGCACGCCTCGACCGCGAGCGCTCGGACCTGGTCGCCACGGTGGCTCACGAGCTCCGCTCGCCGCTCAGCGGGGTCAAGGGCTTCGTGCACGCGATGCTCAACCGCTGGGACAAGCTGACCGACGACCAGAAGCGATTGATGCTGACCACGGTCGCCACCGACGCCGATCGGCTGAGTCGGCTCATCGCCGAGCTGCTCGACGTCGCCCGGATCGACACGGGGCGGCTCCAGCTCCACAAGCGCCCGACCGATCTGGCGCTCAAGGCACGTCGCGTCGTCGACCTCGTCTCAGCCTCCACCTCGCGCGAGATCGCTCTCGAGGTCGCCGACGTGCCGATGATCGATGCCGACCCCGACAAGGTCGTGCAGGTGCTGACCAACATCGTCGAGAACGGCGTACGCCACGGCGAGGGCCGGGTGCGGGTCGTCGTCCGTCCCGCACCCGCCGATCCGGCGTACGCCGAGGTGGTCGTCACCGACGAGGGCGAGGGCATCCCGGAGGAGCAGCGCGAGCGGGTGTTCACGAAGTTCTGGACGTCCGGCAGCGGCGGCGGGTCCGGGCTCGGGCTCTACATCGTGCACGGGCTGATGCGGGCCCATGGCGGCCTGGCCGTGATCGGCGATGCGCCCGGTGGCGGTGGCATGTTCACCACCCGCTGGCCGGTGATCGAACCTCTTGCGGAGGAGGAGCAGCCATGACCGACGCCGACCCGAAGGACGTGCTGCGGCGCTACCTCCAGGAGACGCGTACGGCGCTCGTGAGCAAGGTCGCCGAACTGGGCGAACGTGAAGCACGCCTGCCTCGTACGCCGACCGGCACCAGCCTCAGCGGCATCCTGCTGCACTGCGCAAACGTCGAGGTCGTCTACTTCGGGCCGACCTTCGGCCGTGAGTGGGCCGAGCCCGAGCACCCCTGCTTCATCCGTGAGGAGGCGTACGACGAGGACCCCCAGGCCGACTGGCTGCTGCCTGCGGAGGTGCCCCTCGCCGACCTGATCGCGTTCTACCGCCGGGTCTGGGCGTTCGCCGACCAGACCATCGAGGCCTTGCCGCTCGACGCGGTCGGCCGCCCGCCCCACTGGGGCGGGCGCGAGGTCACCCTGCTCTGGATGCTGGTGCACACCACCGGCGACCTAGACCGTCACGCCGGCCATGCCGACATCCTGCGGGAGCAGATCGATGGCGCGACCGGCCTGCGCACACCCGGTGACAACATCCCGGACGGTGTCGACTGGCCGGCGTACCTCGCCCGGGCCAGGCAGATCGCCGAGTCGTTCCCGGCCTGATCAGCATCCCGGTCGCCCGCGGATGCCGAGCCTTCCTAGACTTGCCGCGTGTCCGGCCCCAATTCTGACTACGACCCCGTCGAGGTCACCCCGCTGCAGCAGGGCGAGATCGACGCTGCGCGCGACGCGGCACTCGCCGCGATCGCCGCTGCCGCCGACCTCGAGCAGCTCAAGGCTGCCCGCACCGAGCACGCAGGAGACCGCTCCGCTCTGGCGCTGGCCAACCGCGAGATCGGTGCGCTGCCGCCGCAGGCCCGCAAGGAGGCCGGCCAGCGCGTGGGTCAGGCCCGCGGCGCCGTCAACAAGGCGCTGGCCGAGCGCCAGGCCGTGCTCGAGGTCGAGCACGAGGCGCGGATGCTGGTCGAGGAGACCGTCGACGTCACGCTGCCGACCGACCGCCGTCCGGTGGGTGCGCGTCACCCGCTGACGACCGGCGCCGAGCTGATCGCCGACATCTTCGTCGCGATGGGCTGGGAGGTTGCTGAGGGCCCGGTCATCGAGGCCGAGTGGCTCAACTTCGACGCGCTCAACCTGGGCCCGGACCACCCGGCGCGCACGATGCAGGACACGTTCTGGACCGACCCGGCCGAGGACCACCTCGTCCTGCGCACGCACACGTCACCCGTGCAGGCGCGCACGATGCTCACCCGCGGTGTCACCGCGGATGCCCCGATCTACGTCGTGTGCCCCGGCCGCGTCTTCCGCACCGACGAGTACGACGCCACCCACAGCCCGATGTTCCACCAGGTCGAGGGCCTGGCCATCGACGAGGGCATCTCGATGGCGCACCTCAAGGGCACCCTCGACCACTTCGCCACCCAGATGTTCGGCGAGGGCATCACGACCCGCTTCCGCCCGTCGTACTTCCCGTTCACCGAGCCCAGCGCCGAGGTCGACCTGATCTGCTTCGTCTGCCGAGGCGCCCAGGTGAACGACGCCGGCGAGACCTGCCGCACCTGCCGCGGCGAGGGCTGGATCGAGTGGGGCGGCTGCGGCATCGTCAACCCGCGCGTCCTGCGCGCGTGCGGTGTCGACAGCGACAAGTACAGCGGCTTCGCCTTCGGCATGGGCATCGATCGCACCCTGATGTTCCGCCACGGTCTCGAGGACCTGCGCACGCTCTTCGAGGGCGACGTACGGTTCACCACTGCTTTCGGAAGCGAGCTCTGACATGAAGGCGCCGATCTCCTGGATCAAGGAGTACGTCGACCTGCCGGCCGACCTCAGCACCGAGGCGCTGACCGACCGGCTCACCGCGCTCGGCCTCAAGCTCGAGGCGATCGAGTCAGCCGACATCACCGGCCCGCTCGTGATCGGCCGTGTCCTCACCCAGGACAAGGAGCCGCAGAAGAACGGCAAGGTCATCAACTGGTGCACCGTCGACGTCGGTGACGCCAACGGCACCGGTGAGCCGCAGGGCATCATCTGCGGTGCGCACAACTTCGGCCCCGGTGACCTCGTGGTGGTCTGCCTCCCGGGCGCGGTGCTGCCCGGTGGCTTCGCGATCTCCGAGCGCAAGACCTACGGCCACCTCAGCGCCGGCATGATCTGCTCCTCCTCCGAGCTCGGGCTCCCCGACGACGGCCAGGACGGCATCATCGTGCTGCCCGCCGACGCGGGGGAGCCCGGCACGGACGTGATGGCGATGCTCGGGCTCGACGAGGAGATCATCGAGTTCGAGATCAACCCCGACCGCGCGTACGCCCTGAGCCTGCGCGGCATCGCCCGCGAGGCCGCCCTCGGCTTCGACCTGTCGTTCGCCGACCCGGCCGATCGCGACGTCCCGGCGGTCGACGGCAAGTCCTACGAGGTCGTCGTCGACGACACCGCTGGTTGTCCCGTCTTCGCGACCCGTACCGTCAGCGGCTTCGACCCGACCGCCCCGACGCCCGACTTCATCAAGAAGCGTGTCGAGCAGGCCGGGATGCGCTCGATCTCGCTCGCCGTCGACGTCTCCAACTACGTGATGCTCGAGCTCGGTCAGCCCAACCACTGCTACGACAAGGCCAAGCTGGCCGGCCCGATTCGCGTACGCCGCGCGCAGGCCGGCGAGAAGGTGAAGACCCTCGACGACGTGGTCCGCACCCTCGACCCGGCCGACCTGCTGATCACCGACGACAACGGCCCGATCGGCCTGGCCGGTGTGATGGGCGGTGCGGACACCGAGATCTCGGCGACCACGACCGACATCGTGGTCGAGGCGGCGTACTTCGACCCGACCACGATCTTCCGCCAGCAGAAGCGGCACAAGCTCGGCTCCGAGGCCTCCAAGCGCTTCGAGCGCGGCGTCGACCCGCTGCTCCCGGCCGCTGCCGCTGACCGCGTCGTCGAGCTGCTCGTCGCCCACGGCGGCGCGACCGCCGACCCGGGCTTCACGCTGGTCGGCGAGGCTCCGCTGCGGCCGACCATCACCGCGGCGGCCGATCTGCCGGCTCGCATCAGTGGCATCGACGTCTCGACCGACGACGTCGTCGCGCACCTGCGCGCGGTCGGCGCCGACGTGGAGGTCGACGGGAACCACCTCAAGGTCACCGGCCCGACCTGGCGGCCCGACCTCAACGACCCCTACGACCTGGTCGAGGAGGTCGTCCGGATCGTCGGCTACGACGCCGTGCCCAGCGTCCTCCCGCGTCGCGCGACCGGCCGCGGCCTGACCCGCTCCCAGCAGCTGCGCCGCCGCGTCGGTCGCACGCTGGCCGGTTCCGGGTGCGTCGAGGTCGTCAGCTTCCCGTTCGTCGGGGAGGCGACCTTCGACCTGCTCGGGATGCCCGCGGACGACCCGCGCCGTACGACCGTCGGCCTGGCCAACCCGATCAGCTCCGAGGAGCCGGCGTACACCACGACGCTGCTGCCCGGCCTGCTCAAGGCTGCCGGCCGCAACCTGGGCCGAGGTGCCCAGGGTGTCGCGCTGTTCGAGACGGCCACCGTCGCGTTCCCGACCGGCAACGCGACCCCGATCTACGGCGTCGCCGACCGCCCGTCCGAGGCAGAGCTGAGCGCGCTGCTCGACGCGCTGCCGCGCCAGCCGCTGCACCTGTGCGTCGTGCTGGCCGGCGACACCGACCGCGACGGCTGGTGGGGCCAGGGCCGCAAGGCGGACTGGTCCGACGCGATCGGTCTCGTACGCCGCCTCGCGGGCGAGCTGGGCGTCGAGGTCGGCACCACTGCTGCCGCCCTGGCTCCCTGGCACCCCGGCCGCTGCGCCGAGCTCTCCGTCGACGGCCAGACCCTCGGCCACGCCGGCGAGATCCACCCGGCCGTGTGCCGCGCCTTCGGCCTGCCCGAGCGTTCCGCAGCGGTCGAGATCGACCTCGACCTCCTGATGGCGAGCACACCGTCCGTCCGCCCGGGTCCGCAGTTCTCGACCATGCCGGTCGCCAAGGAGGACGTGGCGCTGGTCGTCGACGCCGACATCACCGTCGCGGCCGTCGAGGCCGCGCTGCGCGAGGGCGCTGGTGAGCTGTGCGAGTCGGTACGCCTCTTCGACGTCTTCACCGGTGAGCAGATCGGCGAGGGCAAGAAGTCCCTGGCGTTCGCACTGCGGTTCCGCTCGCCCGACGCCACGTTGACCGAGAAAGAGACCAGCGCCGCCCGCGACGCCGCGGTGGCCAAGGCGGCCGAGCTGACCGGAGCGGTCCAGCGGGCCTGACAGGATCACGGCGTGGCCCGGCTCTGCGTTCTCGATGACGTGACCTGGGACGGCGCTGCCGTCCCGGGTGAGCGCACCCGGGCGCTGCTGCGTGCGCTGGTCGCGGCCGGCCCTCGTGGGCTGCGCGACGCCGCACTCGTCGACGAGATCTGGGCCGACGACCTCCCGGCCACGCCGGGCAAGGCGCTGCAGGTGGTCGTCTCCCGCGCCCGCTCGGCAACGGCGGCGACCGCGATCGGCCGTACTGCGGTCGGCTACCGGCTCGCCCTGGCCACCGAGGAGGTCGACGCCTGGGCGTTGCGACCCGTCGGGCTGCGGCTGGCCGCCGAGGGCGCGTACGCCGACGCGCTTCCGCTGCTCGAGCGCGCGGCTCCTGACGCCGAGGTGACGACAGCCCTGCTGCGGTCGATCGCATCCGTGCGGGGAGTGCCCGCGGCACTGGACCACTACGAGCTGATCCGCTCCGACCTGGCCGATCGGCTGGGCGTCGATCCGTCGCCCGAGCTGCAGGAGCTGCACCGCGAGCTGCTGGTCAGCGACCGGCCGGTCCGCTCGGGCGTGCACCACTACGCGTCCAGCCTGGTCGGGCGCGACCAGGACCTCGCCGACCTCCGGGGGCTGCTGCGCACCCACCGGGTCGTGTCGATCCTGGGTCCCGGCGGACTCGGCAAGACGCGCCTCGCCCAGCTCGCGGCCGCGTCGGCCGAGCAGCCGGTCGTCCACGTCGTCGAGCTGGTCGGTGTCGTCGACCCGGAGGACCTGGTCGGCGAGGTCGGGTCCGCGCTCGGCGTACGCGACTCGGTGAGCGGACGCCGGACCCTGACGCCCGAGCAGCGCCGAGACGTCCGCACGCGGATCGCGCAGCAGCTCGACCAGGCCTCGACCCTGCTGGTTCTCGACAACTGCGAGCACCTCATCACCGAGGTCGCGGACCTCGTCGCCTTCCTCGTGGCCGCCGCGCCGCGGCTGCGGGTGCTGACCACGACCCGCACCCCGCTCGCCATCGCTGCCGAGCGGGTCCTCCCGTTGCGCACCCTCGGGCGGGACGAGGCGGTCGAGCTGTTCACGCAGCGGGCCGAGGCGGCCCGTCCCGGTGTGGTGCTGCCGGCCGAGCACGTCGACGCCATCGTGGCCCGTCTCGACGGGCTTCCGCTCGCCATCGAGCTGGCCGCGGTCAAGGTGCGCGCGATGAGCGTGGCCGATGTCGCGGCCCGGCTCGAGGATCGCTTCGCCCTCCTGCGTGGCGGCGACCGCAGCGCCCCCGATCGTCACCAGACCCTGCTGGCCGTCATCGACTGGTCCTGGAACCTCCTGGGTGGCCCGGAGCGAAGGGCCCTGAGCCGTCTCTCGGTCTTCCACGACGGCTTCTCGATGGACGGCGCCGACGCGGTGCTCGGAGCGGACGCGTTCGCCGCGGTGGAGCACCTGGTCGACAACTCGTTGCTCGCCGTCACCGAGGAGGCCGACGACATCCGTTACCGGATGCTCGAGACGGTCCGTGAGTTCGGCAGGCTCCAGCTCGCCGCGGCCGGCGAGCAGGAGGCCGCCGCGGCCAGCCAGCGGGACTGGGCGACCGGCTTCTGCCGCACCCACGGCCTGCTGATGTTCACCCCCACCCAGGTCGAGGCCGTACGCCGCGTCCGCGGGGAGGTCAACAACCTCGCCGACGTGCTCCGCCAGGCGATCGCCGTGGGCGACCGGCCCACCGTGGTGGTGCTGCACAGCGTGCTGGGCGGCTACTGGGCGCTGGTCGGCGAGCACCACCGCGCCTTCAGCCTGAGCTCCGCTGTCCTGGACACGCTCGATGGCTGGGACCCGCCGGCCGAGCTCGTCGAGCCGGCCCGCGTGTCGCTCGCCAGCTGCCTGATGGGCTCGGTGCTCACCGGCTCGGCGGACACCGCCCAGGTCGAGCGCGTCGCCCGGCGCCTCGGTACCGGCTCGACCAGCCCCCACCTGGGCACGATGCTCCAGATCCTCCTCGCCCACGAGCTGCAGGGGTACGACGAGGAGCTCGTCGACCGGCTGCTGGCCGATCCCGACCCGAGGGTCCGCGCCACGACGTACCAGTTCCTCAGCCACGAGCGCGAGAACTCCGCCGATCCCCAGGGCGCCATGGAGGCTGCGACGACCGCGCTCGAGCTGACGACCGATGAGCACGGCCCGTGGCTGGGCGCGATCCTGCACGCCCAGCTGTGCGGCCTCCACGCCCAGGTCGGCGATGTCAGCGGGGCGGCCAGGCACGCGACCGCCGCGCTCCCTGTCCTGCGGCGCCTCGGCGCGACCGACGACGTCATCCAGACCGAGGCCGTGCTGGGGATGGCTGCGCTCGAGCAGGGGCAGCTCGACGACGCCGAGCGCATCCTCGAGGCGATCGACGAGCTCGGTGTGCAGGGTCCGCTCGGCTCGCGCGGTTCGGTCTTCACCCTCCGCGGCGAGGTGCTTCTCGCTCGCGGTCAGACGCGCGAGGGTCTGGCCTGCTTCCGCGATTCCGTCGCGGCGATGAGGCAGCTGCGCTTCCCGGTGGCCGACGAGAGCTCCGGCCTGCTGCCGTGGGTCGTCTTCGCCGAGGCCGGCGCGCTGGCGGCGTACGTCCGCCACGGCGACGGCGACGAGGGCGCCGACCTCTACGCCATCCTCACGGCGAAGGCCGTGGCCGTGCTGCAGGAGGCGCGCCAGATGCTCGACCTGCCGGTGTCCGGCGTGCTGCTGTTCGCCGTCGGCCTCTGGGCGCTCCACCACCGATCGTTGCTGCCCGACGACGCCGTCCGCCTGCTCGTGGTGGCCGACCGCTTCTCCTACTACCGCTTCGCGCCGGCGTTGCGGTGGGCGCAGGCTCGGGCCGACGCCGAGAGCCTGGCGCCCGGTGCGAGCGCCCGGGCCGAGGAGGAGTACGCCGGGCGCCGCGGAGCTGAGCTGCTCGACGACGCCCGGCGCCTGGTGGACCGGCTGTTCTAGCTACATCTTGCGGGCGTAGCCGCGGACGGCCAGGGGCAAGAAGATCGCGACGACGCACCCGCAGCCGAGCAAGGCCCACAGCACGTTGAGCGTCAGGTCGCCGTTGTTCATCAGGTCGCGGGTCGCGGCGATGACGAGGTGGACCGGGTTGACCTTCACGAACGCCTCCAGCCAGCCGGGCAGCGAGTTGAGCGGCACGAAGGCGTCGGAGAGGAAGGTCAGGGGGAACATGATCATCATCCCGATGCCCTGCACCGCCTGGGACGAGCTCAACCGGGTGCCGAGCCAGATGAAGATCCACGACATCGACCAGCCGGCCGCGACCACGAGCAGCCACCCGGCCAGGACGCCGAGCACGCCGCCCGCCGGTCGGTAGCCCATGAGCAGGCCGGTGAGGATGGTCAGGGTCGCGGCGACGGCGTACCTCACCAGGTCGGCCAGCGCCGGCCCTGCCAACGGTGCGATCCGGGAGATGGGCAGCGACCGGAACCGGTCGAAGACGCCCTTGTCCATGTCCTCGCGGAGCTGGGTGCCGGCGGCCATGCAGGCCGTGAGCGAGGTCTGGGCGAGCACGCCGGTGATGATGATCGGCAGGTAGGCCTGCACGTCGCCGGAGACCGCGCCGCCGAAGATGTAGGCGAACATCGCGGTGAAGAGCAGCGGCTGGATGATGACGTCGAAGGACTGCTCGAGGTTGCGGGTCATCTTCTTGAGCGCCCGCCAGGCCATCGCCATCGTCTGCTGGTAGGTCTCGGCCAGGCTGGGCCGCACGGTCAGCGGGCGGCTCTGCGTCTCAGCCGAGCGGTCCGTCACTGCGACGGTCGTGGTGGGTGCGCTCATGCGACGTCCTCCTGGCTCTCGTCCTCGGTGTGGTGCCCGGTGATGGTCAGGAACACCTCGTCGAGGGTGGGTTGCTGGACGGTGGCAGCGGTGATGGAGATGCCCGCGGTCCGCAGGGCGATCAGTACGTCGGCCGCGCGGTTCGCGTCGCTCAGCGCGATGTTGAGCCCGCCCGCCTCAGGCGTCAGGACCGGTGGCTCGCCGAGGACGCCTTCGACGAGACGCGCTGCCTCGGCGGTCGTCTCGCGGTCCTCGAGCCGTAGCTGCAGGGTGGAGCTGCCGACGCTGGCCTTGAGCTCGGCCGGCGTACCTTCGGCGACCTTGCGGCCGCGGTCGATGACGGCGATCCGATCGGCCAGCTGGTCGGCCTCGTCGAGGTACTGCGTGGTCAGCAGGATCGTCGAGCCGGCGGCGACCAGCTCACGGATGGTGTCCCACATCTGGCCGCGGGTGCGCGGGTCGAGCCCGGTGGTCGGCTCGTCGAGGAAGATCAGCGGTGGCCGGGAGATCAGCGACGCGGCGAGGTCGAGGCGCCGGCGCATGCCTCCGGAGAACTTCTGGATCTGCCGGTCGGAGGCCTCGGTCAGGCCGAAGCGCTCGATCAGGTCGGCGGCGGTGCTCCGAGCCTGCTTGCGGGACTGGCCGAGCAGGCGGCTGAAGAGCATCAGGTTCTCGGTGGCGGTCAGGTTCTCGTCGACCGAGGCGTACTGCCCGGTGACGCCGACGAGCTGGCGGACCTGGTGCGGCTGGGTGGCGACGTCGACGCCGAAGATGGAGGCGCTCCCGCCGTCGAGGGGGAGCAGGGTCGCGAGCATCGAGAGCATGGTGGTCTTGCCGGCGCCGTTGGGTCCCAGGACGCCGTACACCTCGCCCCGGCGTACCTGCAGGTCGATGCCGTCGACGGCGCGGAAGCCGTCGAAGGTCTTCACCAGGCCGGTAGCCTCCACCGCATGCGCGGAGCCGCCGTGGTGCGGGCCGGGATCGCCGGCCGTCGTGATGGTGGTGGTCATGGGGGAGACCCTGCAGCGGACCGGTTTCAATTCGGTTTCAGCGCGTGCAACCGGAGCGTTCCGCAGGCCCGATGTCACATGAACATGCAGGGATCTGTATAGTTATGCACATGGACAAGATCAGCGTCGCCGTCGCAGGTGCGAGTGGGTACGCCGGGGGCGAGGTGCTCCGGCTGCTGCTGGGACATCCCGCCGTCGAGATCGGCGCCCTGACCGCCGGATCCAACGCGGGGGAGCTGCTCGGCAGCCTCCAGCCCCACCTGCTGCCACTGGCTGACAGGGTGCTGCTCGACACCACGATCGACAACCTTGCCGGGCACGATGTCGTCTTCCTCGGCCTCCCGCACGGCCAGTCCGGCGCGATCGCCGCCCAGCTCGGCGACGACACGATCGTGATCGACTGCGGCGCGGACTTCCGGCTGGAGGACGCGGCCGAGTGGACCAAGTTCTACGGCTCCGACCATGCCGGCACCTGGCCCTACGGCCTGCCCGAGCTCCCCGGCAACCGGGCAGTGCTCGAGGGCGCCAAGCGGGTCGCCGTTCCCGGTTGCTACCCGACCATCTCCAGCCTCGCGCTGGCTCCGGCCGTCGCGGCCGGGCTGGTCGAGCCCGAGGTCGTCGTGGTCGCCGCGTCCGGCACCAGCGGCGCGGGCAAGTCCGCCAAGGCGCACCTCCTCGGCAGCGAGACGATGGGCAACACCAGCGCGTACGGCGTCGGCGGGGTCCACCGGCACACCCCCGAGATCACCCAGAACCTCGGTCGCCTCACCGACCAGCCCGTGAAGGTCTCCTTCACCCCGCTGCTGGTCCCGATGAGCCGCGGCATCCTGGCGACCTGCAGCGCCCCGATCAAGCCTGGCGTCACGGCCGAGCAGGCTCGGCAGGCGTACGTCGACGCGTACGCCGACGAGCCGTTCATCCACGTCCTGCCGGCCGGTCAGTGGCCGCAGACCCAGAGCGTGCTCGGCTCCAACGCCGTGCACCTGCAGGTCGCCCTCGACGAGACCGCCGGGCGGCTCGTCGTCGTCGGCGCGATCGACAACCTCGCCAAGGGCACCGGCGGCGCCGCCGTACAGTGCATGAACCTGGCCCTCGGTCTCCCCGAGACGACCGGCCTCACGACCGTAGGAGTAGCGCCGTGACCACCCCGCAGACGTTCAACCTGGCCCGCTACCCCGAGACGCTGGCGATCGTGAAGCTCGCGGCCGGGGCCGAGATCCCGACGTGGGCCGAGTCCTCGTCGCTGTTCTCGATCACGGCGACCGCTACCGAGACCTCGCTCATCTGCGCGGGCCGCAGCGTCCCCACGAAGGCGCCGCACAAGAAGCCGTTCACGGCGTTCTGCGTGACCGACGAGCTCACCTTCGACCAGGTCGGCGTGCTCGCGGGCCTGCTGGTCCCGCTGGCCGAGGCCGGCATCTCGATCCTGACCATCTCGACCTTCGACACCGACTGGATCCTGGTGCCGACGCATGACGCCGACAAGGCCGAGGAGGCATGGCGACGATCGGGGCACGAGATCACCGCCGCCGTTCCCGCACACCTCTCCTGAAGGCAGATCCCAGCATGAGCATCACCCGTCCCGCAGGCTTCGTCGCTGCCGGCGTACCGGCCGGCCTCAAGTCGACCGGTGCCAAGGACGTCGCCCTCGTCGCCAACCTCGGCCCCCGCTTCGACTCGGCCTCGGTCTTCACCAGCAACCGCTGCAAGGCCAACCCGATCCTGTGGAGCGAGCAGGTCGCCAAGGACGGCGTGGTCAAGGCCGTCGTGCTCAACTCGGGCGGAGCCAACTGCTACACCGGCCCCGACGGCTTCCTGACCACGCACCTGACCGCCGAGAAGGTCGGGGAGCTCCTCGGCATCGGTGCCGGCGACGTCATCGTCTGCTCCACCGGCCTGATCGGTCTGGCCAACGACCGCGACGACCTGCTCACCGGTGTCACCGCCGCCCACGCCGCGCTGAGCAGCGACGGTGGCGACGACGCGGCCCACGCGATCATGACCACCGACTCGGTCAGCAAGCAGGCGGTGGTCGAGCGCGACGGCCCGGACGGCACGTGGTCCATCGGCGGCATGGCCAAGGGCGCGGGCATGCTCGCCCCGGCGCTGGCGACCATGCTCGTAGTCATCACCACCGATGCGATCGTGCCGGCCGACGAGCTCGACAAGGCGCTGCGTGCCTCCACCCGGGTCAGCTTCGACCGGCTCGACTCCGACGGCTGCCAGTCGACCAACGACACGGTGACCGTCCTGAGCAGTGGCGCCAGCGGCGTCACGCCGAGCGCCGAGGAGTTCACCGAGGCCCTCACCGAGCTCTGCACGACGTTGGCCAAGCAGCTCCTCGCCGATGCCGAGGGCGCCAGCCACGAGATCGCGATCACGACGATCAACGCCGCCTCCGAGGAGGACGCCGTCGAGGTCGGCCGCAGTGTCGCCCGCAGCAACCTGTTCAAGGCCGCCGTCTTCGGCAACGACCCCAACTGGGGCCGGATCCTGGCCTCGGTCGGCACCACCCGGGCGGCGTTCGACCCCGCCGACCTCGACGTGGCCGTCAACGACGTGTGGGTCTGCAAGCGGTCCACGCCGGCCGCTGACCCGGCCACCGTCGACCTGACGCCACGCTCGGTGACGGTGACCATCGACCTCAAGTCCGGCGACGCGCAGGCGACCGTCTGGACCAACGACCTGACCCATGCCTACGTCCACGAGAACAGCGCGTACTCCTCATGAGCGAGATGACCGAGAAGCAGCCGGGCCGCCCGGACCAGACCAAGGCCAAGATCCTGGCCGGGGCCCTGCCCTGGCTGAAGGCGTACCACGGAAAAATCGTGGTCATCAAGTACGGCGGCAACGCCATGACCGACGAGAGCCTGAAGCAGGCGTTCGCCGAGGACATCGCGTTCCTGCGCTTCGCGGGCTTCCGGCCCGTCGTGGTGCACGGAGGAGGGCCGCAGATCTCCACGATGCTCGACCGGCTCGGGATCGAGTCGGAGTTCCGCGGCGGCCTCCGCGTGACCACGCCCGAGGCCATGGACGTCGTACGCATGGTCCTGGTCGGCCAGGTCCAGCGTGAGCTCGTCGGCCTGATCAACGAGCACGGTCCGCTCGCGGTCGGCCTGTCGGGCGAGGACGCCGGCCTGTTCACCGCCACCGCCACCGGCACCATCGTCGACGGCGAGGAGGTCGATCTCGGTCTGGTCGGCGAGGTGACCCACGTGCGTCCCGAGTCGGTGATCGACCTGATCGAGGCCGGCCGGATCCCCGTCGTCTCCAGCGTCGCCCCCGACGTGGACGGCGTGGTCCACAACGTCAACGCCGACTCGGCGGCGGCCGCCCTGGCCGCCGCGCTCGGCGCGGTCAAGCTCCTCGTCCTCACCGACGTCGAGGGCCTCTACGCGTCGTGGCCCGACCCCGAGGAGGTCATCGGCGAGATCGCCCCCGACGCCCTCGAGGAGATGCTCCCGAGCCTGGCCAGCGGGATGATCCCCAAGATGGGCGCCTGCCTGCAGGCGGTCCGCGGGGGAGTCGAGCGCGCGACGGTCGTCGACGGCCGCGAGCCGCACGCCGTCCTGCTTGAGCTGTTCACCGACGAGGGTGTCGGCACGCAGGTCCTCCCGGGCGTCTCCACCAAGACGCGCAAGGCACGGGCGGTGGGCAAGTGAGCCAGCACGCCTGGACCGAGAGGTACGCCGACGTGCTGATGAACACGTTCGGCACGCCCAAGCTCGTCCTGGTCAGGGGCGAGGGGTCGCGTGTCTGGGACGCCGACGGCCGCTCCTACCTCGACATGCTCGGCGGCATCGCCGTCAATGCTCTCGGCCACGCTCACCCGGCGCTGGTCTCCGCGGTGACCACCCAGCTGCTGACGCTCGGCCACATCTCGAACTTCTTCGCCAGCGAGCCGCAGATCGCGCTCGCCGAACGGCTCGCCGCCATGCTCCAGGGCTCGGCGGTCGGCCAGGATCCGGCGGTCGGCCAGGATCCGGTGGTCGAGCCCGTGGAGACCAAGGTGTTCTTCACGAACTCCGGCGCCGAGGCCAACGAGGCTGCGTTCAAGCTGACCCGGCGCACCGGCCGGACCAAGATCGTCGCGACGGAGGGCTCGTTCCACGGCCGCACGATGGGTGCGCTCGCGCTGACCTCCAAGGCCGCCTACCGCGAGCCCTTCGAGCCGTTGCCCGGTGGCGTGGTCTTCGTCCCCTACGGCGACGTCGCGGCGCTCGAGTCCGCGGTGGACGACACGACCGCCGCGGTCCTCGTCGAGCCGATCCAGGGTGAGGCCGGAGTCGTCGTACCTCCTCTCGACTACCTGTCGGCCGCCCGTCGGATCACCCACGACCACCAGGCGCTGCTCTGGCTCGACGAGATCCAGACCGGCATCGGCCGGACCGGCACCTGGCTGGCGCACCAGAACGTCGCGCTGGTCGACACCCCGGTCGTGCCGGACATCGTCACGCTCGCCAAGGGGCTGGCCGGTGGCATCCCGATCGGCGCGTGCCTGGCGACCGGTGGCTCCGGCAAGCTCTTCGACCCGGGCAACCACGGCACGACCTTCGGGGGCAACCCCGTCGCGGCGGCTGCGGCCCTGGCGGTCCTCGACACGATCGAGAAGGACGCGCTCCTCGCCCACGCCACGAAGGTAGGGGAGCAGCTCCGCACCGGTCTCGCGGCCGACCCGCGGGTGACGGAGATCCGCGGCGCGGGCCTGCTGATCGGCCTGGACCTCGCCGAGCCCAAGTCCGCCGAGGTCCTCGCGGCCGCCCAGGACGTCGGATTCATCGTGAACGCTCCGACGCCCCAGCGGATCCGCCTCGCGCCCCCGCTGGTGCTGACCGAGGCCGAGGCGGCAGAGTTCGTCGCTGCCTGGCCCGCCATCCTCGACAACGCAGGAGTTGCCTCATGACTCGTCACTTCCTGCGCGACGACGACCTGACTCCGGCCGAGCAGGCCGAGGTGCTGGACCTCGCCAGCCGACTCAAGGCCGATCCCTTCAGCGCCAAGCCGCTCCAGGGCCCGCACACCGTGGCGATGATCTTCGACAAGCCGACGCTGCGCACGCAGGCGTCCTTCGCCGCCGGGATCGCCGAGCTCGGCGGCAACCCGCTCGTGGTCGACGGGACCCTCGCGGGCATCGGCAAGCGCGAGTCCGTCGCCGACGTGGCCCGTGTGCTCGGCCGCCAGGCCAGCGCCATCGTCTGGCGCACCTACGCGCAGGCTGCCCTCGATGAGATGGCCGCGATGTCCGGCGTACCCACCATCAACGCGTTGACCGACGAGTTCCACCCCTGCCAGCTGCTCGCAGACCTGCTCACGATCCGTGAGCACAAGGGCGCGACCACTGGCCTGACGGTGGCGTTCCTCGGAGACGCCGCCTGCAACATGGGCAACTCGTGGGCGCTGGCCGGCGCGATGGCCGGCATGCACGTCGTCTTCGGCTGCCCCGAGGGCTACGAGCCTGACAGTGGAGTGCTGGAGAAGGCGACCGGCATCGCCAAGGAGACCGGTGGCTCGGTCCGCATCGCTGCCGATGCCACCGTCGCCGTCCACGACGCCGATGTCGTGGTCACCGACACGTGGGTCTCGATGGGCAAGGAGGACGAGGCCGCCGAGCGCAAGGCGGTCTTCGGGCCGTACGCCGTCACCGCCGAGCTCATGTCGCACGCCAAGGCCGACGCGATCGCACTGCACTGCCTACCCGCCTACCGCGGCACCGAGATCGACGCCGAGGTCCTCGACGGTCCGCAGAGCGTGGTGTGGGACGAGGCCGAGAACCGTCGGCACGCGCAGAAGGCCGTGCTGGCCTGGCTCTGGCAGCACCGGAGCGCCGGTGACTGAGCACGCGTTGACCCCGCTGACCAAGAACGCCCGCCAGCAGCTCATCACCGAGCTGCTCGGTGGGCGTGAGGTGCGCTCGCAGCCCGAGCTCGCCGAGCTCCTGGCAGCACGGGGTGTGCACGTCACGCAGGCCACGCTCAGCCGCGACCTCGTCGACCTCGACGCGGTCAAGGTGATCGGCGCCTCCGGCGCCAAGGTGTACGCCGTCCCGGCACTGGGCGGCTATCGCACCCCGATCGCCGGCGAGTCGGCTGCGGCCAACCACCGGCTGGCCCGGCTCGCCTCCGAGCTCCTGGTCAGCGCCGACGCGAGCGCCAACCTCGTCGTCCTCCGCACCCCTCCGGGTGCGGCCCAGTTCCTCGCCAGCGCCGTCGACCGTGCGGACCTGGCGGATGTCCTCGGCTGCATCGCCGGGGACGACACGGTCCTCATCATCGGACGCGACCCGGCCGGCGGCGACGCCCTGGCCCGCAAGTTCACCGCTCTCGCAGAAGGAAACGAATAGCCCCATGTCGAAGGTCCTCACCTCCCTTCCTGTCGGCGAGAAGGTCGGCATCGCCTTCTCCGGCGGTCTCGACACGTCGGTCGCCGTCGCGTGGATGCGCGACAAGGGCGCGATCCCGTGCACCTACACCGCCGACATCGGCCAGCCCGACGAGCCGGACATCGCCGGCGTCCCGATCCGTGCGCGGCAGTACGGCGCCGAGATCGCCCGCGCGGTCGACATCAAGCCCCAGCTCGTCGAGGAGGGCCTGGCCGCCCTCGCCTGCGGTGCGTTCCACATCCGCTCCGGCTCCAAGGCCTACTTCAACACCACGCCGCTGGGCCGCGCCGTCACCGGCACCATGCTGGTCCGGGCGATGCAGGCCGACGACGTCAACATTTGGGGCGACGGCTCGACGTACAAGGGCAACGACATCGAGCGCTTCTACCGCTACGGCCTGATGGCCAACCCCGAGCTGCGCATCTACAAGCCGTGGCTCGACACCGACTTCGTCACCGAGCTCGGCGGCCGCCACGAGATGTCCGAGTGGCTCGTCGCGCACAACCTTCCCTACCGCGACGCCACCGAGAAGGCCTACTCCACCGACGCCAACATCTGGGGCGCCACCCACGAGGCGAAGGTCCTCGAGCACCTCGACGTCTCGCTCGAGATCGTCGAGCCGATCATGGGCGTGAAGTTCTGGGACCCGACGGTCCAGATCGAGACCGAGGACGTCACGGTGACCTTCGAGGCCGGCCGCCCGGTGGCGCTCAACGGCACGAGGTACGACGACGCAGTGGCGCTGGTCCTCGAGGCGAACAAGATCGGTGGCCGGCACGGTCTCGGCATGTCCGACCAGATCGAGAACCGGATCATCGAGGCCAAGTCGCGCGGCATCTACGAGGCGCCCGGCATGGCGTTGCTCTTCGCGGCGTACGAGCGCCTGCTCAACGCGGTCCACAACGAGGACACGCTCGCGAACTACCACAACCAGGGCCGCAAGCTCGGTCGCCTGCTCTACGAGGGTCGTTGGCTCGACCCGCAGTCGCTGATGCTGCGCGAGTCGATCCAGCGCTGGATCGCCTCGCTGGTCACCGGCACCGTCACGCTGCGCCTGCGTCGCGGCGACGACTACACGATCCTCGCGACCGAGGGCTCCAACTTCTCCTACCACCCCGAGAAGCTCTCGATGGAGCGCGTCGAGAACGCTGCGTTCGGTCCGACCGACCGCATCGGCCAGCTGACCATGCGCAACCTCGACATCGCCGACAGCCGCGCGAAGCTCGAGATGTACGCCGGCCAGCCCCTCGACCAGGGCACGGTGCTGGTCGAGAACGGCACCCTGTTCGGCGAGCTCCCGTCGGGCGGCTACGACCAGATCACCGCCAACCCCGACGTCGCCGACGACGAGCTGATCGGCGACATCGAGATCGCCCAGGACGAGGCCGCCATGGAGCAGGGCACCGACTGACCCATGAGCGCACCCATCCACCGCATCGCTGCGCGCCTCCTGCCGGTCTCGCCGGCCGGTCGCGTCCTTCTGCTCCAAGCGCAGGACCCGGCTCGTCCCGGCGACCTGCACTGGATCAGTGTCGGCGGTGCCGTCGACCCGGGAGAGACCCATGAGCAGGCCGCGGTCCGCGAGCTGTTCGAGGAGACCGGACTGACCATGCCCGCAGCGGCCGTCATCGGCCCGATCGGGACCGGCACGCACCCGTTCTCGTGGAACGGGCAGGACTACGTCTCGCACTCGACGTTCCTGGCCGTCCCGCTCGACGAGGACGTCGAGGTCCACTTCGAGGGTCTCGACGCGGGCGAGGCCGGCAACATCGTCCGCGCGGAGTGGTGGACACCCGAAGCGCTCGAGGCGGATGGCTCGGCCGCCTCGCCCGACATGCCCGAGATGATGCGTGCGGCCGCGGCCGCCGTACTGAGCAAGAGGTAGACCAGTGAGCAGCAAGGACGTCAGCACCACCAACGAGGGCAAGCTCTGGGGCGGTCGCTTCGAGGGTGGCCCCTCGCCCGAGCTCGAGGCGCTCTCGCGCTCGACGCACTTCGACTGGCGGCTGGCCCTCTACGACATCGCCGGCTCCCACGCCCACGCGAAGGCGCTCGGGGCCGCTGGCCTCCTGACCGGTGCGGAGGAGATCGAGCTGCACCGTGGGCTCGACGTCCTCGCCGAGCGCTTCACCAGCGGCCAGCTGCTGCCGGCGGCGTCGGACGAGGACGTCCATGGTGCGCTCGAGCGGCTGTTGATCGAGGAGGTCGGCCCCGACGTCGGTGGCAAGCTCCGTGCCGGTCGCTCGCGCAACGACCAGATCGCGACGCTCTTCCGCTGCTACCTGCTCGACCACGGTGCGCGGATCAGCGAGCTGGTGCTCGACCTCGTCGAGGCGCTCGCCGGACAGGCCGATCAGCACCTGGGGGAGAAGCCCGCGATCATGCCGGGGCGCACCCATCTCCAGCACGCCCAGCCGGTGCTGCTCTCGCACCACCTGCTGGCCCACGCCTGGACCCTGCTGCGCGACGTCGACCGCCTGGCCGACTGGCGCGACCGCGTCGAGTCGGACTCGCCGTACGGCTCCGGTGCCCTCGCGGGCCAGAGCCTCGGTCTCGACCCCGAGCTGGTCGCCCGGGAGCTGGGCTTCACCGGCTCGACGGCGAACTCCATCGACGGTACGGCGTCCCGCGACTTCGTCGCCGAGTTCGCCTACGTCACCGCGCAGATCGGCATCGACATCAGCCGGATCGCCGAGGAGATCATCCTGTGGGCGACCAAGGAGTTCGACTTCGTGACGCTGCACGACTCCTGGTCGACAGGGTCGAGCATCATGCCGCAGAAGAAGAACCCCGACATCTCCGAGCTCGCTCGTGGCAAGGCCGGCCGTCTCGTGGGCAACCTGACCGGCCTGCTCACCACCCTCAAGGCGCTCCCGCTCGCGTACAACCGTGACCTGCAGGAGGACAAGGAGCCGGTCTTCGACTCCGTCGACACCCTCGAGGTCCTGCTGCCGGCGTTCACCGGCCAGGTAGCCACCCTCGTCTACAACACCGGGCGGATGGCAGAGCTCGCGCCGCAGGGCTTCTCGCTGGCGACGGACATCGCCGAGTGGCTGGTGCGCGAAGGGGTGCCGTTCCGCATCGCGCACGAGGTCGCGGGCGGTTGCGTCCGCGTGGCGGAGGCCAGGGGAGTGGAGCTCGACGAGCTGACCGACGAGGAGTTCGCAGCTGTCTCGCCGGCGCTCACCCCGGACGTCCGTCTCGTGCTGACCGCCGAGGGCTCGGTCGGCTCCCGCAACGGCCGCGGGGGCACGGCGCCCGTGCGCGTCGCCGAGCAGCTGGAGCAGCTCCGCGACCGCGTCACGACCGCTCGTGGAGCGCGCTCCCAGGCGTAGGACGGGGCCCGTGGTGCAAAAGGGGCACCCCGATTTGTGGCTCCCCAGGGGTGTCTGTAATGTTCTCTTTGTCGCCGCAAGGGGGCCAAACACCGGGGTAACACCCGGGAGGCCACCACAGCAGCGACCGGCCGCCGAAGGGCGGGGTCAGCGTCAAGTTGACCGAGAACTGCAACGTGAGTAGCGTTGCTCAGGTTGCGCCGCGAAAGGGCGCCGGGTCACCGGCGAGACACGCGGCTGCGTCTGATGTTTGAGAACTCAACAGTGTGTCATGCATTTTGATTGTTGTGAAATGTTTGTGCGGCAACCGAGTGGTTGTCGGAGTATTTCGGCAATTGATGAATTCTAGACAACGTGATGTTGTCGGGGTTTGTCTTTGTTGGGTTTGAATTTTCTTATGGAGAGTTTGATCCTGGCTCAGGA